>CBDDXH010000087.1:0-3006 GCA_965235125.1 Pelagilacustribacter hypolimneticus (SeqCode) | reverse complement strand
TCTTTACGGACTAAAAGATATTAAAAAAAAATCTAATATTGTTAAGAATATTTATTTACACGATTCTTATTCATCCATAAGCTTAAAACAAGATCTTCAATTCGCTGCATCTAACAATAAAGAAGCTTTAGCTTACATTATTGATGGCAATACTTTATTATTAAATATTAAAAAAAAATTAAAAAGTTTAAAAAATATTAATTTCATTAAGAAAGAAATATCATCGATTAATGACAATAAATTTTTTAAAGAAATTACTTTTAAAGATTTAATTAAAGAAAATTATAATCTTATTATTTTTGCTTCTGCTAATAATCTTTCTTTATTATCTAAATTCAAATTAAGAAAAATTGTAGACAAGTCTTATAATGAGAATGCATATGTTTTTAATCTTTTTCATAAAAAAATTATAAATAATTCTGCAAGACAATTTTTTTTAAAAGACGGACCTTTGGCTTTTCTCCCAGTTTCAAGCACAGAGACTTCTGTAATTTGGTCTATTAAAAATAATTCGGCTAATGAAAAATATGTATCAAATAATAATTATTTATCGAAATTTTTTAATAGTCATTTTAAAGAATTATTTAAAGAAATAATTTCTATCTCTGAGATTAATAAGTTTAATCTAAATTATATTTTTAATGAGTTAAAAGATTCTAAAAGAGCTTTACTATTTGGTGAGATAGCTAATAAAATTCATCCTATAGCTGGCCAGGGTTGGAATATGACTTTAAGAAATATATTTTCTTTAATTAAAGTTATTAAATATTGCGAAAATTTAGGTCTAGAGATTGGCAATGATAATTTTATTAAAAAATATTTAGATGAGACAAGTTTGAATAATCTTACTTTTGCAACATTGATCGACGGGATTAGAAAAATATTTGATATTAATATCGATAGTTATGCTGCTATAAGAAAGAATACACTCTCTAATCTCGATAAGAATTTTTTTATTAAAAAGAATTTTGTTAATATAGCTAATGAGGGTTTATTTATTTAATTCCTCAATTTTAAGTATTTTACTTTTCAACCTGATCCTATGCTTTGCTGAAAAACCGCCTAACGAACCATCAGACCTAATGATCCTATGACAGGGAATAAAAAGTAATAATCTGTTTTGGCCGCAAATTCTTCCAACATGTCTTGGGTGTATTTTTGTTTTTTTAGAAATAAAATTATAAGAGACAGTTTTTGCATAACGTACTTTTTTAATTTTATTCCAAACTTTTAATTGCGTTTTTGATCCAAAAGTTTTTGTTTTGAAGGTAAACTTTTTTATTTTTTTATTTAAAAATTGTTTTATTTGATTTTTAACTTTCAGTAATTGAGCGGTACTTTTTTGTTTTTTTATTTTTCTAATAGCAATATTAGTAATATAACCTTCGCTTTCTATAACTGAGATAAAGCCTAGTTTTGTTTTAAAAGATAATTGGAAAGTTGACATTTATATTAAAACTAAATCATATCGTTTTTTTATGTCAATATTCGCGTTAGCTACGGCACCGGGAACATCTGGTTTGGCAGTTATAAGAGTCTCTGGAAAAGAGGCCCTACAGGTAGCTAAAACTATAACTAAATTTAAAAAAATTAAGCCGAGAGTAGCTAATTTTTCTTCATTTTATGATCATAAAAATAAGATCATTGATAAAGGGATTTTCATATTTTTTCCAAAACCTAATAGCTACACAGGAGATGATGTGGTTGAATTTCATATTCATGGAAGCAATGCTGTTATTAAATATTTTCTTAAAACTTTATCTAGTTTCAAGAACAGTAGATTAGCTAAGCCAGGCGAATTTACTAAAACTGCCCTTCTTAATAAAAAAATTAATTTATTACAGGCAGAAAGTTTAATTGATTTAATAAATTCAGAAACAGAACTTCAAAGAATTCAGGCTTTAAAAGTAATGAATGAAGATACAACAAAAGTTTACACCGGCTTAAGAGACGAAATGATAAAAATACTCTCAGATTATGAGGCTGTCATTGATTTTTCAGATGATGAAGTGGGAGATAATGTATTTACAAATAATAGAGATAAGTTATTGAAAATAAATGATAAAATCAAAGAAATAATACTGAATGGCGAGAATTCTGAGAAAATTAGAGATGGATTTAAGGTTTCAATCATAGGACCAACAAATTCCGGGAAATCATCCTTAATTAATTGTTTAGCTAATAGGCAAGTGTCCATTGTTTCTAATATACCCGGTACAACGCGAGATCTTATTGAAATAAGTATTATGTTAAATGGAAAGTTGGTTAGATTTTTTGATACAGCCGGTTTAAGAAATTCAAAAAATATTATTGAAAAAAAAGGTATTTTTTTAACTAATAAATCTTTAAAAGATTCGGATCTAAAATTAATTATTTTCGATCACACAAAAAAAACAGACAAAAAAGTTTTAAAATTATTTGATTTAAAATCAATTTTAGTTCTAAATAAAATTGATATTAAAAGTCCAAATAAATTCTTAGAAGATAAAATTTACAAACCAATTAGAATTTCAGTAAAAAAAAATTTAGGAATTGATAATCTTTTTAAAACAATATCCAAAAAAATTGATGAACACTTTAAAGTTAACGTGGACAATATAATTTCAAGACAAAGACATAAAAAAAGCCTTGAAAATACAGTGTTTTTTATCCAAAGATGCCTTAATAAAAAATCTATAGATCAGATTGATCTTGCAGCAGAAGATTTAAGATTGGCAGTTAGAAACCTTGGAGAAATAGTCGGGTATGTTAATGTTGAAGAATTACTAGATAGAATCTTTAAAGATTTCTGTATCGGGAAATAGAATAAAAATACCTTATCTTTTAAGTTAATGGGATATATAAACCCCCTATGAATTTAGAGAAAAATTTTGATGTAATTGTAATTGGAGCCGGGCACGCTGGTTGTGAAGCTGCTGCCGCTTCCGCAAGATCGGGTGTTAATACTGCTCTTATTACAAATTCACTTTCCACAATTGGTGAAATGTCATGCAATCCTGCAATAGG
>CBDDXH010000086.1:0-3046 GCA_965235125.1 Pelagilacustribacter hypolimneticus (SeqCode) | reverse complement strand
TGCTAAATAAGTTTCAAGCAAACGTTCAAATTTAAGAAATGGTTTTTCAAAAAAAACTATATAATCAATCTGGGCTAATCCTATTTTGCCTTCTTCAAGAACATATTTAATTGCGTTTTTTGGAAATCTTTCATCATGTTTTATTCTTGAAAATCTTTCTTCTTGAGCTGCAGCAACAATATTTCCATCTTGAATAAGTGCTGCTGCACTATCATGAAAAAAAGCTGAAATTCCTAAAATATTAATCACTAAAAAACAGTATAAATAAATGGAGCTATTGCAGATCCTTGACTTAATACAATTAAAATTCCAAACAATGCTAGGACTATGATTATTGGTAGAAGCCAGTATTTTTTTCTAACTTTTAAAAATTCCCAAAATTCCTTTATAAATTCAATCATTAAAATTGTTTGTCCATAGTCGTAATATTTTTTTCTCTTTTAATCCAATAAGAATTATCTTTTGAAAGTTTAAGTTTTAAAAGATCTTTTCCGAATATACGAATTACAAAACTAAGTGGTGTTAATAGAAAAAAGAATATTAAAGCCATAACTAGTGGTGCAATAATTTTTCCAAGTATCTCGCCAAGTTTAATCCAGGCAAAATTTAAAGGTTTTAGTAATTCTTTTTTTAAGAAAGCAACAAATAAAAAAATAAATGAAAGTGCTAATGCCCAAAATATAAATTTACCATCTTCTAAGAAAAACCAGATGGCAATTAGAAAAAAAATAATCGAAAATAAAATTCCAAAGCTTTTTTCAGAGGATTTTTTCATAAGCTATTTTTTATAGCTTATATTCCTATATGCAACTTATTTTTAAGCAGCTTGTTGTAAATTATGTTTTGCAGCTATTCCACTTAAAAAATTCCAAAGATATTTTGCTGTTGACAATGCAGCAACTTCGGCTTTGCCTTGCTCTTCTTTAGAAAGTCCATCTAATAGTTTTTCACATTCTTCTCTGTGATAAACGTCAGCTTTTTTATGGGCTTCAAAAAACTCAAGTCCTTCTTTTGAATTCACGCCATAGAATTTTTTTAACCCCTGAATTTTAGTTTCCGCGATTTCAGGAATTTGTCTTTCATAGGTATACAATGAGGCAAGTCCTTCTGCATAGGTTGATCTGCCATTTTTAAAAAAATTATCAATCATATCTTTTGTAAATTGATCTGGTTTAACTTCTTCAATTTTCTCAGCATCAGCTCCCATGGCTATTGCAAAATTTTTCCAAAGCTTAGGATGATCTGCATCTCTATTTTCTTCATCATTTAAATTTTCTAAAAGAATTTTTCTTTTTTTAATATCTTCGCATAAGGAATGTGTAGCAGAGATATATCTAGGGAATGCTTTTACGTGTTGGTAATATTGTTCGGCATAATCCTTGATAATTTCTCTTGTTAATTTTCCCTCGTTCCAGGACTTGTAGAATGGATGGTTTAATAAGTGATACGTATCTAATTTTTTATTTAATTCTTTTGAAAACATTAAATCTCCTTGGTTAAAACTACTTTATTAAATTTATAAAGAAAAATACAATTAAAATATCTACAATTAATAGTTGTATCTGTTAATAGTGTTGTGTGCAAAGTAACTAAATGATTAAGATAATTTAACATGCAAGAAAAATTTTTTGAAAATAAAAAAGCTTTAATTGTTTTAATCGCTGGATGCCTTGTTGTTCTTGTCGCTATGGGGGTCAGGCAAACTTGGGGTTTATTTTATCATTTTTTTCAAGTTGATTTAGGAATTAGCAGAACTCAGTTTGGACTAGCAATCGGTTTGCAAATGATTTTATGGGGAGTAACTGCTCCTTTATTTGGAATGCTTGCTGATAAATATGGTTCTAATCGGGCAGTTGTGATTGCGTTCCTTATTTATATTGCTGGTTGTTTTATTTTGATGGTTCAACCTGCGTCTAATTCTATTTTTTTAATAAGCATAGGTTTAATGATTGGAGCAGCTCTTGGCGGCACGGCTGTTTCAGTACCTGTATCTGCGGTTGGTAAATATTTTTCGAATAAAAACAGACCCATGTCTGTTGCAATAGTTACATGTTCTGCTTCAATAGGTTTTTTTATTTTACCATTGTTTGCAAAATTTTCGAACGACAATTTTGGTTGGCAAAATACTGTTCTATACTATATTTATTTTTTAATCTTTGCAGCTATCTGCTCTTTATTTTTATTTAAAAAAGAATATGTCGATACAACAAATAATGCTTTTACAAGAGATCAAACTGTTTTTAATGCTTTAAAAGAAGCTTTTCAACATAAAGGATATAATTTATTAGTTGCTGGATTTTTTGTTTGTGGTTTTCAAATTACTTTAGTTGCAACACATATACCTGGCTACATGCAACAAAAAGGTTTACCTGATTGGACTGGGTCAGTAATTTTAGCCTTAATCGGATTTTTTAATATTTTTGGAACTTTAGGTATAGGATTTCTTGCTTCAAGATATAGTAAAAAAATTCTATTAAGTATTCTTTATTTTATTAGAGCCGTTATTCTTGTCATTTTTTTAGCCCTACCTCCTTCAATATTTACTGCAATAGGTTTTGGAGTTTTATTTGGAATTGTATGGTTGGCAACCATTCCTCCAACAAATGGAATAGTTGCTCAAATATTTGGTACTAAATATTTAGCAACACTTTTTGGTATAGTGTTTTTTAGCCATCAAGTTGGTTCTTTCTTAGGGGCTTATTTAGGTGGATACTTTTTTGATATTTACGGAAATTACGATATGGCATGGTATGTTTCTATATTGCTTTCAGTATTTGCTGGTTTTGTTCACCTGCCAATAGATGAAAAGCCTATTCTACGAACAGCTTAAGATATTATTTAATATACTTTAAAGATTTTTTAAGATCGTTAATTAAATCTTTATGGTCTTCTAATCCGATATGTAAACGAACAATGTGTTCATTTTTGTCAAGTTTATAAAAATGTCTAGATTTTGCGATATCTTGATAAATTGCTAAGCTTTCAAATCCACCCCAGCTATAACCAATTCCAAATAACTCTAACTTATTTACAAATTTAAAAACAG
>CBDDXH010000085.1:0-3089 GCA_965235125.1 Pelagilacustribacter hypolimneticus (SeqCode) | reverse complement strand
CACACGGAAACTATATAGCTCATAATAATCTAATAAAAAATAGTTTTTTTTATTCAAATGAAAGCGGTCCAATTGCTACTGTCTACTATTTAAAAAAAATTAAATTTAATGTGAATAATAAATTAATTAATATTAATAATGATCCTTATTTAATTGTGCATCAATATGATAAAAGATGGAATGAATTTTCTTCAGTAGTTAAAAAATTAATGAAAGATTTAAATATAAATTAAAAAATGTTGGTGCGTCCGGAAGGAGTTGAACCCTCAACCTCCTGATCCGAAGTCAGGCGCTCTATCCAGTTGAGCTACGAACGCATATAATGATAATCTAAATTTAAATGTCTGATAACTCAACAAAATTCTTAATTACAGATCAAGAGATAGGTAGTCGCCTGGATATTGTTCTCGTAAAATTATTGCCTAGCTTATCAAGATCAAATTTAAAAAAAATTATAGAGTCAAAACAAGTTAAAATTAATAACTCAATTATTGAATCTCCATCCAAAAAATTAAAAGAAAATGATGTTATAGAAATAAATTTAATTCCTAAAAAAGAAATTAAAATTTTACCTGCAAATATAAAATTAGATATAATTTACGAAGATAAAGATATTTTGGTTATTAATAAACCATCAGGAATGGTTGTTCATCCGGGGGCAGGAAATTACAATAACACTTTGGTTAATGCTTTAATTTATAAATATAAAAAAAAACTATCTAATATTAATGGAAATACAAGACCTGGAATAATTCATAGAATTGATAAAGAGACTAGTGGACTTCTTGTGGTTGCAAAAAATAATAATGCCCATGCAGACTTAGGACAACAATTTAGCAATCATAGTATTGCACGAACTTATCATGCTTTATGCTGGGGAGTTCTAAGACCTTTAAACGGAAGAATAGAAACCTTAATAGGCAGAAGCAGAAAAAATAGACAATTAATGTCAGTCACAGAAATATCAGGGAAAAAAGCGATAACAAATTATACAACCCTAAAAGTCTTTGAAATTAAAGATATTCCAAAAATCAGTTTTGTAGAATGTCAACTTGAAACTGGCAGAACTCATCAAATAAGAGTTCATTTAGCCTACAAAGGGTGTTCTTTACTTGGAGATCAACAATATGGAAAAAAAAATCTCAAATTTAAAAAAATTAATGAAGATTTTGAAAGTATGTTAAAAATTTTAAATAGGCAGGCACTGCATGCCAAAAGTTTAGGCTTTATTCACCCTACAACGAAAAAATTTATGAATTTTGATTCTGTTTTGCCGAAAGATTTCAAAAAAATCCTAGATTTATTAAACAAATTGAGCCATTGAAAAGCCAAATTGTAGTTTATAAATAAGATCCAATGTCTAATAAAACAGAAATAACTAATCTACCCTCACCCTCATTTGGAGGTTTGTCTCTTTATTTAGCCCAAATTAAAAAATTTCCAATGCTAGATGCTGAGGAAGAATACATGCTTGCAAAAAGTTGGAAAAATAGGGGGAATTTACAAGCTGCCCATAAATTAGTAACGAGTCATTTAAGATTAGTTGCAAAAATTGCTATGGGCTACAGAGGGTATGGATTACCTGTTAATGAATTAATCTCTGAAGGAAATATTGGTTTGATGCAGGCTGTCAAGAAATTTGACCCTGATAAAGGATTTAGATTAGCAACTTATGCCATGTGGTGGATTAAAGCAGCCATACAAGAATATGTCCTAAAATCTTGGAGTTTAGTTAAAATGGGAACAACTACAGCTCAAAAAAAACTTTTCTTTAACTTAAAAAAAATTAAAAACCAAATTGCTCCTCATCAAGAAGGTGACCTTAGAAATGAACAGGTTGAAGAAATATCAAAAAGACTAAACGTTAATTCACATGAGGTTGTAAATATGAACCGCAGACTAATGGGTCATGAAAAATCTCTTAACGATCCTATTAAAGCTGGAGAAAAAGATGAATGGCAAGATTGGTTAGTTGATGATCGTTTAGATCAAGAGTTAATTGTTTCTCAAAAACAAGAATTTGATGATAAAAAAGAATTACTTTACGAAGCGATGACTATTTTAAACGATAGGGAAAAAGAAATTTTAGAAGCAAGAAGATTAATAGATAATCCCAAAACATTAGAAGAGCTAAGCCAAAAATATAAGATTAGTAGAGAAAGAATAAGACAAATTGAAACTAAAGCTTTTGAAAAACTCCAAAAATCGATGATCAATGCTAACAAATCTAGAAATTTGCTTACAACAAATTAATTTTTATAAGGATCTTCGATTAATATTGTGTCTTCTCGCTCAGGACTTGTAGAAATACTGGAAACTTTACAACCTATAAAATCTTCTAAAGCATAGATATAATTTTTTGCTTTTTCAGGAAGATCTTGCATGTTTCGAACTCCTTGAGTTGAACTCTTCCATCCAGGAAACGTTTTATAAATTGGTTTAACTTTAAACTGATCTTCTGAGGCAGCGGGCAAATAATCTATTGTTTTGCCATCTAATTCATATTGAACACACATTTTTATTTCATCAAGCTCATCTAATACATCAATTTTTGTTAGGGCAATCCCAGTAATGCCTGATATTTTTATTGTCTGACGAACTAAAACTCCATCAAACCAACCGCATCTTCTTTTTCTTCCGGTGACTGTTCCAAACTCTTTTCCTCGTTCACCTAGACTTTCGCCTATTTTGTCAGTTAGTTCTGTTGGAAAAGGACCGCTTCCCACTCTTGTGGTGTATGCTTTGGTAATCCCTAGAACATAATCAACAGTATTTGGACCACATCCCGTTCCTATAGCGGCCATAGCAGGAACTGTATTAGAAGAGGTTACAAATGGATAGGTACCGTGGTCAACATCCAAAAGTATCCCTTGAGCGCCTTCAAATAGTATTTTCTTTTTTTTTTTTCTAAATTCATCTATTTTTAACCAAATAGGTTGTGCAAATTTTAAAATTTCTGGAGCAAGCTTTAAAAGATCTTTTTTAAGATCATTTTTTTTATAAACTTTCTTTTTTAAACCTTTTCGAATAGCATTGTGATGAAGCAAAACATTCTCTAATCTAGCATCTAAATTACTTTTGGATCTTAA
>CBDDXH010000084.1:0-3093 GCA_965235125.1 Pelagilacustribacter hypolimneticus (SeqCode) | reverse complement strand
AGTAAAAATCTTAATACGATTTCATCTATGGATTCATTTGTTCTAATGAGATTTTTATAAGTTGGTTTTTCTTCAAGTGATAAGATTAATTTTTCTTCAGTTTCAAAATTTAAATTTGAATTTCTCCAATAAAGCATTTTGATATCTGGAAGATCATGATTTTCTATTTTTTTAATTTCATCAGAGTCTAAGGCTTCACAGTCACCAGTTGTTCCAAAAATTCCATTATTTTTATATCGGCCAGCCCTTCCTGCGATTTGAGAAATTTCTACTAAATTTAACCTTCTTGTTTTTTTTCCATCAAATTTTTTTAAATTTGAAAAATAAATTTCTTCGATATCCATATTTAAGCCCATTCCAATTGCATCTGTAGCAACTAAATAATCAACGTCTCCTGATTGATATAAATTTACCTGTGAGTTTCTAGTTTTGGGACTGAGTGATCCCATAATGACAGCTGCGCCACCTTTTTGACGTCTAACTAATTCTGCAATAGCATAAACTTCTTCTATCGAAAATGCAATAATTGCAGTTTTTCTGTCTAACCGTGAAATTTTTTTATGACCACCATAAGACAGGTTTGAAAATCTCTCTTTTTTTAAAAACTCTACTCCTTCTACTAATTCATGAATAATATTCTTCATTATTTGAGAACCTAAAAAAATTGTCAATTTTTCACCTCTCGAATATAGAAGCCTATCTGTAAAAATATGTCCTCTTTCTTTGTCAGCGCACATCTGGATTTCGTCAATTGCCACAAAATCTACGACTTTATCTTTTGGCATAGATTCGACTGTACAAACAAAATAATCTGCAGAGTTTGGAATTATTTTTTCTTCGCCTGTAATTAGAGCTACTTTGTTTGCTCCAATTTTCTTTAAACATTTTTCGTATACTTCTCGTGCCAACAATCTCAGTGGTAAACCAAAAATACCAGAGTCAAACTCTAACATTTTTTCTATAGCGTCATGAGTTTTGCCTGTATTTGTTGGTCCAAGAAGAGCAGTAATTTTTTTTGAGAGATTTTGCATTTTGTGTTCGATATTCTTTTTTATACTATATGTAGATTAACAGTGAGAACAAAATAAGATTAAAACATGACCGAATCATTTTGTCAAATGTTCTAATTTTCAGTTTGATAATATTTTCCAAATTCCGGAGGCAGTTAACACTATACCTTCAGAGTTAAAAATCTCACAGGTTATAAAAACTAAAGATTTGGTTTTTTTTTGAATTTTAACTTTTCCATTCAAAACCTGTTTTGAAAATCCTGCTGAAATAAATTTTAATTCTAAAGATATAGTTACACATCTTTTATTACTTACTATATGCGCGGCCGTGCCCATGCCAGTATCCGCTACAGTTGAAAGATAACCTCCGTGTGCAATTTTTCCAGTATTGAGATGAATTTCCTTTATAACTGTAGAAAATGAATAATTATTTTCATCAATTTTTTTAAAATCTAAGCCACCGATATGCCTCATGAAACCCGTATTAGTTTCATCCATATTTTTTTTTACCATAGGTTGGACTTAATTGTGAAAAAATAACCGCTGCTAGAATTAAAAAAATTCCAAAAATTTTAATCATACTTAAGTATTGGCTTAAAATTATCCAACCAAAAATAGCCGCAAAGACACCTTCAAGTGAATAAATTATAGCAGCTGGTGCTGGTGATAAATTTTGTAAACTATAACTCTGTAATAAAAAAGCTATACCACTAGAAAAAATTCCAACGTAAAGAATTTCATAAGACTCTTTTAAAACATTATTTATACTTGGATCTTCTAAAAAAATAGTTGGACATGAAAACATAGCAGCAAACATACACTGGAAGAATGCTATTGTAATTGGAAAGTTAAAAATTTGTAGTATTTTTGACCACGTAATAATTTGAAACGCCCAACAAAAAGCACTTAAAATAACTAGTCCATCTCCAAATCTAACTGATAAATTATCTAATTCGCTCAAAAAGTAAGTACCAATTAGTGACGTAAAAACTGCAGGCCAAATAGACCAATGAATTTTTTTCGAAAAAAATAAAAAAGAAATTATTGGCACAATTAAGATATACAGAACTGTGAACACAGCAGAATTAGCAACGTCAGTGTATAAAAGCGAAACTTGTTGGAGCGCTTGCCCAGAGCTTAATAATATACCTAAAAAAATTAAAAGGAATAAAACTTTTTTTAAGTCAAATTTTATTTGCTTTACTTTATTGAATTCAAAAATTAAAAAAAATGGTAACAAAAATAAAGATCCAATAAAAAGTCTTGCAAAATTAAAAGTATAAGGACCGATGTGATCCATTCCTAAATCTTGAGCTACAAATGCTGTTCCCCATAAAAATGAGCATAAAAGAGCAGAAATTGCAGAGAAAGTTTTCTTTTTCATTTATAAAGCTAGTTTAAATGCAAAATCTTTACCTAAACTTTGTGATAAATGAACACTAAATTTTGCCGCTTCAGCTCCATCAATAATTCTATGATCGTATGAAAGTGAGATGGGTAGAATTTTTCTTGTAATAAATTGACTATCTATTTTCATAACTTTATCATAAGTTTTTCCAACACCGAGAATAGAAACTTCTGGAGAATTAATAATCGGAGTAAAAAAAGTCACCCCACCAATTCCACCTAAACTTGAAACAGTCATAGAACCACCAAAAAATTCTTTTTTATCAATCTTAAGCTCCTTACATAGGTTGCTCACGGTTCTCAATTTTTCACCAATTTCTTTGATTTCTAGTTTGTCGACATTTCTAATTTTTGGAACCATTAAACCATGCGGTGTATCAACAGCTACTCCAATATGAAAATAATTTTTATAAATTACTTTTCCATTTTCAGGATCTATTGAAGTATTGAAATTTGGATAGGTTTTTAAAGCATTAACCATTGCTCTAATAATAAAAGCTAAAGGTGTAACAGATATTTTTTGACCGGTATATAAATCTAGAAGAGAACTTCTAAATATTTCCATTTCAGTAATGTCTAACTCATCATGGTGAGTAACATGCGGAATTTCTGTCCAAGACCTTACAAGATGGGGACCTGAAAGTCTTTTAACTCTTGGTATATCTTTTATTTCTAC
>CBDDXH010000083.1:0-3094 GCA_965235125.1 Pelagilacustribacter hypolimneticus (SeqCode) | reverse complement strand
ACACCTAAATGTTAATTTTAAAGGAATAAATGTTTTAGAAGATCAAAATATTAGACAAGGAATAAAAGACTATAGTGATTGGCCTACCATTCCTCAACTTTATGTAAAAGGAGAATTTATTGGTGGTTGTGATATTGTTAAAGAAATGTTTGAAAAAGGCGAATTAAAACAACTTCTAATTCAAAAAAAAATAATCTAAATTATCTAGAATAATATTCGATAACTAAGTTTGGTTCCATAATAACTGGATAAGGTACTTCTGCAAATTTAGGAACTCTAATTAATTTTACAGTTTTATTTTTATCATCTAACTGTATATATCCTGGAACTTCTCTTTCTTTGCTAGATAATGAACCATCAATAATAGCTAAAGTTTTAGATTTTTCTCTTACTTCAATTAAATCTGTCTCTTTGACTAAGTAACTTGAAATATTAACCTTCTTTTTATTAACTCTTATATGGCCGTGATTAACAAGCTGTCGTGCAGCAAATACAGTTGGAGTAAATTTAGCTCTATAAATAACTGTATCTAATCTTCTCTCTAACAAACCAATTAAATTTTCAGTAGTATCTCCTCTTTTTGTAATAGCTTTTCTATAAATATTTCTAAATTGTCTTTCATTAATATTCCCATAGTAAGTTTTTAGCTTTTGTTTTGCATGAAGCTGTATTCCGTAATCTGTTGGCTTACCTTTTTTATTTTGACCGTGTTGGCCTGGAGGATATGCTCTTGTATTAAATGGACTTTTAGGTCTACCCCATAGATTAACTTTTAATCTACGATCAACTTTGTGTTTAGCATTAATTCTTTTTGTCATTATTATAAGTGTGTGCTTTATAGACTTTATGTAAGATTTGTCAATTACACTATAATCTATTTTTTTTATCTAAAGAGCTAAAAATGCTAAATAAAATCCTTGTTTCTTTATCGCTCAATTCGAGCCTACCAAAAATATTATTAATATTTAAGATCATCGATTTCTTTTTTTCAGGTGGTTTAAAGAATTTTTTATTATCTAATTTCTTTTCAAGAAAACTAATTAATTTTTTAATTGAATTTTTTGATACAAGTTTGGACAGCATTTTTTCTTTGTTAAAATTAGAAATGTGTAAAGATCTATAAATTTCATAACAAATAATAATAACTGCATGCGAGAGATTTAATGACGTAAGTTTTTTGGCTGTTGGTATTTGAATAATAAAATTAGATAATGATAAATCATAATTTGATAGACCTGAAGCTTCAGCGCCAAACATAATTCCTATTTTTGAATTTCTGTACTTTGATAATAATTTAATAAAATTTATAATTGATATATATTTTTTATTGATGTCTCTATTTCTTGCTGATGTGGCAAAAATTAAATCAAATTTTTTAACTGCATCTTCAACATTTTTATAAATTTTTGCTGACTTAATAATATCAAAAGCACCAACTGAGGTCATTCTTGCTTTAGTATTTGGCCAACCGTCTCTAGGAGAAACAATATTAAGGTTTGAAAAACCAAAGTTTTTCATAGCTCTTGAACATGATCCAATATTTTCTCCAAGTTGTGGACTGACCAAAATAAAACCAAATTTATTTTGCATTCAACTGTAAGTTAGCAGGTGCTTTTTCTTTAAATAATTTATAATCAAGACTATCAATTAATGCTTTGAATGATGCCTCGATAATATTTGGTGAAACACCAATTGTAAACCAACTCACACCGGTCTTATCAGTGCTTTCAATAAGTACTCTCGTAGTAGCTTCAGTTCCAGTATTTAATATTCTTACTTTATAATCTAATAATTTTAAATCTGAAAAAAAATTATAATATTTTGCAACTTTTGAAAAATTTTGTCTAATCGCATTATCTAGTGCATTAACAGGACCGTTTCCACTTCCTTGGCATTTGATTTTTTTGCCATCAATTAAAAAAACAACTTCTGCATTAGTTTTTAAATTTTTAGATTTTTCTACAGTAACGCTATAACTTTCAACTTTGAGATAATTAGGAATTTTTCCAAGAATTCTATTTGCTAACAATTCAAATGACGCATCAGCTCCATCATAAGAATATCCAGAAAATTCCCTGTCTTTTACTTCTTCTAAAATTTTTTGTATTTTTGGATCATTAGGATTTATCTTAATTCCATAACTTTCTAACCTTGCTAAAATATTAGATTTTCCAGCCTGGTCTGAAACAATTATATTCCTATGATTTCCTACAAGCTTAGGTTCAATATGTTCGTAAGTTTTTGGATCTTTTTGAACTGCAGAAACATGAAGTCCACCTTTGTGGGAAAAAGCAGAAGCGCCAACATAAGCCAAGCTTTTATTTGGTTTTCTATTCAATATTTCATCAAGCATTCTTGAACAGTCGGTAAGCGAGGATAATTTTTCTTTTTTGATATTTATTTCAAATTGATCACTAAATACTTTTTTTAAAAATAAAGTCGGAATAATTGACATGATATTTGCATTGCCACATCTTTCTCCAAGTCCGTTTATTGTACCTTGTATGTGTCTTGCTCCAGCTAAAACAGCTGTTAAAGAATTAGCTACAGCATTTTCTGTATCATTATGAGCATGAATACCTAAATTTTTTCCAGGTATTGCTTTAGAAACTTTTAAAATAATTTCACCTACCTCGTTTGGTAATGTGCCACCATTAGTATCGCATAAAACTAACCATCTTGCTCCTTCATCATAGGCTTGTTTTAAACAATCTAGTGCGTAGGAAGGATTATTTTTATACCCATCGAAAAAATGTTCAGCGTCAAAAATAAATTCTCTTTTATTTTTAATAAAGTACTTTGCTGTCTCTTTTATATTTTCCAAATTTTCTTGTTTAGTAATTCCTAAAGCAACATCGACGTGAAAATCCCATGATTTGCCAACTATGCACACAGCTTTTGTATTAGCGTTCAAAATTGAAGCTAGATTAGGATCATTATTAGCACTTCTGCCTAATTTTTTTGTCATACCAAAAGCAGTAAAAATACTTTTACCTAATTCTTGGCGTGTATTAAAATATTCTGTATCTGTAGGATTAGCACCAGGCCAACCTCCTTCAATATAATCTACACCTATTTCGCTTAGTCTTTTAGC
>CBDDXH010000082.1:0-3222 GCA_965235125.1 Pelagilacustribacter hypolimneticus (SeqCode) | reverse complement strand
GTTTTCAGATATACCAAAGTATGAAGATGAAATAGAAGACTTAATAAAAACAGAGTCCCACTATAGTGGTTATATCGAACAACAAAAAAGAGACATAAGCATATTTGAAAAGGATGAAAATCTCCTAATTCCTAAAAATATTGATTATGATACCGTTTCTGGTCTCTCAAACGAGATAAAAAGAAAACTTAAGGATATAAGACCATTAACTTTTGGTCAGGCTCTTAGAATTGATGGAGTAACTCCAGCTGCCATTAATATATTGATGATTTATTGTAAAAATACCCTTAGAAAAGCATCATAAAATTTATGGATCTTGATGTTGATTTTTTTATTAAAAAATTCAATGTTTCACGTGAAACAATAGAAAAGTTAAATAAATACAAAGATTTTCTAATAAGTAGCAATAAATTATTAAATTTAATAGGAAAAACTACAGAAAATAATATATTTTCAAGGCATTTTACAGATTCTGCTCAAATATACGATTTGATAGAAGATAAATCAGAAATTATAGATTTAGGATCAGGAGCTGGATTTCCAGGAGTTTTAATAAAAATATTGATGAACAATAATAAAATTAATGGAAATATTATATTAATAGAAAAAAGTCCAAAAAAATGCAAATTTTTACAAAATTTATCAGATAAATTAGGTTTAACATTAAGAATAGTTAATTTAAGGGCAGAAAATTTTAAATTTAATAAAATTTCAACAGTAGTATCCAGAGCATTTAAAAACACAGTTGATACAATAGACATCCTTTTTAAAAATAATGACAAAATAGGGACTATTATACTAATTAAAGGGAAAACTTATCAACATGAAATAGAAGATGCTAAAAAAAAATATACTTTTGATCTAGAAAAATTTAGAAGCATTACATCTGATGAATCTTATATTCTTAAAATTAGTAACATTAAACGTAGTGCAACTTAAAATTGTAAATGCCTAGGATAATTTCTGTCATAAATCAGAAGGGTGGCGTCGGGAAAACTACTACGGCAATTAATTTAGCCGCTGGTCTAGCTCTTAAAAATTATAAAGTTTTACTTATCGATCTAGATCCCCAAGGCAATGCATCAACGGGGGTTGGGATTAGTCAGAGTGAAAGAGAAAAATCAATTTATGATTTGCTTATAAAAAAAGATTCTTTTTTGGAATGTATAAAAAAAACCAAAATAGAAAATTTAAGCATCATACCAGCTAATGCAGATCTATCTGGACTTGAAACTGAAGTTGCAAATAATTCCCAAAAAGCTTTTTTGTTAAAAAGTATTATTGATGATCCAATAAATAATTTAGAAAAAGAAAAATTTTCATACATTATAATTGACTGCCCCCCATCTCTTAGTCTGCTGACAATTATGTCTTTGGTTATTTCTCATTCGTTAGTTGTTCCCTTGCAAACTGAGTTTTTTGCTTTAGAGGGGTTAAGTCAGTTAGTTAAAACAATTGATCGTATAAAAATTAATTTAAATCCAAATTTAGAAATACAAGGGATAGTTCTGACCATGTATGATAAGCGAAATAAACTTTGCGCTGACGTTGAAAAAGAGGGAAGAAATTTTTTTGGAAATAAAGTCTATAATACAAATATACCTCGTAACGTAAGGATTTCAGAAGCCCCTTCATTTGGAATGCCAGTGATTTTGTACGACAAAAATTGTTCGGGTTCTTTGGCTTACAATCAGTTTGTGGATGAGTTTTTAATCAGAGAAAATTTGGAAGAAAAAAAAGTTGCATAAATGATTGGAAATAAATTTAAAGGTTTAGGAAAAGGACTGTCAGCATTAATGGGCGATGTTCCTCCAGAAAATATTCAAACTAAAAGTTCGTCAGAAAAAATTCCTATACATTTTGTGTATGCCAATCCATCACAACCAAGAAAAAATTTTAATCAAGAATTATTGAATGAACTTTCAGAGTCAATTAAAGAACAGGGAATTATTCAACCAATACTAGTTAGAAAAAAATCAGAGGATAAATATGAAATTGTTGCTGGAGAAAGAAGATGGAGAGCAGCTCAACTTGCAAAAATTCATGAAGTTCCAGTTATTATTTTAAATATTGACGATAAAAAATCTTTAGAATTTGCAATATTAGAAAACATTCAAAGATCAGATTTAAACGGAATAGAAGAGGCCTTGGGTTATGATAATTTAGTAAAAAAATTTGGATATTCCCAAGAAACATTATCAAAAATTTTAGGAAAAAGTAGAAGTCATATTGCTAATACACTGAGGCTTGCTGGTCTACCTGATGAAATTAAAAAAATGATTTCTGATGGATTGTTAACCGCAGGACATGCAAGATGTTTAGTAAATATTCCCGAAAATATTAAACTTGCAAAAATAATAGTTAATAAAAATCTTTCTGTAAGACAGGCTGAATCTTTAGTTAGAAATGATCAAGTTTTTTCTAGTTCAAAGAAGACTAAAACGAATGGCAAAGATATAAATATAAAATCTTTAGAAAGTGATCTCGGACTATTGATGGGAATAAAAGTGGATATTAAAAATAAGAAGAATAATTCCGGAGAGATTAAATTTTCTTACAAAAATCTTGATCAATTAAATAAAATTATTAGCGTTCTTAAAGGCTATTTTAGATAAGTTTTGAGTTAAGAAATAATAAAATTGGGTATCTTGACTTAAGTCATTCCTTTTAAATTCTGTCTCAATAATATTTAAATTACTAAGAAATTTTTCAAGATTATTAGTATTCCAAATTTTTAAGATATTTTTTATTCTGTCCTTATCTTTCCAAAAAATAGTAGGTTTATATCTTTCGATTCGCTCATCGATTGAGAAATTTTTATCGTTTTTTTGTATATCGAGAATTTTAATTATAAATGATCTAAGAATAATAATTATTTCAATAAAATTTTTTTCATAATTAGACATATTAGATATAAATCCATTAATATTTCTTTCATTTTTAGATAATAAAATATCAATGATCTCATCATTTTTTTTCAAGTCTGCATCGGTACAAATTTCATCAATAACTTGATCTGAAATTTTTTCTGAATTTTTATATAGATTTAGTTTTTCTATTACTTCTTTAATTTTGGATCTTTTTAATGATGAGGAATTAATAATAATTTCTATTTGTTTCTCGGGTAATTGAATTTTATTTATTTGTAATTGTTGTGTGAGAAATTTTGTTATATCAAGTTTAGTTTCTTGATAACAAGGAATGCAAACTGCCAATTTATCG
>CBDDXH010000081.1:0-3379 GCA_965235125.1 Pelagilacustribacter hypolimneticus (SeqCode) | reverse complement strand
ACTTCTTTTAAAGGAATGTGTGTTGTTAAAGGAAGAACTGAAAATTTTTCATTAAACAAGAGCATATTTTCTTTATTTTTGTTATTAGTTTTTTCAGCAATATATTCGGTAATTCCATTGTATTTATTTTTAGTAAACTTTGACTTATTAATTGGAAGATTAATTAGTCCGAAGGCTAATTTTTTTTTAAGTATAATAATTGCGTATTCAAAACATTTTTCAATAAATGCACTTGATTTATTTAAATTTAAATCAAAAGGTAACTTTTGATTATATTTTATATCAATAAAATTTAATTTTTTATTTTTAATATTATTAGATTTCCAAAAATTAAAATTTATTTTGATATTCAAATATTTTGCTTGTTTTTCTAATAAAGAATAATTACCAATAATTGTAAAATTTAATTTAGTTTTTTTTATATAATTTAAAGATTTAAGGAATATTTCAGAAGATATACTATTAGGTTCTCCCAAAATAATTATAATATTTTTTCTCACAAAAATTTAATAAAAAATTTTTTTTTACTTTTCTCTAAATGTGTTACACTAAACTTATTTAATACTTTGTTCCGTTCTAAATCAATTATTTGATTTTTAATTTTTTCGACATCTTCAGAATTTTTAGATTGTTTTTTTATTTCCTCGTTTATTTCTGTTAAATTAATATTAATTCTATTTTCATATATTTTTCTGATTAATTTTATCCATCCTATTTCTATAATTATCATATTTTTTAAATAATCTTTTTCTATTTGTTTAGATGCATAAAAATCATTAAGGATTTCATCATTAATTTTGTTATTTGATAGATAATTATAAGTATAATTTTCTATTTCCTTTTCTGTTGTTTCAATTTTTGAATTATCAATTTCAATTTTTTTTATTTTTTTGTCAATTAGACTTTGAATTATATCTTTCCTTACTTTTTCTGAGTTACCGTCTATTTCTGATTTGTTAATAAATTTTATAAACTCAATCTCTTTTTTAAGATCTAATTCAGTAATTATAGAATTATCAATTGTCACTAAAACATTATTTGTTACTGATCTGCTTGGAGAATTTAAAAAAAATAAAATAAAGATTATAAAAATAAAATTTTTTTTTTTATTAATAGCCAATTTTATAATTTTCTCCAAAAGGTAAAAGGGTAACACCGAAATAAACGCTTGTTGCTGGTTTTAAATCTTTGTCTGAACTATAGTTTTTTTGAAAATAAAAACCATATTTAATACATTCATTTTCATTTTCAATTCCTAATTTGTGTGAATTTGTTAAATCAGTTTTGAGATTTCTGTCAGTTTCAATTTTTAATTTTGTACTATCAGTTACATAAGAAGCCACATTTACTTTAGCGTATCTTTCATTACCTACATGACTATTTTTTTCATAAAAATTAAAATTAATTTCACTTGATGTGAAATTCTTTTTGATAGTAAAATCATTGTAATAAGTGTGATTGAATTGATTATCAAAAGTATTTTTTAGAGTAACATCAAAATTTTTCGGACTTAAATAATTAATTTTACTGACAATGTCAGAGTTGCTTTTTTGTAAAGATGATTTAGTTGGCATATCTAAATCTTTATTTAATTTTAATACTTGACCTATAGAAATAGTTGCTTTTTCTGGCTCTTTACTGCTTGTTTTTTTTTCTTGCCACATCCAATCAGCGCCAAAGTTGAATGATAAGTCTTTTTCAATTAATTCATCATTATTCATTCTGTTCATTGAGAAAATATTATCCGTATTTAAAGTTGTATCATTTGATGTAGCGTTAGTCATTTTACCAGGTGCGTAACGCGTAAGTATTCTTGGAACAATGTATTGTTCTGTGTCTTTACTTATTTTTGCAAATGGAAGAGAAGTGTCAAAACCTACAACAGGATTTATTTGATTATTTAAATTTTGATTTGGGGCCCTGTAGTCAGAATAATAGTTAATATTATTTAATTTTGATAAAAATTTATATCCAATGCCTAAGTTATTATTGTAAAATTCTTGAGTTGAATAATCTATATTATTTATGAGGCTTGATTTATTTTGGTTAGTATTTGTGTTTTGACTTTTAAAAATACTATTTAAATTTAAATTATTGTCATCAAATAAACTATATTTTGAATAAGAAAGTTCAGGCAATAAATATGAATACTGATCGCTATTCTTTGCAACCGAGATATCTCTATATGTGGCAGCTTTTACATTAAAATTTTCAGTTTTCCCAAACGAATTTAGATATATTTCATTTGTAAGTTTTGTATCATCTTCCTTAATAAGATTTTTTTTAAACCCATCATTAGTTGAATTTATTTTGTTCACTCTAAGGTAAGTAGGATTGTTTACGTGTTGTACTTTTGTATTAAGAATAGTTTGATCTAATATTTTATCATTAAAAATAAGGTTTAAGTTGCCATATAGATGCTGCCTGGAGCCATCAGTATTAGTTTTCGTAACTTCTTTATAGCCTTGAGTAAAACCACCTTCTAAAGATAGATCTCCATTCTTGAATTTTTCTCTATATTCTCCTAGCAGTAGGGGATTTTGTTTAAAATAATAAACTGGACTTACGGTAAAATCTGCAGATTGAGAAACGGGATAAAAGTAAGGAATTTTTATTGCTGAACCAATATCGCTACCTAAATTTGCAAGAGTTGGAGGCATAAAACCGCTCTCTCTTTTAACAGTTGGATCAGGATGTGAAAAATATGGAGTATATAAAATAGGAACATTATTTAGGTCTAGAGTTGCATTTTTATAAGTTATTTTTTTTTGCTCTTTATCATGAATTAATTCACCCGCATTTAAATTCCAATAAGCGCATCTCTCCTGTTCATTGGTTTTTTTGCAAGTTGTAAATTTAGCATCCTGAACAATAGTTATGTTATTTTTAATGCTAGCTGATTTTCCAGAAAATCTTGGTTCAATAAATTCATTAAATTTATCTCCAGATTTTAAATTTTCTTTATTAAGATCAGCATTTATATCGTAACCTATAATTTCATCAAATTTATCATCAGCACTTAATTTTGAAAAATAGTATGTATTTTTTTCTTTATCTATGAATTTTACTTTTTTTTCTGCAGAGATTATTTTTTTTTCTAAATTATATTCAAAACTTTCGGCAAATAAAGTTCCGCCTTTGTTGTCTGAGAACTTAGAATTTCCAAAAGTACTTAGTTGCTGAGTTGTTTTATTGTATATTATTTTGTCGGATGCAATTTGTTTTCCTTCTTGATTTTTAGCAACAACATTTCCAGTGGCTTCAATAATATTGTTATCCTGAGAATAAGTTAACTTGTCCGCAGAAAAATTATAGACATCTTTTTGCTGAGCTTTTAAATTATTAGAATTAAAAAGCGCAAATATAGAAAGTAATATTA
>CBDDXH010000080.1:0-3443 GCA_965235125.1 Pelagilacustribacter hypolimneticus (SeqCode) | reverse complement strand
GGTAATATGGGTGAAGACGATTGGAGATGGCATATGTACGACACCGTTAAAGGCTCTGATTGGTTGGGTGATCAAGATGCTATCGAATATTTATGTAAAGAAGCACCGCGCGCTGTAATTGAACTTGAAAGATATGGAGTTCCTTTTAGTAGAACAGAAGATGGTAAAATTTACCAAAGACCTTTTGGTGGGATGACAAAAAATTATGGCAATGGGACCGTACAAAGAACCTGTGCTGCAGCTGACAGAACTGGCCATGCGATACTTCATACCCTTTATGGCCAAGCACTAAAACATAATACAGAATTTTTTATAGAATACTTTGCTTTAGATTTAATAATGAAAAATGGAGAATGCAAAGGTTTGATTGCTTGGAACTTAACCGACGGAACTATTCATAGATTTAGATCTCATATTACAATTGTTGCAACCGGTGGCTATGGAAAGGTTTATCAAACAGCAACTTCAGCACACACTTGCACAGGAGATGGTAATGCGATGGTTTTAAGAGCTGGTCTACCGCTTCAAGATATGGAATTTGTTCAATTTCATCCTACAGGAATTTATGGTGTTGGTACTTTAATAACAGAAGGCGTTAGAGGTGAAGGTGGGTTTTTAGTTAATAGTGAAGGTGAAAGATTTATGGAGAGATACGCTCCAAATACAAAAGATCTAGCTTCCAGAGACGTTGTAAGCAGATCAATGGAAATTGAAATCAATGAAGGCCGCGGAGCAGGAAAGAATAAAGATCATATATATTTACATTTAGATCATTTAGATCAAAAAGTAATTAACGAGAGATTACCAGGAATAGCAGAAGCAGCAAAAACTTTTGCTAACATAGATGTAGCTAAACAACCAATACCCGTCATTCCTACGGTGCATTATAACATGGGGGGAATTCCAACTAATTATAAAGCAGAAGTTCTAACTCTTAATGGCTCAGAAAAAATTGTACCAGGTTTAATGGCCATAGGAGAAGCAGCATGTGTTTCTGTTCATGGTGCGAATAGATTGGGTTCAAACTCATTAATTGACCTTGTGGTTTTTGGAAGAGCAGCAGCCAAAAGAGCAACTGAACTTTTAAAACCAAATATGCCACATGAAGAAATTCCTCAAAGCGAAACAGATAAATGCCTAGATAGATTTGATAAAATAAGAAATTCAAAAGGAGCAAATAAGACTGCCGAACTAAGATCTTCAATGCAAAAAACTATGCAAACTAAATGTGCCGTTTTTAGAACAGAGAAAACATTAAAAGAAGGGATAAATGAAATTAGAAAACCTTTAGAAGGCATGAAAGATTTATCAGTAACTGATAAATCTTTAATATTTAATACAGATTTAGTTGAGACGCTAGAATTTAGTAATTTAATTAGTCAAGCTCTAACGACCATGGAATCAGCTTATAATCGAAAAGAAAGCAGAGGAGCACATGCGAGAGAAGATTTTACTAAACGTGATGATAAAAATTTTATGAAGCATACTTTAGCTTGGCAAGATGGTGAAAAAGTTACAATAAAATATAGAGATGTTCATGCTCGAACACTTACTAATGATGTTCAATATTTTCCTCCTAAAGAGAGAGTTTATTAGATGGTTCAATTAAATTTGCCACAAAATTCTAAAATTCTTAAAGGCAAATACTATAAAGATAAAATAAACTCTTCTAATTTAAAAATAGTAAATATTTACAGATGGAATCCATCCGACGGTAACAATCCCAGAATTGATACTTTTGAAGTTGACATGGATAATTGTGGACCAAAAGTTTTAGATATTTTATTTAAAATTAAAAATGAAATTGACTCAACATTAACTTTTAGAAGATCCTGTGCTCATGGTGTTTGTGGATCGTGTGCAATGAATGTTGATGGAGTAAATACTTTGTCATGTATTAAATCTCATACTGATATAAAGGGTGAATTAAACATATATCCTCTACCTCATTTAAAAGTAATCAAAGATCTAATTGGAGATTTGACGGGATTATATAAACAATACGAGTCTATTCAACCTTGGTTAAAGACAACTCAAACCGGTCAAGAAAAACAAGAAATATTACAGTCAAAAAGTGATAGATCAAAACTTGATGGCTATTATGAGTGTATACTTTGTGCGTGCTGTTCTACTTCGTGTCCAAGTTACTGGTGGAACGGAGATAAATATTTAGGCCCAGCTGTATTACTTCAAGCTTATAGATGGATTAACGATAGTAGAGATGAAGAAAAAAAAGAAAGGTTAAAGAAAGTTGCCGATGAACTAAAACTTTATAGATGCCATACTATTATGAATTGTACAGACTCATGCCCAAAAGGCTTGAATCCCGCAAAAGCAATTGGATCAATTAAAAAAATGCTTGCAACAAGCTAAAAGCTTAATTATTCCATTATTGCCATGAACACTATCGTCCATTTTATAAATGGAAAAAAATTTCCCGGTGTATCTAAAAGAACTTCAAAGGTTTTTAATCCAGCAACAGGTGAGCAAATCGCTGAGGTAAAACTAGCTTCAATTCAAGATATAGATACAGCTGTTCAAGCAGCAAAAAAAGCTTTTATTAATTGGTCAAATAAACCACCTCTTCAAAGAGCAAGAATAATGTTTAAATTTAAAGAATTAATTGAAAAAAATTCTGATGAGCTAACTAAAATTATTGTCTCAGAACACGGCAAAGTTTTTGATGATGCTAAAGGTTCATTAACTAGAGGATTAGAAGTGGTTGAATTTGCTTGTGGTATTCCGCAATTACTAAAAGGTGAGTTTACTGAAAATGTAGGAACAGATGTAGATAGCTGGTCATTAAGACAACCTTTAGGAGTTTGTGCAGGTATTACTCCTTTTAATTTTCCTGCAATGGTACCAATGTGGATGTTTCCTATTGCAATAGCCTGTGGAAATACTTTTATTTTAAAACCATCAGAAAAAGATCCATCTTGTTCAATAAAACTAGCTGAGCTTTTAACAGAAGCTGGATTACCAGAAGGAGTATTTAATGTGGTTAATGGCGATAAAGAAGCAGTTGATGCAATAATAAATAATAAAGACATATCCGCTGTAAGCTTTGTTGGATCAACACCGATTGCAAAATATATTTACGAAAATTGTGCAAAAAATGAAAAACGAGTCCAAGCTTTAGGTGGAGCTAAAAATCATGCCGTAGTTATGCCTGATTGCGATTTAGACCAAGCAGTAAACGGTTTAATGGGCGCTGCATATGGCTCTGCCGGAGAAAGATGTATGGCTCAATCAGTTGCAGTAGCTGTTGGAGATATTGGAGATAAACTAGTTCAATCCTTAGCTAAAAAAGTAGAGTCATTAAAAGTAGGCCCTGGAATGGATAAAACATCAGAGATGGGACCGTTAGTTACTAAAGAACATTTGGAAAGAGTTAAAGGCTACGTTGATCTTGGAGTTAAAGAAGGAGCAAAATTAGTTGTAGA
>CBDDXH010000079.1:0-3539 GCA_965235125.1 Pelagilacustribacter hypolimneticus (SeqCode) | reverse complement strand
GGAGGAATTAGAACTTTAAAACAAATAGCGTTTTGGATTAAAAATGGAGTTTCTACCGTAGTAGTTGGAACTATGGCAATAAAAAATCCCAAAATTTTAAAAAAAGCATGTGATTTGTTTCCAGGAAGAATAGCTGTTGCACTCGATGTCAGAAATAATTTTTTAGCTATTAAAGGCTGGATTAAGCAAACAAAAATCAAAGTCATGGATTTCTCAAAAAAGTTAGAAGATTTTGGAGTATCCAGAATTATTTACACAGATATTAATAGAGACGGGACAAAGACAGGTGTTAATTTTTCTCAATTAAAAAAAATAGTTGCAAAAGTTAATATACCATTAGTCGTTTCTGGCGGAGTTTCAAATATAAAAGATATAAGAAAATTATATAAAGCTGAATTATTCGATGGAGTTATTATTGGTAAGGCAATTTATGATAAATCTATTTCTCTAAATGAACTTAAAAAATTTATTTAAATAAAATGCTTAAAAAAAGAATTATACCCTGTCTTGATGTTAAAGATGGTAGAGTTGTAAAAGGTATTAATTTTGTAAATCTAAAAGATGCTGGTGATCCAGTAGAGCAGGCAAAAATATATGACAAAGGAGGTGCCGATGAAATATGTTTTTTAGATATCACGGCATCAAGCGAAAATAGAAAAATTTTATTAGACAAGGTAAGCGAAACAGCAAAAAGTTGTTTTGTTCCGCTAACTGTTGGAGGGGGAGTCGGTAGCATCGAAGATATTAAAAATCTTTTAATTGCCGGAGCAGATAAGGTTTCAATTAATACTGCAGCAGTAAAAAATTATAATTTTATTAAAGAGTGCTCAATTAGATTTGGATCACAATGCATAGTGATTGCAATAGATGCAAAAAAAGTGGCAAATAATAAATGGGAAATATTTACTCATGGAGGAAGAAATTCTACAGGCATTGATGCTATCGAATATGCAAAAATTGCTGAAAAAAACGGCGCTGGAGAAATTCTTCTTACATCTATGGATAAAGATGGAACAAAAACAGGTTATGACCTTCAATTAACAAGATCTGTTGCAAGTTTAGTATCAATACCAGTAATAGCATCAGGAGGAGTTGGTAATTTAAATCATTTATATGAAGGGTTTAATACAGGTTTGTCTAGTGCGGTTCTGGCAGCTTCAATTTTTCATTTTGGACAATATTCTATTTTGGAGGCTAAAAATTTCTTAAATTCTAAAGGAGTGCCTATTAGACTTTAAAAGGCTTATTAAAAAAAAGGAATAAATTGAAATATAATATAGATTTAAACAAAGAGATTGCAGACTTAATAAGTAAGAAAGATTTTTTTTTAGCTAAAGATAAACTTATTAAATCTGAGCAAAGTAAAGATTGTTATTATTTTAATACTTTAGGTTTTGTTCTTCAAGAATTGGGAGACTTTGAAGGTGCTGAAAAAAATTATATTCAGTCCTATAAATTAAACAAAGAATTTTCAGAACCTAGATTTAATTTAGCATGTCTTTTGTTAAAAAAGAAATCTTACCAAGAAGCTGAAAAAATATTTTTAGAGATAATCAATGAAGATAATGATGATTATTTGTCTTATTATAATCTAGGTATAATTAAATTTGAAAGTAAAAATTATAATATAGCACTCGATTTTTTCAAAAAAGCTTCAGATATTCAAATTAACTTTTATAATGCATATCATCAAATTGCATTAACAAATGAAAAACTAGGAAATTTTGATGAGGCTATTAAAAATTACAATACAGCAAACTCTTTAAATACAGAAAAATTAAATATTAGCTGGAATAATCTTGGGGCCATTTATTTAAAATTCAAGAAATTTGAAGAAGCGTTTAAATGTTTTGGGGAAGCTATAAATTTAAACGGAGATAAATCATTAGTATTTAATAATATTGCTGGAGTTTATTTTGAGCTTGGAGAATCCTTTTTAGGGAAAAATTGCATGGAAAAAGCAGCAGAATATAATAAAAGTAATTTAAAAATTGTTAGCAGATTACTAGGTGTCCTTCCTTATAATTATTATGAATTTAATGATTATAAATACTGGTCAGAACGACTTAGAAAAAATATTAAAAATTTAGATCACAAATGTAATAAAATAGACTTTAGAAAAAAGAAGTTTCGTTTAGCATTTTTTGGATCTGACTTTATTAATCATCCAGTTGGATATTTTCTGTTAGATTTATTGCCAAAAATTAAATTAAATAATTTTGATATCTATATTTATTCTAACTCTTCTTATGAGGATGATTTATCAATTAAAATTAAACAAAGTTTAGCAAGATGGTGCAATGTCTCTGAAAATAATACTAATGAGATTCTTAATATAATAAAATTAGACAATATAGATATACTTATAGATATGTCGGGACATACTAATAATGGTAATCTAGAAATATTTGCCAATAGAGCCGCGCCGATACAACTGTCCTGGGCATCTTTTTTAGCAACAACGGGAGTTGAAGAAATTGATTATATAATTGGCGATCCTTATGTTACGCCTCTAAATACAAAAGAATATTTTTCTGAAAAAATTTTAGCCTTACCTAATATTTGGTGCCACTTATCCACGTCTAATATTGTAAAAATAGATACAGTTGAAACCCCAGCTATTAAAAATGGTTATATCACTTATGGTTCTTTTAATAATTTAAATAAAATTAATGATCAAGTAATAAAAACATGGTCAAATATTTTAAAAAATAATTTAAATTCTAAATTAATTATTAAAAACTCTCAATTAAACAATAATTTTGCTAAAAATATTTTGACTGAAAAATTTAAAAAAAATGGAGCAGAGGCAGAACAATTAATTTTAGAAGGCAGTTCTTCAAGGGAAGATACATTAAGAAAATATAATTTAATTGATATTGCTTTAGATACATTTCCTTGGAACGGAGGCACAACTAGTTTTGAATTAAGTTGGATGTGCGTTCCACTTTTAACACTAAGTGGCGATAGATTTATGTCTCGTTGCGGGGAAAGTATAAATCAAAATCTTAATATGAATGATTGGATAGTTTATAATACTGATGATTATATTCTGCAGGCTGCAAAATATTGTAATAATTTTGATTTATTGAATAAAATTAGATTAAATCTAAGAAATTATTCCAGAAAATCAGTTCTTTTTGATACTAATGCTTTTTCTGTAAGTTTTTTAGATTGTTTGAATAAAGTTCTAGATATTTATAAAAAACAAAATAACTAATTTATATATGTTTAAAATTTTAGAAGATTTAATAACTCAGATAAAAAAAAATAAGAACAAAAGCGCTAAATTATCTTATACCGCTTCTTTAATAAAAGGAAAAAATAATCTTTCTTTAAAAAGGTTCTTACAAGAAGCAAAAGAGTTATTTCGTGCCGCCCATTATAATAATAAAAAAAATATTATACATGAAGGCGCCGATACTCTTTATCATTTTTTAGTTTTATTAGAATTTAAGAAAGTTTCAATGATAGCTATTTTAAAAGAGCTAAAAAAAAGAAAAAAAATTTCTGGCATTCAGGAAAAAATAAATAGAAAA
>CBDDXH010000078.1:0-3612 GCA_965235125.1 Pelagilacustribacter hypolimneticus (SeqCode) | reverse complement strand
CAAATCGCTAATTTAATCGGTGGAAAAAAAGTTTTTGTTCCAAAAAGACCCGCTGAGCCCAATAGATCCTGTGCAGATATTTCAAAAATTAAAAGATATATAAATTGGAAACCTAAAATAACAATAGCGGAAGGCGTGAAAAGATCATTAAAAAAAATAATTACTAGCCGATAATATTAGAGATTTGTTTAAACATATCTTTTTCTAATGGAAATTTATTTTTTTCAATACTTTTTTGTATCTCATAATAATTTTGCATTACGTATTTAGTTGTTTTACTAAATGAATCGATCGTTCTTTTTGAAATAAAAATTCCTTTTCTATCTTTAATTATATCCGAAATCTCTTCAAATATAATAACGGGTCTTCTGCGAGCGAGAGATTCGTCCACTACAGAAGGCTGACCTTCCGTAAAAGATGGTAAAATTAGAATATTGTGATCATCATAAATATCAATTAAAAATTTCCTGTCAGAAATATATCCAAGAAATTTAATATTTGTATTAGTTCCAATTATAGTTTTGAATTTTTTTAATACTTGTGAATTTTTAACATTGCCGGCAATTGAAATTTCTGCATCAATTTTTATTTTTTTAAACATTTCTAAGAAATCGAAAATTCCTTTTTCAGGATTTACCCTTGAAATACATAGAAATCTTATTTTATCAAGCTTAACTTTTTTATAATCTTGTAGCCATTTTTCATCTAAAGTTGATGAAGTAATTACATGACAATTTTTTTTCTTATACAATCTATCATGAAGCACAATAACATTAGAATTTGATGTTACTATCGAATACATAATATTATAAATCCATATAGACCACGAACCAATTATAAACTTCCATTCTTCATGGCCACTGCTAATCAAGTATACAAAGACTTTTTTTTTGAAAAGAAATAGAAATAAAAATGAAATAAACGTATATGGATTAATAGAAATTATAAAATATTTTGAATTTTTTTTTTTAAAAGTTAAAAACACGAAATAGATAAATTGAATAATATTTGATGCTAATTTGACATTTTGTAAATTCAATTTATGATTTTCTTTAGTTCTTGACTTTCTAACTATGTAATTTACTTTGTAATAGTTATTTAATCCTTCTGGAAGTATTTTAAAATTATAAATTTTAGAATAAAATTCGTTATTTTCTTTTGAAACTTTTTCATTATTAATGATAATTAATTCATTATTATCCATTACATTTTTTAACCCAAATACTATAAAATAAAAATAGATAATTAATTATGTAAATTTTTGTTATGATAATGCTTGCGCTCATTGGCTGTCCGTCCTGCAAGTAAATAAAATTGTTTTGGAGAGGTGGCCGAGTGGTTGAAGGCGCACGCTTGGAAAGCGTGTAAACTGTTAAAGGTTTCGAGGGTTCGAATCCCTCTCTCTCCTCCATTAATTTGTTCACACACTTATTACGAGTTTAATTTTTTTTGACGAATCAAGTATTAATGAAATTGAGGTGGTGGAGGGAGACTGAAGCCACCTTTACCAATTAAATTCTTTTTACAGAAACAACATCTAAATTTGCAGTTTTTTTTATTCGTTCGATTGTTTTTGGAATGCTCATAATAACTGTTTTTTTTCTTGGTCCGTATGCATGAATAAGTTTTTTGTTAGATAAAGCTAAAGCCACATGGCCTTTCCAATAAATGATGTCATTTTTTTTAATATTTTTAAGCCTTATATTTCTCTTAAAAAAATTCTCTTGCTGTCCACTGTCTCTTGGACAAAACTGATTATTAAAATTTAAGCAAACTTGTATCAAAGCCGAACAATCAATACCTTCAAAAGTTTTTCCACCCCACTTATATTTTACACCTTTAAAAATTTTTACATCTTTAAAAATATCTTTATTTTTATATTTGAGAGGTTTAATATTTTTTGTTTCAATCCATCCATCCTGAAATTTAGAAAACTTTGAAATTACTTTACTTATTTTTATTTTAGAAGCGAAGGGAAGCTTATTAATTTTATTTTTGAAATTAGGAAATTTATATGTACTTGCAAATAATACCGAAACTTTATGCGTAGGCTTTACATAAGATATGAATTTTTTTCTATTTATATAACCAATATAACTATCCTCTTTAATCTTAATTTTTAACCATTTTGCTGTTTTATTTATTAGTTTAAATCCTTCACCATAAATCATCTGAGTAACGGTTTCAGATTTAGAAGAAGGTTTTTTATGCAAACTAATTACAGGGTAATTATTTAAATAAAGACTACTCATTTAAATTAAGTTTATTTTTAATTAAAAGTAAAAAGATCAATGATGGAATTACCATTAAGGCAGTAATAATAAAAAATATAATCCAATTTCCGTTTAACCAATCAACCATCATGCCTGAAGAAGAAGCAAAAACCGTTCTGCCTGCAGTTCCAATTGAAGCAAGTAAAGCATATTGAGTGGCAGTATAATTTCTATCAACGAGTGATGAAATAAATCCTACAAATGCAACAGTCGCGAATGCAGATGATAAATCGTCTATGAGAACAGTAAAAGCGAATAAAATTTTTGAACTTCCAACCCAAGCTAAGACAGAAAATAGAATGTTAGTGGAAGCCATAAAAACACCAGAGACAAACATGGCTTTAACAAGTCCCATACGAGCTGCAAACAATCCGCCCAGCAAAGTAAAGGTAACTGTTGTTAGCCAGCCAATAGCTTTAGAGTAAAGAGCTATATCGGTTTTAGAAAATCCAATTTCTTTATAAAATACCAAAGACATTCTTCCAAGAAATGCCTCACCAATTTTAAATAAGAAAACAAAACCAAGTATTGCAAGCGCCACATTAACTGTATTTTTTTTAAAAAAACTCAATAAAGGCTCAATAACCGTTCCATATAACCAAGCAAAACTTCTGCTTAAAATATTTGAAACACCAATTTTATTTATTATTTTCTTATCAATTATATTTTGAAAATTAATTTTTTCTTTTGAATTTTTTTCTGGAATAAAAAATAGTCCTATACAACAAAGTATAATAATTAATGAAAGTATGACAAAAGATACTTGCCAATAGTTCTCTAGCCCTTGCTTTTGTAAAATGTCAGCACTAACAAGAGATATTAAACCACCAATTTTATAACCAGTCCACCAGCCAACTACTGCTACTGCAGCCCCAGCAGATACGAGTTCTTTTTCAGTTACACCAATTTGCTCAATTCTTAATGCATCAATTGTTATATCCTGTGTTGCAGAAGATATCGCAATACCTAAACCTACTGCAATTACTAACCACAAGTTCTTAGCAGGATCTAATAAACTCCATAGCAGTAAAGAAATAAAAATAATTAATTGCATTAAGATTATCCAAGATTTTCTATGACCTATTTTTTTAGATAAGACAGGAAGGTGCAATCGATCAATTAAAGGAGCCCATAAAAAATTTACTGCGTATACCGCAAAAATTAATCCAGCCCACCCGATTGTTGTTCTGCTTAAATCATTTTCTTTTAACCACAAATTTAAAGCGCTTCCTATTAATACCCATGGAAAACCACTTATAATGCCAAGCAATAAAATTCTTAACATTCTTCGATCTGAATATGGTTGTAAAAATTTTGATAAATTCATTTATTTAATTTC
>CBDDXH010000077.1:0-3668 GCA_965235125.1 Pelagilacustribacter hypolimneticus (SeqCode) | reverse complement strand
AATTTACTTAAAAGATCAGATAACATTTTTTCTTCATGAAAGTCTCGCAAGCCCTCGGTATTTGGTGAAGAAATATTAATAGTAATATAATTAGCTAATTTATTTAATTGATCAAAACACTTAATAAAATCTGATATCTTGTCTTTGGTGTCTTTATTCGGGCCCACGTTAATTCCTAGAAAATCTTCAGGTGGATTTTTTATGATACGCTCTGAAACAACTTCCATACCATCATTATTAAAACCAAGTCTATTTATCATTGCTTTATCTTTCTCTAGTCTAAAAATTCTAGGTTTTGGATTTCCTGTTTGAGGTCTAGGGGTAATTGTTCCTACTTCAATAAATCCAAAGCCAAGTTTAAATAAGGAATTATAAACTTCTGCACTCTTGTCAAAACCAGCGGCTAGCCCAATTGGATTTTTTATTTTTTTTTTAAATAATTCTATCTCAAGCATTTCTTCATCATTTACTTGAAAAAAACTTTTTGGAATTACATTAAATTTTAAAGATTTAATTGCTAAATCATGTGCAACTTCTGGATCTAAACTAAAAATATAAGGTCTTAAAAGTGAAAACATTTATTTATTTATTTTTTGTTCAATTAATTTAATTGTTTCTTTAACTCCAAAAAAACTTATAAAAAAGCCCATTCTTGGTCCGTCTTTACTTCCAAAAAGAACTTCATAAATTAATATAAACCACTCTCTTAATTTTTTTTCATAACCATTTTCTTTGCCCGTAGAATATACGATGGTTTGAATATCTTCTGGTTTGGTATCTTGTAAAACTGACTCTAGTTTTTTAGCTAAATTTACGAGAGCTTTCTTTTCGCTTCCATCAGGTACTTTGTATTTTTTATTTGGTTCTACTTTTTCTCTAAAATAATTAATTGCATATTCTGTAAGTTTATCAAGGATGGTATAGTTTTCAGGTTTAATATTTGGATGGAATCTTTGAATAAACTTCCACAATATTTCTTTATTTTCAGCATTGCTTGAGCCAACTAAATTTAAAAGCATCGAAAACGTCATTATAATCTTCTCACTTGGCGGTTTTCCATTATGAACATGCCATACTGGATTTAGTAACTGCTCTTTAACTTCTTGTTTAGGAAATTCTTCGATTAGTGAAAGATATTCATCAACCGCTTTTGGAACAACATCAGAATATAATTTTTTAGCTCGCGTTGGATTTTGATACATATAAAGAGATAAACTTTCAGGCGAAGCATACTGCAACCATTGCTCAATAGTGATACCATTACCTTTTGATTTAGATATTTTTTCTCCATTTTCATCTAAGAATAATTCGTAAGCAAAACCATTAGGAGGTTTTTTTCCCAAGGTTTTACAAATTTTGTTAGAAAGTATGGCACTTTCTGTTAGATCTTTTCCATACATTTCAAAATCAACATCGAAAGTAAACCATCTCATAGCCCAATCAACTTTCCATTGTAATTTACATTTTCCGTTAATTATTTCGGTCTCCAGTTTTTTTCCATTATTATCAAAAACAACGATACCTTTTTTTTTGTCCATTTCTAAAAGTGCAATCTCTAAAACTTTACCTGTATTTGGACATATTGGTAAAAAAGGACAGTACGTTTTTTTTCTTTCGCTTCTTAATGTGGGTAAAATAATTTCCATAATGTCTTCATATTTTTCTAAAACTCTCATTAAAGAATTATTAAATTTTCCAGATTTATAGTTTTCCGTTGAGCTCTTAAAATTAAATTTAAAATTAAATTTTTTTAAAAAATCTTTTAACATTTCGTTGTTGTGCTCTCCGAAACTATTAAATTTATTAAATGGATCTGGAATACTAGTTAAAGGTTTACCCAGATTTTCTTGAAGGACTTTAACATTTGGTATGTTGTCTGGAACTTTTCGAAGACCATCCATATCATCAGAGAAAGTGATAAGATCAGTTTCAATATTTTGAAAATAATTTAAAGCATTAATCATCATCGTGGTTCTAGCTACCTCTCCAAAAGTACCGATATGAGGTAAACCACTAGGACCGTAGCCAGTTTGGAAAATTATTTTGTTTTTAGACTTAATTAAATCTTTTCTGTCTTTTAAAAGTTTTCTAATTTCGACAAAAGGCCAGGAAGAAGTTGATTGAATTAAATTAACATCAAGCATAAAGGTGGTTTATTAAATTTTATAGACAAAATACAGATATAATTAGAAGATAATAAGTTGAATTTTATAGGCATTTAAATAATCTATTTTTATTATGGCATCAAACAAAACTATTTTTTTTATAATAGGATTTTTATTAATTATTTTAGGTTTTTTCATGTTGATCCCTTATGGGATACAAATATTTTATAAAGAAAACAGTCATAGCTTTCTATCCTCATCATTAATCACAATTTTAATTGGTGTGCTTTTTTTATTAGGTAATCTTCAAGAAAAACATCAGCTAAATCTTAAACAAACTTTTATGTTTTCGACTTTTGCTTACATTGTAGTAGCTTTTTTTGGCTCAATTCCTTTTGGTCTTTCTGGTTTAGATTTTTCTCTAAGTGACTTATTTTTTGAAAGCATGTCTGGCATTACAACTACTGGTTCTTCGATTATAGTTGATTTAAGTGAAATACCAAAAAGTTTACTCTTATGGAGAGCTATTATGCAATGGCTTGGTGGAGTTGGAATAATTGTGATGGCAATTACTATAGTACCTCTTTTAAAAGTTGGTGGTATGCAATTATTTAGATTAGAAAGTTTGGACAAGCCAGAAAAAATCTTACCAAGAACTAAACAAGTAGCTATTATTATAATTTCTACATATTTAATTTTAACTATATTTTGTTCATTTTTTTACAAAATTTTTGGGATGAATTTTTTTGATAGTATTGCTCATGCCATGACAACAGTTGCTACAGGTGGGTTTTCTACTCGAAATGAATCGATAGGATATTTTAAAAGCCCTGGCATTGAATTAGTTGCTATAATATTTATTATTTTAGGAAGTATACCGTTTATTTCGTACATAAAATTTGTAAAAGGAAATAAAAAAATATTTTTTGAAGACGTTCAAATTAAAGGTTTTATTTATCTTTTTATTTTATCAACTTTAATTATGTTTTTATATTTGTTATTCAACAACGAAAATATTTTGCTAATTGAAAAAATAAGAATAGCTTCTTTTAATGTTGTCTCAATTCTAACTGGAACCGGATATGTATCCACTGATTTTAGTTTGTGGGGTAAATTTCCAGTAATTTTTTTCTTATTTTTAATGTTTATTGGAGGATGTGCTGGCTCGACAACCTGTGGAATAAAAATATTTAGGTTTCAACTTTTGTTTTTATTTATAAATAATCAAATTAAAAAATTAATTTATCCTAACACTGTATTAATTCTAAAATATAATAATCAAAAAGTTACTGATAGTTACATGAGCTCAATTATTATCTTTATTTTTGCTTATTTGTTTACATTTATGCTAATTGCTATGTTGTTATCAATAACTGGTCTCGACTTATTATCTGCAGTTTCCGGAGCCGCAACTTCGATATCAAATGTAGGGCCTGGCTTAGGAGATATAATAGGACCGAATGGAAACTTTAAATCTATACCTGAAATCTCAAAATGGATATTGTCATTTGGGATGCTGCTTGGAAGGCTGGAGTTGTTTGCGGTGTTAATATTATTCTTTCC
>CBDDXH010000076.1:0-3689 GCA_965235125.1 Pelagilacustribacter hypolimneticus (SeqCode) | reverse complement strand
AATCTTAGCGGTCGGTATTCCGTTTTATCAGAGGCGGGTCTGTTAATGTTTAATCTTGATTATAAGAAAATTATTCAAGGCATTAATTCTGTTCTTAAAAATGATTTAAAGAAAAATCTAATTAACAATGCAGCTACTTTGTTAACTTTAATGACAAGATCTAAAATAGATACTCATGTATCTCTTATTTATTCACATAACTTGTTAAATTATGGTTATTGGCATCAACAATTGCTGGCAGAGAGTATTGGGAAGAATGGCAAGGATTTCACACCAATTATATCAGAATGTCCCAAAGACCATCATAGTATTATGCAGCTTTATTTAGACGGAAAGAGAAATAAATTTTTTACATTCTTTAAAACAATCAATAATAAAAGTGATCAGCCAATAAAAGATTATTTTGATCAAAAATTCAAAAAAAGTTCTCTAAATAATATTGTTGATGCACAATTTAATGCAACGATAAAAGTTTTCAAAAAGAATTTGATACCATTTCGAGTAATATTTATTGATCAAAAAAAGCCTATTCAAAGCTTTATTTCTTTACTTGTTTACTCAATGTTAGAAACGACAATTTTGTGTAAAGCGCTAGACTTAAATCCTTTTAATCAACCAGCTGTAGAAGCAATTAAAAGAGAGACTTATTCTTTATTAAGTTAGATTTAATTTTGCAAAGTAAATTTTAGAAACGCCATAAATTCTCTCTTCAATAACCTCGAGCTCTTTATTTTCAATATTGTTTTCAGAGTTTGTATGAATAACTAATACATTTTTTTTGTTAATAATCTTTTTTAAGTCATTTATTAAATTATCAATATTTTTTATTTTAAAAGGAGGATCTAAAAATATTAAATTAGGTTTAATTTGATTAAATAACTTATTATTTTGAATTAAAGAAACATCTTCATTTGTGGCAATAGCATTCGCGCTTAGTATATTTAGAGTATTAAGATTTTTTTTTAAAATAGAAAAAGCTTCAGGGTTCTTTTCAAAGAAAAATACTTTTTCTACCTCTCTTGATAAACATTCCAATCCAAAGGAACCTGAGCCAGAAAAAAGATCCAGAACTGTCGAATTTTTAAATTCAAACTGAATTTTATTTGAGTGCTGCAATATATTGAATATACTCTCTTTGACTCTATCTCTTAGAGGTCTAGTAATTAATTTGCTTGGAAAAAGTATTCTTTTTCCTTTATATTTTCCTGATATGATCCTCATATAATCTCATTTCTTTTTCTTCTGCTTTTTCTACTTTTCCAGCTAATAAGTTTTTGAGTTTAAATGGACCGTATTCTAGACGAATAAGTCTATTAACTTTAAGATTAACAGCAGCACATAAATTTCTTATTTCATTATTTTTTCCTTCACGCATATGAAATTCTACCCAAGAATTTGCATTTCCTTTTTTTAATAATTTATATTCAAAGGGAGCGTATTGAATGTTATTTATTTTTACTCCTTTGCTAATCCTATCCAGAGAAGTTTCATCTATGTATCCATAAACTCTAATTTTATATTTTCTAATAAACTTATTTTTTGGCAATTCTAAATTTCTTATTATTTCACCATCATCTGTTAATAATAAAAGTCCTTCAGAATTAATATCTAGTCTGCCAACAGTTTTTATTTTTTTTAGATTAAAAGGTAATAAATCATATATAATTGGTCTATCGTCCTGTTTATTATGAGATGTGATGTAGTTTAATGGTTTATAAAATTTCCACACCTCTAGTTTTTTTTCAAGATTAATCTTTTTATTATTTATAATTATTTCGTCTTCATTGCTTACAAAAGTAATAGGTGATGAAATAATTTCTTTATTAACAATAATTTTATTTTTTTGAATTAATTGCTCTATTTCACGTCTAGAACCATATCCTTTACTGGATAAAAATTTAGCTATTCTAATTTTTTTTTGATAATTAATATTCATAATGAATGCTCAAATTAATATTTATACTAATTTACTTTTAAAATTATCAAAAAAAGCTCTAGTTTTAGGAGAGCTTCCTATTAGCGCAATTATAGTAGATCCAGTTACTAAAAAAGTTATATCAGCCTGTATAAATCAAACTAAAAAAAATCCAATTTTACATGCTGAGATTAATGCTATTTTAAAAGCTTTAAAATTAACAAATTCAAAAAGACTAGATAAATTTGATATTTATTGTTCTTTAGAGCCATGCTCTATGTGTTCCTCTGCAATTTCTCTTTCTAGAATTAGAAGAGTTTATTTTTGCTTAGAAGATAAAAAGTCAGGAGGTTTTATTAATGGTCCAAAGTTGATTTATTCTAATAATTTACATCATAAGCCTAAGTTTTATCATGGTTTTAAGGAAAATGTTTTTTCAGATTTAATGAAAGATTTTTTTAAGAAAAAACGTAATTAATTATTAATAGCTCTCCAGCCAATATCTTTTCTAAAGTATTTGTCTTTCCAGTTAATTTTTTTTAACATGTTAATGCATATATCTCGGGCTGATTTAAGATTTTTACTTAAAGCCGTAGGATTTAAAACCCTACCACCAGATGTGAAAATCTTATTATTTTTTTTAAATGTACTTGCGTGAAATAAATATTGATTATTATTTAGTAAGATTTCTTCTGTATTTTTGATTTCTGATATCTTACTCCGTTTATTAGGATATCCTTTAGATGAGGCAACAATTGTTATTGCTTTTTTATTACTCCAATTAATTTTTATTTTGTCAAATTGTTTTTTTTTACAAGCTAATATAATTTTTAACAAATCGGTTTTTAATCGCATCATCAAAACTTGGCACTCAGGATCTCCAAGTCTAATATTATATTCAATAAGTTTGGGTTGATCATTTTTAATAATTAACCCCGCATAAAGAATTCCAACAAAAGGACATCCTAATTTTTTTAATCCTTTTAACGTAGGTTCAATAATTTCCTTTTTTATTTTCTCCTCAACTTTATTTGTAATAATATTTGAAGGAGAGTAAGCACCCATTCCTCCCGTATTAGGACCGGTATCACCTTCTCCTATTCTTTTGTGATCTTGTGCGGTTCCAAAAAATTTATAACTTTTTCCATCTGACAGTATAAAGTAACTCGCTTCTTCTCCTGACAAAAATTCTTCAATAACAAATTTTTTAGAACTTTTAAATTTTCCTTGACTGATTTCTTTACATTTTTGTAATGCTGTAGTTTTGCTATTACAGATAAAAACTCCTTTACCTGAAGCTAATCCATCAGCTTTTATTACTATAGGAGTATTCATTTTTTTTATATATTCTTTAACTCCTTTCATGCTGCTAAAAGACTTATATTTCGCTGTAGGTATTTTATATTTTTTACAAAGTTGTTTTGTAAAAGATTTAGATTTTTCTAATCTTGATGCCGCTTTAGAAGGTCCAAATACAAAAAAATCTTTTTTTTCTAAGTAATCTTTAATTCCTTTAACCAAAGGAACTTCGGGCCCAACAAATACTATTTTTATATTATTATTCCTTAAAAAATTTGAAATACTTTTAAAGTTTAAAACATCTATGTTAATATTTTCCGCTATTACGCTTGTGCCAGCATTCCCTGGAATGCAAAAAATTTTATTGGTTTGTTTTGATTGTTTTAATTTAAAACAAATGGAATGTTCTCTTCCGCCACTTCCTATAACAGCTATGTTCATATAATAATATAGGTATATAAATTGATAATGAAAA
>CBDDXH010000075.1:0-3975 GCA_965235125.1 Pelagilacustribacter hypolimneticus (SeqCode) | reverse complement strand
AAAATATTACCATCAATAATGTAAGCTAATGCTTCTTTTTTATTAGATGCGGAGAATTGAAGATCTTGTTTTAAGCTTATGGATGAATAAGAATCGTATAAATAAATATTCTTAACAATATTAGATTTTTTTTTAATATCTTTTAGTCCGTAAAGACATAATTGATCTAAAGAATGTTCGCTTAATGCTATTTTTGTTGGGTTAATTTTTTTTTTATTAAAATCCTGTTCAACTATGTCTATTTGTAATCTAAATTTTGATAACAAGTGAGCTATCGTTAAGCCTGTAAGACCGGAACCAATAATACAAATTTTTTGAGAGTTAAGCATGATTGTCTTTTTAGCTTTGGAATTCTATCAACTGAATATTAATGATACAAAGGTTTTAATTGTGATTCGCTGAGCAAAATATGGAAAAAATAATAACATTTATTAAAGTAAAATTAATAGAACTTGCTGGAGCAATAACTATTTTTTCTGGTCTTGCTTATTTTGTCTCTTTAACAACCTACTCAGCCAACAATATAAGCTATGTATTCCCCTTAGAAAAAAATATTCATAATAAATTCTTCTCTTTTTTTTATTATCTTTCTGATTTTTTTTTACAAGCTTTTGGTATTTTTGCATTTTTAATATTTCTTAATTTAATTATTTGGGGTGAATATTTAATTATTAAAAAAAAAATTGAAAATTTTTCTATAAAATTGTTATTCTTAATTTTATCTGTTATTTTTGGAGCTTTATTTTTCTCAGTCAATATTGATCAGAGTTTTTGGCTTCCTGATAATGGCTTTGGGGGTTTTGTTGCTAATTTTATTTCTGAAAAATTAAATATAAAGAATAATTCCTTTGGCACTTATCTCTCAATTATTTTTCTATGTGTATCTCTCATATGTTTTTATTTGAGTGCAGGATTAAATATTCAAGAATGGAAAACTGTCTTTGTAACTATAAATAATTTATTAAGTTTTTTCTCAAAATTAATATTTAAAATATATATTAAAAGAAAAAATATTGAGGAAATTAGTATTAACATACCGGCGCAGGAAAATATCACTCAAAAAGTTCAAGACGAAATTCCAATACAAGAAGTTTCTCCTCAACAACAACTTCCTCTAGAAAGCACAAAGGTTGAAAAATCTACAAGCTTTAAAATTCCTCCAATAAAATTACTTGATGATCCAATAAAAATTGAAAACCAATTAGATGAGGAAAGTTATAAAACTCAATCAAAATTTCTCGAAAATGTTCTTTTAGATTTTAGCATTTCGGGTGAAATAAAAAGAGTAAGCGCTGGACCTGTTGTAACTTTATATGAATTTGAACCAACTGCAGGAATTAAAACATCAAAAATTATAAATCTTTCTGAAGACATAGCGCGTAATACAAGCTCTATATCAACTAGAGTAGCAACCGTTCCTGGCAAAAGCACTATAGGAATAGAAATACCAAACAAGGTAAGAGAAAATGTTGCTTTAAAAGAAATAATTTCTAGCAAAGAATTCAATAATAAAGATATTAAAATTCCAATAACTCTTGGAAAAAGTATTTCAGGATTTCCGATTGTTGGAGACTTGGTTTCAATGCCTCATCTTTTAATTGCCGGAACAACTGGATCTGGAAAATCAGTCTGCATTAATACTTTAATCCTATCAATTCTTTACAGACACAAACCTGATGACTGTAAACTTATTATGATTGATCCAAAAATGCTGGAGCTTTCTATCTATCAAGGAATTCCTCATCTACTAACGCCTGTTATTACTGAACCTAAAAAAGCAACAACAGCTCTAAAGTGGGTCGTTAAAGAAATGGAAAAAAGATATCGAGAAATGACTGAAATTGGGGTGAGAAATATTTCAGGATTTAATGACAAAGCATCTTCTGAGAGTAGAAAAAAAATGCCTTACATTGTTGTGATAGTTGATGAAATGGCTGATTTAATGATGATTGCAGGCAAAGAAATTGAGAACTACATACAAAGACTAGCGCAAATGGCTAGGGCTGCTGGAATTCATATAGTTATGGCAACTCAAAGACCAAGCGTTGATGTTATTACGGGTACAATTAAAGCAAATTTTCCAACTAGAATATCATTTCAAGTAACGTCAAAAATAGACAGCAGAACTATATTAGGAGAGCAGGGTGCTGAATTATTACTTGGTAATGGCGACATGCTTTTTATGTCTTCAGCAAGTAGGATTATAAGAATTCACGGTCCTTATGTTTCTGAAAAAGAAATAGAAAGAGTTTCAACGTTCTTAAGGCTTCAAGGCTCGCCGACATACATTGAAGAAGTAACCAAAATTGAAGAACAAGAAAATGATGAAGTGGTTTTAAATTCAGAAGGAAAGGATGAATTATATAATAAAGCAGTTGAAATAATTAAAACTGAAGGCAAGGCATCTACTAGTTTTTTACAAAGAAAACTTGGAATTGGTTACAATAGAGCGGCTAGAATTATTGATAAAATGGAAGAAGAAAAAATAATTAGCCCAGCAAATCACGTAGGAAAAAGAGAAATTTATTAAAATAAATGAAAAAATTTTTACACATTGTTTTAACAATGTTAATTTTTTTCTGCGTTAACGCAAAAGGATCCGAAAAAGAAAAAATAATTGAAAATTTAAAAAAGATAAATTCTATTAAATTCAATTTCACTCAAATCACAAATGACGTAACGGAAAATGGAAATTGTCTTATTGTTTACCCAAAAAAAATGCGCTGTTTATATGATGAAGAAAAAGAGATTATTGTAAATGATGATTATTTATTCCTAATCAATAAAAAAGAAAATAAAAATTATAACTATAATATCAAAGATACTCCTTTGGGACTGCTGTTAGACAAAGAAAATATTATAGAAAAATTATCAAAAGTAGAAAAGTTTAATAAAATAGATAAAAATATAATTGCAATTATAAATCTGAATTCTCAAGAAAGTATTGAAATATATTTTAATTCTAAAGAATTGAATATTGTGGGGTGGAAAATAAAAAATTATGACAAATCAAGTCTAGAATTCATAATGAATAATATTTCAATAAATATTAATACGAACGAAAAATTTGAGATTCTAAAGTAAAAGTTATAAATTTTCTGGATTAAAAAATATCTTTTCAGTTTTAAAAATCTTCATTCCCCTTGAAAGATAATTTTTTAAAGCATTAGGATGGTCAAGTGTACAAGTATGAACCCACACTTTATTAATCTTCTGATTAAAAGAGGTTAATATTGCATCAGTTAATAAATAACCGCCAATTCCTTTGCCATAAAATTCTTTAAATATTCCAAAATAAAGTATCTCCATCGAAGGAATTTTTGGATCACAAAGTAACTCATAATATCCAGCTAATTTATTATTTTGTTTTAGAATATATAATTTAAAAAAATCATTACTAATATAATTCAACCAATCTTCGTCTCTCCACTTTAGTCTGTCTTTCCAAAAAAAATCTCTTCCTACTTCTTTATAAAGAAATTTACAGAAATCTATTGTTGGTTTTTTTTCTAGAATAACTTCTAAATTTTTTTCTTTACATTCTGATTTTATTAAATCACTGCTAGAAAGTAGATGTAAATAAAATCTATCTATAGATCTTTCCATATTACTTATGGATCATTCTTCCCAATTTCTCTCCACCAAAAATATGAAAATGCAGGTGAGGAACTTCTTGTCCTCCATCTTTCCCATTATTGCCCAAATACCTATAACCAGAAGCAGACACTCCTAAAATGCTAGCAACTTTCCCTAAAGCCCTAATTAAACCCTCAATTTCTTCACTTTTAGCATTAGCTGCAAAATCATCCATATTCACATATAGCCCTTTTGGGATTACTAAAACATGAATTTTTGCTTGAGGATTGATATCTTTAAATGCAAGGGTAAATTTATCCTCATAAATTTTATCACATGTTATTTCTCCTCTTAAAATTTTAGCAAAAATATTATTTTGGTCGTACATTCTTTTTTCTA
>CBDDXH010000074.1:0-4122 GCA_965235125.1 Pelagilacustribacter hypolimneticus (SeqCode) | reverse complement strand
TCTTTCTTCAACAACTTCATTTTCTCTAAAGGTTCCGCTTTGCCTCATTAAAGTATCAATCAAGGTTGTTTTTCCGTGGTCAACATGTGCAATGATTGTTATGTTTCTAATTTCTTTTGTCATAAATTTTTGGTTGCGGGGGTAGGATTTGAACCTACGGCCTTCAGGTTATGAGCCTGACGAGCTACCAGACTGCTCCACCCCGCGATAAGACTTAAATTTTTTTTAAGTTAATAGCTTGAAGCTTTTTATTTTCCTCTTTTATTTCAAATTCAAGTTGTTGTTCTTCTTTTAAAGTTTTTAATTTAGATTCTTCTAAAGCTGAAACATGTAAAAAAATGTCTTTTTCAGTTTCGTCTTCTGTAATGAAACCATATCCTTTTTTTGAATTAAACCACTTAACCTTACCTTTGGGCATATTAAATCCTATAATTTTTGAATTAAGTTAAATTCTATTTTTAAGCTTTTGGAGTTTTTTCACTCTTGCTATATTTTCTTCAGTAATTCTTTTTTTTCTTTCAGAGGGTTTTTCGTAAGTACTTTTCATTTTCACCACTTTAAAAAAACCTTCTTTTTGAAGTTTTCTTTTTAAAACTCTTAAAGCCTGTTCTACGTTATTATCTTTTACTTCTATTTTAATAAAATACTCCTGTTAAATTAAGATCGCTACGTAGCATCTTAGTTATAGATTGTCTAGTTCCAATATATTGATTTTAAAGCTTTTTAGGAATTTTCTACACTGACTTGTGCGGCAGCCTTCAACTTTTCTTCTTTAATTTTAGTTTTTTTTTCTTTTTCAACTCTTCGTTTTGCTTTTTCTAAAGATTTTTCAAATGTGCTTTGAGAGCACAAACCTAATATAACTGGATCTTTAGCTTTTAAATTTGAAAAATTCCAATAACTTCTTTTTCGAATTAATGAAATAGTACCTTTAGTACTTCCTACAAGTTTTGAAATTTGTCCATCTGTAAATTCTGGATAGTTTTTTAAAAGCCATAAAGCTGCATCAGGTCTATCTTGTCTTTTTGAAAGAGGCGTATATTTTGGTTTCTTTCTTTCTTTAACCTGAACCTCTTCAGCACGTTCAATTAAATTTAAATTTCTATTAGGATCTTTAGAACAAAGGTCAATTTCTTCTCTTGAAAGTTGACCTGCAAGAATTGGGTTATAAGCTTTAATACCTTTGGCCACATCTCCGTCAGCAATTCCTTTAACTTCAAGTTCATGTAAACTGCAAAAATTAGCAATTTGTTTAAATGTGAGAGTGGTATTTTCTACAAGCCAAACAGCAGTAGCTTTTGGCATAAAAGGGGTTTCAGACATAATTTTATTTTTTATTTCTTAGATCTGCAAATTTTTTATTATACTTACTTACACGTCCTTTATCTAAAATCTTTTGTGTTCCACCCGTCCAAGCTGAGTGTGATTTTGGATCGATATCAAGTTTCATTACATCATTTTCTTTGCCCCAAGTAGATCTTGTTTCAAATTCACTTCCATCAGTCATTACAACTTTTATTTTATGATAATTAGGATGTATTTCTTTTTTCATGGAAAGTCTTTTATCTTATAAGATTAATTTACTCAATATTTTTTTTTAATAAAGCCATTTTAAGTTCCTCTTGAATACTCGAGTTTGAGGCAAGAACATTCCTCATTGTTGAATTTATTGTTTCAGGCTCTAAGAATTCTATAAACCCTCCAGCTTCTTTTAAAATAACTATTCCTGCAGCTATATCCCAATAATTTAATTCCCATTCCCAATAGCCATCAAATCTTCCTGCAGCAACATAGCTCATTCCAAGAGCCGCACTGCCAAATTTTCTAACAGGGGCATCTACTAAATTCGAAATTTTAATATACTCTTGAAAAATATCATTTCTTTTTGGACTATTAAATTTTGGGCCACCTGTTACTAAAATTGAATTTTTTAATTTATTTTTTTTTGATACTCGTATTCTTGAATTATTGAAGAAAGCTCCAGCACCCTTTTCTGCAAAAAAAGTTTCATTTTTAATTGGATCAAATATTAGTCCACAAACTATTTCTCCTTTTTCTTCGTAACCCACAGAAATTGCAAAGTGGGGGATACCATTTAAAAAATTAAGAGTTCCATCTATAGGATCGATAATCCATCTATGATTTTTATTTTCTTTATTAATTTCACCAATTTCTTCACTCAATATTCCATAGTCTGGATGAGCTTTTAATAATTCCTCTATAATTATTTTTTCTGTTCTTTTGTCAGCTGCTGTAACAAAATCTCCTGGTCCTTTAGTTGAGACTTGAAGTTTTTCAATCTCACCAAAATCCCTAATCAAAGATTTTGATGCTTTCATGCAAGCATTGTAAATTACATTCATGCGAGGAGAGTTTAGTCTCATTAATTAACTTTTTTAACGTACTCTAGCGTTCTTGTGTCTAAAATAATTTTATCTCCAGATTCAATAAAAGGTGGGACATTTATTTTTATTCCATTATCAAGTGTAGCGGGTTTGTAAGACGAAGCAGCGGTTTGACCTTTTATGGCCGCATCTGTTACATCAACAATACATTCTATATTGTTCGGTAAATCTAAAGATATTGGTTTCTCATTCATAAAAGAAATTATAACCTCTAAATTTTCTTTTAATAATTTATATTTTTCATCAGTTAAAGATTTTGGAATAGAAATTTGTTCAAATGTTTTATTATCCATAAAGTGACAATTCTCATCATCTGAATATAAAAAATTAAATTTTTTTTCATCTAGCTCAGCTTTTTCAACAGTTTCACTAGTCCTAAATCTTTCGTTTAATTTAGTTCCTTTTGTTATACTTTTTAACTCTACTTGATTAAAGGCTCCACCTTTACCTGGTTTTACATGTTGAGCTTTTAAAACATTCCAATAATCATTTTTAAATTCAATGATCATTCCTGGTTTGATTTCCACTGCTGTAATTTTCATTTATATAAATTTTTTAATTGCAATCTCTGGTTCTAAAAGCGGGTTATTCCAGATAAAGCTTGATATTGCAATATAATTTGCGCCAGAATTTATTATTTTTTTATAATTTTTATCTGTAATTCCACCTATTGCAACAATTGGCTTTTTTATATTTTTTTTAGCCCATGATAATATTTTTAGATCTGCTTTTTTTGTTCTTGGTTTAAGTTTAGATATAAAAAAAGAACCAAAAGCAACGTAGTCACATTTATTTTTATAAGCTTTTAAAGCAAGTTCTTTGGATCCATGGCAAGTGACTCCAATAATTTTTCTTTTAATTTTTTTTCTGGCTGAATTTATATTCTCATCTGCTTGACCCAAATGACATCCGTCTGCGTTTATTTTTTTAGCTATTTCAGAATTGTCATTAATGATTAATTTTACTTTATATTTTTGAGTAATTTTTCTTATTTTTTTTGCAATTTTAATAATCTTATTTGGTAATTGATTCTTTAGTCTTAGTTGAAAAAATGAAACTTTTTTTGATGCTAAAATTTTAGCTAGCTCAATATAAAAGTTTGGATAAATTTTATTTGGTGATATTAAATAGATAAAACGCTTCAAATTTCTAGAGATTGCGACCATTCACCTTTAGAAGCCAAACTGTTCATTTTTGCCCTGTGATTAAAAACATCATGAATTGCTTTTGTATTATTCATTTCTTTTGACCACGTTTTTAAAGCGCTTTGCTGTAAAGCTCTACCATAAGAGAAGGTCAATAAAAAATTAGTATCATTTATTTTATTAATCGCATCTAAATTTTTTGAAGCTTCTTGTTCAGATTGACCGCCAGATAAAAACGCAATACTCGGTACTTCACTTGGAACATTTTTTTTTAGACAATCTAGTGTTTTTTTTGCTATTTCCTCTGATGTTACTTTTTTTAAACTTTTAGTTCCTGGTAAAATCATGTTAGGTTTTAAGACTGTGCCTTTTAAAGATACTTTTTGAATAGCTAACTGATTATAGCATTCATTTAAAACATCAGTCGTTACTTTGTAACAGACATTAATATCATGATCGCCATCCATTAAAACCTCTGGTTCAACAATTGGTACCATGTTTGCTTCTTGTACCATCGCAGCGTATCTCGCTAAAGCATGTGCATTTGATTTTATACTTTGAATAGAAGGATA
>CBDDXH010000073.1:0-4249 GCA_965235125.1 Pelagilacustribacter hypolimneticus (SeqCode) | reverse complement strand
AAAAAATATCTTATTATTATATCGGCGTTTATTCCTTACATCGCTAATGAATGTTGGGAAAAAATGACTGGAAACCAAGATATAACATCTCAAGAATGGCCAAAAATAGATGGATCATTCTTAAATAAGGAAAATTTTGATATTGTTATACAAGTTAATGGAAAAAAAAGAGCAATTATCAACGCTACTAACAATGAAAGTGAAGAAAATATTCTTAGCAAATCATTAGCAATTAAGAATATTCAAGTTATATTGGATAAAAAAATTATAGCAAAAAAAATCTTTATAAAAAATAAACTACTCAATATTGTGACAAATGATGAATAAAATTTTTTTCACTTTTTTCATAACAATGTTTCTAAATCATTGTGGATTTTCACCTATTTATGTTGGCAATCCTAAAGAAATTGTAGTTTCAAAATCAGAAATTATTGGTGATAAAAATTTAGCCTTTGATTTAGAAAGAAAATTAAATTTTAAAAGAGATGAAAAAAATTTAAATGCTTATAATTTTAAAGCTCAAATTTATGATGGGACAGAATCTTCTCTTGTTGATTTGAGAGGTATAGCTACGGAAGAAATAGTTAAATTAACTGTAAGCTATCAATTTCAAGATAAAAATGGGGTAATTGTTTATCAAGACTCAATAAGCAAAGATAAAAGAGTTGCTGTAACTGATAATCTACCAAACAACGTTTTGGTAAAAAATAACGAAAAGAAATTACTATTAGATGGTATAGTTCAAAATATTTTATTTAAATCTAAAGTCTCATTAAATTAATTGAGATGTTACTTAAGTCACAAGAATTAAGTCTTAAAAAAAAAGATTTCTTTAAAGGTAAAATAATTCTTTTGTATGGTGAAAATCAAGATCTAATTAAAGATCTAAATGAACAAATTATTATTAAATTTAACGATGAGCAAAAGATTCAAAAAAACATTTTTGAGGAAGATGTAATCAAGAATCCAGAAAATACTATTAATTATTATCTTAATGGTTCTTTATTCGATGAAAATAAGAATATTCTAATGATCAAGAACTGTTCAGATAAAATTATAGAAACTCTTAATAAAATAAAAAATAGTATTAATGAAAATACAATTATTATCAATTCCGAGATACTTTTAAAAAATTCTAAACTAAGACAATTTGGTGAATATGATAAATTAGCAGTCTGCATTCCTTGTTATCAAGAAACTAAACTTGATATAATAAGATTTCTCACGCAACAATTACAAATAAATAAAATTCAATTACCCGGGAAGCAAATAGAAATTATTATTAATTCTTCATCATTAAAGAGATCCAAAATTAAAGAAGTAATAGAAAAACTAAATCTATATAAAAATTCAGAAAAAATTTCAGATCAAGTTATTCATGAAATTTGTACTGATAATGACTTGAAAAAAAATGATGAGATTATTGATATTTTATTATCTAAAAATGAGAAAAATATTAATGAATTTATATCCAATATGTCTAATTATGAAAAAAACTTTATAGAGATAATTATTATTCTTAGATCATTCATAATTAAAATTCTCGATATACAAAAAAATAACAAAAATCTCTTAATAGATGAAAGTATTGAAAGATATAAACCTCCTATTTTTTGGAAAGATAAGGATAGAATAAAAAATATCTTAAAAATTTGGAATACTAATAACCTTGAAAAATTTCTTTGCAATTTAAATGCTATTGAAACTGAATTTAAAAGGAACGATATAAATCAAGACACCCAATTTTATTATTTCTTAACTCAAAACTTATCTAAAATAGCCTTTAAGCACAGTAATAATTTTATTTAGTTGATCAAGATTTTTGTAAGAAAATTTAATCTCTCCTGAATTATTCTTCTTATTTTTAATATCGACTTTTATTCCCATCAAAAGTCCAAGATCACTTTCTAAAGATTTTATATTTGCATCTTTGCTATTCGTGTTAATCTTTTTTGAACTAGAAAAAACCTGCTCTTTCTTTACTAAAAACTCAGCCTGTCTTACAGAAAGATTTTTATTAACTATTATTTTTGCAAGTTTAATATTGTCTGGAATATTTACTAAACATCTTGCGTGTCCTGCGGTTAACAGTCCATCTGAGATCATTTTTTTTATCTCTTCAGGCAGGCCAGCAAGTCTAAGTGTATTGGCAATATGACTTCTGCTTTTTCCTAAAATTTTCGATAATGTTTCTTGAGAATATCCAAATTTTTTCACTAAGTTCTCATAACCCAAAGCTTCTTCTATTCCATTTAAATCTGATCTTTGAATATTTTCTAATATTGCAAATTCTAAAGATTTCTTATCGTCAATATTTAAAATAATAACAGGGACTTCGTGAATTTTTGCAAGCTGAGCTGCTCTCCATCTTCTTTCTCCGGCAATAATTTCAAATTTATCTTCTGATTTTTTTCTAACTAATATTGGCTGAATAATTCCCTGCTCCTTAATTGACTCTGAAAGTTCATTTAGTAATTCTTGATTAAAATTTTTTCTTGGCTGAGATGGGTTAGCATATACAAAATGTATAGGAATTTTTTCTGATGAACTTTTTGTTTGAATATTTTCCGAAGGAATATCTCCCATTAGTGCTGACAAACCTTTTCCTAAACCTTTAAATTTATTTCCAATCATTTATGCAACTTTTTTTTCTTCTAGATTTTCTCTAATTAAAAACTCATCCACAAATTGATTATAAGCTAAAGAACCCGAGCAATTTTTATCATACAAAATCACAGGCATTCCAAATGAAGGGGCTTCGGAAACTCTTACGTTACGGGGTATATTTGTATTATAGACCTTATTTCCAAAAAAATTTCTGCCTTCTTTTTCAACATCAGCACAAAGTTTATTTCGCTTGTCATACATAGTCAGAACTATGCCTTGTATTTCTAAAGTTGGATTTAAATTTATTTTTATACGATCGATTGTTTTAACTAGCTGACTTAACCCCTCCAAAGCAAAAAACTCTGTTTGCAAAGGGACAACTAACGAATGAGAAATAACCAAAGACATAATTGTAAGAAGACTAAGAGATGGAGGACAATCAATTATAATGTATGAAAATTTTTCTTTTTCTAAATTATTTATTGGATCATCTATAATATTTTTTAATAAAAAAGCTTTTTGGGAATTATTTGCAACCTCAGTTTCAAAACCTGACAAATCTGCATTTGCTGGTATGATGCTTAAATTTTCTATTTTAGTTTTTTTTATACATTCAAAAAAAGAATCTTTTTTTATAAGTAAATCATAAATTGATTTTTCTCTTTCATTGTGACTGACCCCAACCCCAGTCGATGCATTACCTTGCGGATCAAGATCGATAAGTAAAACTTTATAATTTTTAAGAGCTAGACCAGCGACTAAATTAATTGCCGTAGTAGTTTTCCCGACGCCACCCTTCTGATTTATAACAGAAATTATCCTAGGCATTTACAACTTTAAGTTGTACTAGGTTTAACGTTACTAATTTTAAGAATATAAGATTCATCAGATGTAATGCTTCTAAATTTTTCTAGATCAAAAGTATATTTTTTTTTAGCATCTTCTAGTTCATGTTGATAAGTTTTCCCTTTAATTAGTATAATAGTCCTTATTTTGTCATTATTTTTAAAAAGAATATCTATTGTATCAACTGTTTTTTTAAATGCTCTGGAAACTACTGTTGAAATTTTATTAAATTTAAAATTTTCTACTCTTAAATTAACTATTCTTAAGTCTAAACCTAATTTGTCTGATAAATTTTGCAAAAATTTGCATTTTTTCAAACTTTTTTCAATTAATATAATATTTCCCTCAATTTTATTATTGTTCATTAATATTTTTATTAAAATTCCTGGAAATCCAGCTCCTGATCCTAAATCTATAATTTCTGACTTATCTTCAATCAAATCGTATATTTGAGCAGAATCTGTAAAATGCCTTGAAAATATTTGATTTTCTGTCGTTTTTCCTATTAAATTTAATAATTTATTGCTACTTATTAGAAAATCTTTGTATTTATTTAAATTTTCTATTGTTTCACGTGAAACATTGAATTTTTTAATAAAAAACTCAACTTCAAGATCCATAAATTTTATGATGCTTTTCTAAGGGTATTTTTACAATAAATCATCAATATATTAATGGCAGCTGGAGTTACTCCATCAATTCTAAGAGCCTGACCAAAGGTTAATGGTCTTATATCCTTAAGTTTTCTTTTTATCTCGTTTGAGAGACCAGAAACGGTATCATAATCAATATTTTT
>CBDDXH010000072.1:0-4326 GCA_965235125.1 Pelagilacustribacter hypolimneticus (SeqCode) | reverse complement strand
GTGGGTATAGTCCAGATCATTACTAAAACCTTTGAACCCTTAGTGGGTCTAATTGGTTTGCCTTCTGATTTAGGCATAATTTGGGTTACAGCAATAGTAGTTAATATTTATGCTGCTTTAATTTTATTTGTAAATCTTCTTCCTTATCTCGATGTAACTGTTGCTCAAGTTACTGTTTTAACTGTAGCCATCTTAATCTGTCATAATCTTTTAATAGAATCAGCAATATCAAAATCAGCAGGTGTTTCTTTTTTATTTACTTCTATTTATAGATTTATTTCAGCTTTTATAATTTGTTTTATTTTAAATTTAATTTACAGCAAATTAAATTATTTAAATGAACCTTTTACAAGTTCTTTCACCGTAGAGCTACCTCAGCCTGGTTTATGGTTCTGGTTGAAAGATCAAACTTTATATCTCTTTTATATATTTATTATTGTAGTCGTGCTTATCACCATATTAGAAATTCTTAAACTCATAGGCGTAGAAAGTTTTTTAAAAAAAATATTAGTTCCCCCTTTAAGATTTTTTGGAATTAGTGAGTCAGCGATGAATATTATTATCGTAGGTATGACCATCGGATTACAATTTGGTGGAGGGATTTTAATTAAGGAAGTTAATTCAGGTAGAATAGATAAACAAAGTGTTTTTCTCTCCGTTTTGCTCATTAACCTTGTTCATGCGGTCATTGAAGATTCACTCCTAATGCTTGCCGTAGGTGGACACTATTCAGGTGTATTTTTTGCAAGAATTATATTTGGCTTATTAATTTCTTTATTGATGTTGAAGATCTATAAAAATTTTAATTTTTTTTTCGAAAGGTATGTCTTTAATGAAAAATTGAGGTTATTACCGAATTATAAAAAAGGTTAAAATTATTTTTCTGCTTCTTCTTCCTCTTCCTCTTCATCATCAAAATCTAGATCTTCATCATCATCTAAATCATCCTCGTCTTCGTCTTCATCTTCTTCAATATCCTCATCTTCGTTTGAATTTTTTAATTCTGCAAATTCAATTTTTTCTTTTTTAATCCATTTTTCTGCAGATTTCGGGATTTCATCTTCTTCCTCCCAAGCTTCGATATCTGAAACTTCAAGGTCCAAAGCTTCTGCGGCAGAGATTAAATCCAGCTCTACCTCTTCCAGGGCTTCTAAAAATTCTTTGTATATCATTTTATTTTTTTATTTTATTAAATGCCATGTACACTAAATTTTTAATTATTAAAAGCACATCTTAAATCAGAGTAAAAAGCTTAAAATTAAAGGATTTATATTGATTTTTTTCTTTTTTTAGCCTTTTTTCTATATTTTTTTAAATGATATATTTATCCGCAAGATAAATAATAAGACCTAAAGCTATTCCAGTAAGTAAATATAAATAGATTTCTTTCACAAATTTAATATGTAGCTCGACCACCGCTTAAATCAAATACAGCCCCCGTTGTATAAGAATTCTCTTCACTAACTAACCAGGCAACAAGTGATGCTAATTCTTCAACAAGAATAAATCGGTTTCTTGGAATTTTTGATAACATATAATCAATGTGTTCTTTGGTAATCTGCTCAAAGATTCTAGTTTTAGCAGCAGCAGGTGTAACCGTGTTTACAGCAATATTTTTATCAGCTAATTCTTTTCCTAAAGATTTAGTTAAGCCAATCACTCCTGCTTTAGCGGCGCTATATGCTGAAGCATTTGGATTTCCTTCTTTTCCGGCAATACTTGCAATATTTACTATTCGTCCATAATTATTTTTAATCATGTGAGGTGTAATTGCTTTCAGACAATAAAATACAGCGTTAAGATCTAATTCTATAACTCTTTTCCATTCATCAAGAGGGTAATCCCAAACTTTAGCATTTTTACCGGCAATGCCAGCATTATTTATAAATATGTCTATCTTTTTATTTTTAGTTATTTTTTCAATTTCATTTTTAACATGTTCGAAATGAGTAACATCAATAATTGTAGAAGATAATTTTGGGTTATTTAATTCATGGACAGTTTTATCAGCTACTGATTTGTCTAAATCCCATATAATTACGTTTGCTCCTGACTCTAGAAATCGTTTAGTCATAGCAAGTCCAAAACCTTGTGCTCCACCAGTGACAATTGCTGTTCTATTATTTAAATCAATTTTATTCATATTCAATATTCTTAAATGAAAAAAAACATAAAAACAATTAAACTATAAATTTGAAGATTTTTAATTTATAATTAATTTTAAAATGAACACAATAGTCTTATTATTAATCATCTTTACTCTAATTTGGTCTAGATTATCGGCTTACATAAAAAACTATAAAGTAGGTTATAAAAGTGAGAGTGATCAATCGTTTTGGATGATGTCTTACGATTTTAAAGCTGATAAAAAACAAGATTATAATCCAGATTCATTATTGTTTAGAAACAGAAAGAAATTTAAAAATAAACTAATATTTATTTTATATATCAATGTAATAATTTTATTTCTGTTAATGAATAGTTTTGTTTCTCAACTTTTAATTTTAATTTCAAAATAATAAAAAAGCAAAATCATGGCTACAAATGTTTTCTTAATGGTATTATTTTCAGCAGTTTTACATGCCATTTGGAATGGCATGGCAAGTAAATATAAAGATAAAAATATATCTATTCCAGCTATCGTTTATGGACACGTACCACTTTGTATAATTGCTATAATAATTTTTCCTGCACCAAGCATTGAAAGTTTTCCTTACATAATAATGAGTGGTTTGATCCATCAGGGCTATCAAAATTTTCTCTTAACTGCTTATCAAACTGGAAAATACACCACGGTTTACCCTGTAGCTCGTGGTTTTGGTCCTTTGGTTGCAACAGTTATCTCAATTATTTTTTTAGGTGTTTATTTAAAAGCATTTACCATTTTATCTATTTTGCTCATTTCATCAGGAGTCATGTTCATTGGTCTTTATAGTAAATCTGTAATTAGAAATCATAAAATACTTTACACCTCATTAGGCACAGGAGTTTTCATTGGAATTTATTCAGTTGTAGATGGTCAAGGCGCAAGGATTAGTGGATCTGCTATAAGTTATATGAGTTGGGTATTTATTTTTAGCGCTTTATTCTTTCCAATTGTTCTACACTTTAGAAAACAAAAAAATATTTTAAGCAAAACTTTGACTAAGGGAAAATTTGTTTTTTGGATTGGTGGAACCTTCTCATATCTTGCTTATATGATTACGGTTTGGGCTTTTACTAAAGCACCTATTCCAATGGTCAGCGCCTTAAGGGAATCTAGTATTATTATTGCAATTTTTATTGGCTATTTTTATTTAAAAGAAAAAATTAATTTTTATAAAATAATTTCAATTTGTTTAATCTTTATAGGCGTAATAGGACTTAAACTCTTTTAAAAGAAGGGAAGTTAATACATTCCCTTCTTTTAGTTTTTTAAGAGATTAAAAGTTATTATTAGCTTTCACAGAGATGTGTCCCAACACTTTTCCTTTGTTAGAACCATTCTTAATTCTATAGCCAGTTGTTCCATTGCCATAGGCCTCAACAGCTTTTTTCTTTTTCTCAATCGCTTTTTCTTGCTCTTCTTTTGTGTGTTTATTTCTAATCGTCTTGATTAGGTGATCTTTGATCTTAAGCATAGGTTTACCTCATTGTTAAAGTTTACCTACTTTTAACTCATGTAGATGAGCCACTTTTGATCCATGTGAATGGCACACTTAATTTAGTTAAGTGTAGAATAACTATATCTTCAATATTAGAATAGTCAATATTTATGAAAACGATAGCTATGGTTGACGTTACAAGAGGTAACGAAGTAGAAAGTCGCCACCATGGTGTTGCAGTCTTTATAGATTCTACAGGTAAAGTTTTAAAAGAATGGGGAGATTCAAATTATTCAATTTTTCCAAGATCTTCATTGAAACCTATTCAAAGTTTAAATCTTTATAAAAATGGCATCGATCAAAAGTTAAACATAACCCAACCTTTTCTTGCTTTTTCTACAGCATCTCATCATGGACAAAATATACATACTGAAAAAGCGGAAGCGTGGTTAAAACAACTAGGTTTAAATGAAGAATCACTGGCATGCGGCGAAGATTGGCCTACTAATCATGATGATAAGTTTAATGCACAAAAGATATTTAAAAAAAAAAGAAAAATATTTCACAATTGTTCTGGTAAACATTGTGCTCATCTTGCGGTAGCTAAGGTAAGAGATTTATCTATTCAAAATTATCAAGATCCAAATCATCTCTTACAGAAAGAGCTTTTTAGCTTAATAGAAAGTTTAGCTAATAAAAAAATTAAGTCGGTAGGTATTGATGGTTGTACGCTGCCCAATCC
>CBDDXH010000071.1:0-4421 GCA_965235125.1 Pelagilacustribacter hypolimneticus (SeqCode) | reverse complement strand
ATATATATATATAACATTTTAATCTTATATACAATCTCTAAATGTATATAAGAAAAATTCTTAGCTATTTTTTAAAATTTTTACTTATAATTTTTATAAGTTTATTTTTATTTCTAATTATCGATTTTTTTTTGGGAAGAATATTAATTGATAAATATGTAGATCAAATTAAAGATAATTCTTACTATTTAAAAAAACAAAGAGTACGACATAGTTTTTATCATCACACATTAGCTCCACAAATAGATTATAGAAAAACTGGATGGGGACCGAAAAGTTATCGTTTATGCACAGATATTCATGGTTTTAAATCAAAGTGCGGAACTCTAGGTTCTGATCATTATGATATTGGATTTATAGGAGATTCATTTACTGAAGGTTTAGGCGTAAGTCATGAAGAGACATTCGTTGGAATTATTGAAAATAAAAAAAAATTAAAAGTTGCCAACATGGGAGTAAGTTCATACTCGTCAAAAATTTATTTATCCAAAATTCATCACTTTATTGGAAGAGGGATGAAGTTTAAGCACGTTGTTGTATTTATAGATGTAAGCGATTTAATAGACGATTCTAACTTTTATGTTTTAAAAGATGATTTAAAAGTAAGAGATAAAAAAATAGCCAAACGAATTGAGAATACTTTTAAAATTTATTTTCCAATCTTTGATTATTTAACTTTTAATCTTACAAATAATAACAGATATCGAGGAGTCGACAATATTTTTACAAGAATAAATATTTATACAGATATAAATCAAATTAAAGATAAAAAATTAAAAAAAGTATATTCTAAAATAAACATAAAATCTGTCTGGACTTATCAAAAAACAAATCAAATTAAAGGTTATGATTTACCAATAGACGTAGCTATTAAAGAACAAGTTGAGACTATGAATCAACTTTATAAATTATTAAAGAAAAATAATATTAAATTATCTATTGTCGTTTATCCTTGGCCTCAAACTATTCTTTATGACAAACGTGAAAATTTAATGAAAACTACTTGAGAAAATTTTTGCAAAAATAAATGTGCTAATTTTATTAATACATTCCCACTTTTCATGAATGATGATGATGATGATGATGAGGAGATAAGTAAAAAGAATTTAATTATTAAAAAATATTATCAATTAGGTGATATTCATTTTAACCCTGAAGGTCATAAATTGATTGCCGATTATTTTATTAAAAACTTCAATTTTTAATTAGTCTAACTCGTATTTATTCTTATAATCTTTAAGCAAATCGTTGTTTTGACTGTCTTTATACAGAATAAAATTATTACAAACTAAAACATCTAAATCTGTTCCCATAAAACAATTAAAGGCATCTGTTGGTGAGCAGACAATCGGTTCTCCCCTTACATTAAAAGAAGTATTAACCAGTACTGGATATTTAGTAATTCCTTCAAATTCTTCTATCAATTTGTGAAACATTGGATTTGTTTCTTTGTGAACTGTTTGAATTCTAGCTGAGTAATCAACATGAGTTACTGATGGAATACTAGATCTTTTAATATTTAATTTATCTATACCAAATAAATTCTTTTGTTTGTCTGTCATTTGAAGTTGTTTTGATTTTTTAACATCAGCTACTAATAACATATAAGGACTTTCGGAATTTATCTCAAACCACTCTGAAACTTTTTCAAATAAAATAGCAGGAGCAAAGGGACGAAAGCTTTCTCTGTATTTAACTTTTAAATTTAGATTTTTTTGCATTTTCTCAGATCTTGAGTCTGCGATAATAGATCTGTTTCCTAAAGATCTTGGTCCAAATTCCATTCTACCCTGAAACCAACCAACAGCTTTTTCTTCGGATAATGCTTTCGCTGTATCCTTTATAACCTGATCTGAAGTTAATTTTTTATAATTAGCTCCGCAGATCTTAAGTTCATTCTCAACTTCATCATCTGTAAACTGAGGCCCCAAATAGGATCCGTTCATTGAATCAGTTTTTAAAATCTTACGTTTATTATCTAATTCTTGATAATAGAATGCTTGAGCTGCTCCTAGCGCTCCTCCAGCGTCACCTGAGGCTGGTTGAATCCAAATATTTTTAAATAAACCTTCTTTTAAAATTTTACCATTTGCAACACAGTTTAAAGCAACTCCCCCAGCCATACATAAATTTTCTAATTTAAATTCTTTAGATAAAAATCTTGTAATCTTTAAAACAATCTCTTCTGTTGCGGCTTGGATTGACGCTGCCATATCCATATGAATTTGAGATAATTCATTCTCGGGTTCGCGTCTTTTCATATTAAATAGTTTTGCAAATTTATTGTTAGTCATTGTAAGACCAATTGCATAATTAAAATAATCCATATTCAGTCTAAAAGAGCCATCTTCTTTAACGTCAATTAATTTGTCTAAAATAATATCTTTGAATCTAGGTTCTCCATAAGGAGCAAGCCCCATAACTTTGTACTCTCCACTATTAACTTTAAATCCTAAAAAATAAGTAAACGCTGAATACAAAAGACCTAAGGAGTGAGGAAAGTGTATTTCTTTTAAAATATTAATTTTATTATTTTTTCCTAACGATACAGTTGTTGTTGCCCATTCACCAACTCCATCTAATGTTAAAATAATTGCTTCTTCATAAGGACTTGAAAAAAAAGCACTTGCGGCATGACTTAGGTGATGTTCTGAAAAATTTATTTTTTTAATATCATTAAAATTATTATCTTGTTCTTTTAATGCATCAAAAAGCATTTTTTTTTGAAATAACTTTTCACTAAGCCACAAGGGCATAGACATAGAAAAAGATCTAAAACCACATGGGGAAAAACCAATATAAGTTTCAAGTAATCTTTCAAATTTTAAAAAGGGTTTCTCATAAAATACTAAATGATCAACTTCGTTTAATTTTAAACCTACTTCTTTTAAAACGTAATTAATTGCATTCTTTGGGTAACGAGCATCATGTTTTTTTCTTGAAAACCTTTCCTCCTGCGCTGCCGCAATAATTTCGCCATCCACAATAATAGCTGCGGCACTATCGTGATAAAATGCTGAAATTCCAAGAACGGAAGTCACTTTAAAATTAAAATATAGTGTAAATAAACGGGGCAACTGCTGTGCCTTGGCTAAGCACAATTAACGCTCCGAATAAAACAAGGACAATTAGAATAGGGAGAAGCCAATACTTCTTTCTAACTTTTAGAAAATCGTAAAATTCTTTTAAAAATTCAATCATCAAAATTGTTTCTTCATACTCTGTACTTTATCTTCTCTGCTGATCCAATAAGAAGTTGCTCCTCTTTTTAAACCCATGACATCTTTTTTTAATATTCTAACAAGTATTCCAATAGGCGTTACCACAAAGAAAAAAATTAAACCCATAACAATTGGAGATATTATTTTTCCAAGTAAAATTCCAAATTTGATCCACAATCTATTTAAAAATGTAAATAAATTAGGTCTAATAATAGTAATAATTAAAAATACTAAAGACAAAACAACAGACCAAACTCTAATAACTCCGCCTGATTTTAATGGGTAAAGGCCAACAATAAGAAAGAAAATAAAAAATAATATTCCAAAAGTAATGTTGTCTTTATTTTTAATGTTAATTGAATTTTTCATAGCAAATATTTTAACTTTTTATCTTAAAAGCATTAAAAAATAATCCACAAACGTTAATGTTAAAGATAATTATCTTCAAATAATAACAATTCAATAAAAGAATCTTGAAGATTAATAAGATTAAATTACAGTATATTTATGAAGCAAGATTACTCAGTAAAAGACATCTTAAATGCCGTAGATGATATTTTAAAAGTTAAACCTACTCAAGAATCAAAGAAAAAGATTACAAATGAAATTCCCGTAAAAGATATTTTAAATGTCGTGGATAATATTTTAAAACTCAAACCTATTCAAGAATCGACAAGAAAAATTATAAATGAAGTTTCTGCAAAAAATGAAGATCCAAAAAAATTAATAAATAATATGGAATCAAAAAAAGAAAATAAAATGAAAAAATATGATTTATTAGTGGTAAATAATGCTAAAGATATTTTAATATTAAACCGTATTATTTTTAAATGATTATTGAATGCGCTTGTAAAAAATATAAGTTTGCTGTGAAAGCTGAAGAAATTGGTATTAATGGTCGAGTAGTCCAGTGTGGAGTTTGTGATCAAAAATGGTTTCAAGAACCAGCAAGCACTGAAGAATTTAAAACCTTAAAAGAAAATTCTATTAAAGAAGAAGAGATAAAAAAAGAAAAAGTTCAAAATCAAAAACCAATAAAAGAAAAGTCTACCAAAAACTATATTCCAATTAAATATGAAAATAAAAGTAATATAAATTATAGCAAAATCTTTTTAACTATTCTGATTGTTTCCATAATCGGTATAACTGTTAGCTTTGAAAACAGAGAATATATACTTAGTAAAAATCCTGAACTTGCTG
>CBDDXH010000070.1:0-4634 GCA_965235125.1 Pelagilacustribacter hypolimneticus (SeqCode) | reverse complement strand
TAACATTATTTCATATGGTGTCATGCCCTCCTCTCTGTGGGGAACCTTGTCTAAATATAATTCTATTCCTAAATTTCCTTTTGAAGCCATTTCTACACTGGAGGAAGTTAATCCAGCAGCTCCCATGTCTTGAATTGATATAATTGATTTGTCTTTCATCAATTCAAGACAAGCTTCCATTAAAAGTTTTTCTGTAAAAGGATCTCCAACTTGAACTGTAGGTTTTTTATCTTCAGAATTTTCATCAAATTCTGCAGATGCCATAGAAGCTCCATGTATTCCATCTCTTCCCGTTTTAGAGCCAACATAGACTACTGATTTATTTAAACCCTTAGCTTTAGAATAAAATATTTTATCTTTTTTAGCGTGTCCTACAGCCATCGCATTAACTAAAATATTTTCATTATAAGAACTATCGAATTTAGTTTCGCCTGCAACAGTAGGTATCCCTATACAATTTCCATATCCCCCAATTCCCGAGACTACACCGTTAAGTAACGTCTTTGTTTTTGGATGATCAGGTGATCCGAAATGAATAGAGTTCAAAAGGGCAATTGGTCTTGCACCCATGGTAAAAATATCTCTTAAAATTCCACCAACACCAGTTGCTGCGCCTTGATAGGGTTCAATATATGAAGGATGGTTATGGCTTTCTATTTTGAAAATAATAGCATCATCATCTCCAATATCTATTACTCCCGCATTCTCACCTGGTCCTTGGATAACATATTTTCCTTTTGTAGGAAGATTTTTTAGATGAATACGAGAAGATTTATAAGAGCAATGTTCATTCCACATCGCTGAAAAAATTCCAAGTTCTAGTAAATTTGGCTCTCTTTTAAGTAATGTTTTTATTTTAGAATATTCGTCTGGTTTTAACCCATGTTTTTCAATAACAGCATTTGTAATGGTCATTTTGATTAATTTAACAAACTCATAAACAAGCTAACCCCATCATTATTTGATATAATTTGGTCTACCATTCTTTCAGGATGGGGCATCATACCTAAAATATTTTTTTTATCGTTTAAAATTCCTGCAATATTATTTAAAGAACCATTTGGATTATTTTCTTCGTTAATAATTCCGTTTTCATCAGAGTATTTAAATGGAATTAAATTTTTATCTTCTAATTTTTTTAAATGATCAGCATTAGTAAAATAATTTCCTTCATTATGAGCTATATTAAATTTTAAAATCTGATTTTTTTTATATTTATTACAAAATTTATTTTCTACATTTATAGCTTTTACATAAATATCTTTACCTAGAAATTTTAAATTTTTATTTCTAAGCAGAACACCATTTAGAAGTCCTGTTTCAGTTAAAATTTGAAACCCATTACAAATTCCAACTACTAAACAGCCATCATTTGCAGCTTTTATTACATCGTTTAAAATATTTGATTTTGCAGCTATTGCTCCAGATCTTAAATAGTCTCCATAAGAAAAACCGCCTGGAATAACAATAAGATCAGACTTTGGTAAATTTGATTCTTTGTGCCAAACCATGGTATTTTTAAATTGTAAGTTTTCAAGTGCTACAGCAATATCTCTATCGCAATTAGATCCTGGAAAAACTATTACAGATGATTTCATTTATTAAATTTTAGATATTTCAAAATCTTCAATAATCAAATTAACTAAAAGTTTTTTACACATATCTTCAATTCTGCTTTTAGCTTTGTCTTCATTATTTTCGTTAATTTCTATCTCAAAATATTTTCCTTGTCTTAAGCTTTTAAGTGTGTTCATGCCCATATTTTGCAAAGTTTGTTGAACCACTTTTCCCTGTGGATCAAGAACATCTTTTTTTAATGTTACTTTTATTGAAAATTTCAATTTATTTTTTCTTAAATTTTATAGTTGCCGTTTTTCCAAAGTTGACTTTACTGATATTCATTTCTTCCGGCATAATACCAAGTCTTCTTGCCACATCTTGATAAGCTTCTATCAAATTACCTAAGTCATTTCTAAATCTGTCTTTGTCTAATTTTTTTTCTGTTTCAATATCCCACAACCTACATGTGTCAGGACTAATTTCATCAGCTAAGATTATTTCGTTTATTTCTTTTTCTTTATTCCAAATTCTTCCATACTCTATTTTAAAATCTACTAACTTAATCCCAACGCCCCTAAAGATACCTTGAAGAATATCATTAATTCTAAATGATATTTTGTCTATTATTTCAATCTCTTCTTTTTTAGCCCATTCAAAAGCATAAATATGTTCTTTTGAAATTAAAGGATCACCCAATTCGTCATTCTTTAGATAATATTCTAATAAAGGTTTTTCCAATACCGTTCCCTCTGAAATACCTAGTCTTTTTGTTATAGATCCTGTTGCAATGTTTCTTACTATGAATTCAATTGGAATAATCTGAACTTGTTTAATTAGTTGCTCACGCATATTTAATCTTTTGATTAAGTGTGTTTTAATTCCACATTGACCTAACAAACTTAAAAGGTGTTCAGATATTCTATTATTTAAAACACCTTTTCCTTCAATGTTTGCTTTTTTTAAAGCGTTAAAAGCTGTCGCATCATCTTTAAAATGTTGAATAACTATTCCTTTTTCATTTGTTTCATAAATGATTTTAGCTTTACCTTCGTATAATTTTTTACCTTTATTCATGTAAATCTATTTTTTTAAACTTCGCTTAAAAATTATATTAATTCTCTTAGTATGATAATTATAATCAAAAAGTTTTTTTAATTTATCAATAGAGATTTTTTTGTTGATTTTTGGATCGTTCGCAACATTTTCATAAAATGAGCTATCTTTATTCAATGAATGCATAGCATGCTTTTGAACCAATGCATAAGCTTGTTCTCTAGTATACCCAACTGTAGTCAATTCTATTAGTACTCTTTGTGAAAAAAATAATCCATTGGTTAAGTTAAGATTTTTAAGCATATTTTTTGGATAGATATTTAAATTCTTAATTACTTCATTTAACCTCACCAAGGCAAAATCTAAAGTTGTAGTAGCATCAGGTCCAATATTCCTTTCAACAGCAGAGTGGGAAATATCTCTTTCATGCCAAAGTGCAACATTTTCTAAAGCGGGTATGACTGCTGATCTGACCATCCTAGCAAGACCAGTTAAGTTTTCGCTTAAAATCGGATTTTTTTTATGTGGCATAGCTGAAGAACCTTTTTGTTTTTTTCCAAAAAATTCTTCAACTTCTAAAACTTCTGTTCTTTGTAAATGTCTTATTTCAGTAGCCAATCTTTCGATTGAACTTGCTATTATGCCCAAAGTTGAAAAAAATTGTGCGTGTCTATCTCTAGGTATAATTTGCGTTGATATAGGTTCAACTTTTAATCTAAGTTTTTTTGCAACATAGTTTTCAACTCTAGGATCTATATTGGCAAAAGTTCCTACAGCACCAGAAATAGCACAAGTTGATATTTCTTCAATTGATTGTTCTAATCTTTTTTTATTTCTTAAAAATTCTTGATAAAAAGTTAACATTTTTAAACCAAAAGTTGTCGGTTCAGCGTGTATGCCGTGACTTCTGCCTATACATAATGTTTTTTTATGCTTAATGGCCTGTCTCTTAATTGATATTAATAAATTTTTAATATCGTTTAGTAAAATTTCACCTGATTGATTTAATTGGAGATTAAAACAAGTATCTAAAACATCTGAAGAAGTCATGCCTTTATGTAAAAATCTTGCTTCTTTTCCAGCTTTTTCAGTTATTGAAGTTAAGAAGGCAATAACATCGTGTTTAACGTTTTCTTCAATTTTTAAAATTCTTTTAACGTTAATTTTTACTTTAGACTTTACTTTTTTAACTACACCCTTTGGAATAATATTTAGTTTTTCCATAGCTTCTGCTGCTGCTAATTCAATATCAAGCCATATTTTATATTTGTTTTCGTCTGCCCAAATATTTTTTAGTTCTTTTCTGGAGTATCTATCAATCATATAGAGTAGGGAGGTTGATCTAATCCTTTTTTTGATAATGTGAAAATTTCATACCCTGTATCTGTTATGCCTACAGTATGTTCAAACTGTGCCGATAGTTTTTTATCTTTTGTAACCGCGGTCCAACCGTCATTTAATACTTTGGCCTCATAATCACCCTCATTAATCATAGGTTCAACTGTAAAGATCATTCCGACTTCAAGTTTAGGTCCAGTTCCTTTTTTACCATAATGTAAAATGTTAGGCTCTTTATGAAATACTTTTCCAATTCCATGACCACAAAAATCTCTTACAACTGAAAAACCTTCTTGCTCAACATAGTTTTGTATAGTTGATCCAATATCACCTAAAGTTATATCTTTGCTTAAAATTTCAATAGCTTTCATCATGGAATTATATGAAACTTCCGTTAGTTTTTTTGCTTTAACAGAAACTTCACCAACAAAAAACATTCGGCTTGTATCTCCATGCCAATCATTTTTAAAAGCTGTAACGTCAACATTAACTATATCGCCTTCATTTAAAATTTTATTTTGGGGAATGCCGTGACAAATCACATGATTTGTCGAAGTACAACAAGATTTAGGAAAACCTCTATAGAACAGTGGGGCAGAGTAAGCTCCATTGTCATTAATAAATTCGTAACACAATTTATCAATATCATTTGTAGATATTCCAGGTTTAATTAACTTTGCTAC
>CBDDXH010000069.1:0-4699 GCA_965235125.1 Pelagilacustribacter hypolimneticus (SeqCode) | reverse complement strand
TCATTCTTGGAGATCAAAAGCTCCGTTAATTTATAGAGCTACACCACAATGGTTTATTTCAATGGAGACTAATTCTTTAAGAGATAAAGCAATTAAAGCTATTGGACAAACTACTTTTTATCCTTCAAAGGCAAAAGAAAGATTGTTGTCAATGATAGAGGGAAGACCTGATTGGTGTATTTCTAGACAAAGATCTTGGGGAGTTCCTTTGCCTATATTTATTAACAAAAAAACTAAGGAGCCTCTTCGTGACCAAAAAATTATTGATCGAATAGCAGAAATTTATGAAAAAGAAGGTTCTGACTGTTGGTTTACAGATGATTCAAAAAGATTTTTAGGTGAAAATTATAATGCTGCAGATTATGAAAAATTAACAGATATCGTCGAAGTTTGGTTTGATAGTGGATCAACACATAGTTTTGTTTTGGAAAAAAGGGAAGACCTTAAATGGCCGGCTGACATGTATCTTGAAGGGTCAGATCAACATCGAGGATGGTTTCATTCTTCTTTATTAGAATCTTGCGGTACCAGAGGCAGAGCACCTTTTGATAGCATTTTATCCCACGGTTTTGTCGTGGATGGAAAAGGTATGAAAATGTCAAAATCAGCTGGAAACGTCATATCTCCTGAAGATATTTTAAAAAATTATGGAGCAGATATATTAAGAGCTTGGGTTGCCTCATCTGACTACACTGAAGATTTAAGAATTGATGACTCAATTTTATCTCAGCACGCAGAGTCCTATAGAAAAATTAGAAATACATTTAGATTTATTTTAGGAAATTTACAAGATAAATTTGAACCTCAAGATTTTAAAAAAATAAATATAAATAATATTTCAGAGCTTGAAAAATATATTTTAGGAAAAATTTCATTATTAGATAATTCTATTAAAGAAAATCTAAAAAATTATAATTATCATAAATTATATAAAGAGCTTTTAAATTTCTGTGCTTTAGATCTCTCATCATTTTATTTTGATATAAGGAAAGATGTATTATATTGTGACGATCTAGACTCAAAGAAACGAAAAGATTGCATTATAGTATTAAATATTATTTTAGAATGCCTACTTAAATGGTTTGCCCCTATTTTTGTATTTACTACCGAAGAAATTTTTAGTTTAGTAAACAACAGTGAAAATAGTATACATGAAATGTCATTTCCAGAGCTTCCTCAAAACTGGGCAAATGAAGAGCTTAATAAAAAGTGGGAAGATATTTATGAAATTAGAAAACAAGTAAACATTGCAATAGAAGAGAAAAGATCAAATAAACTAATAGGATCAAGCTTAGAAGCAGAGCTTTTAATTCACGTAAACGAAAAAGAATCTAAACTTTTAGAAGGTCTAGATCTAGAAGAATATTTCATCACTTCAAAAGTTAAAAAAGTTCAGAACAGAATAGAAGATAAGATGAAGATTGAAGTTAAAAAATCGACTGGGAGTAAATGCACACTTTGTTGGAAAATTTTAGAAAAAAAATGTAAGAGAAAAAATTGTGGTATTAATTAAATTATGAATATTTCTAAAAATATTCAAAAAAAAATCTTTTCAAAAGAAACAATCATTTCATCAATAATAGTTGTATTTATTTTCATCTTAGATAGAGTTACTAAAGTATTAATAATCAATCATCAGGTCAAAAATCCTAGCATATTTGTTAATGACTATTTAAATTTTGATCTCGTTTGGAATACAGGAATTGGCTTTGGTTTATTTAGTCAAAATGCAAATATATACTATTATTTAACTACATTATTAATTTTTTTAGTTATAATTTTTTTAGTCTATTTAATAACTAGATCTAGTTTTTTGGAAAAAATTTTATTTTCTTTAATTTTAGGAGGAGCAATAGGCAATTTCTATGATAGATTAATTTATTTAGCCGTACCAGATTTTATAGATTTTCATATAAATGATTTTCACTGGTTTACTTTTAACATTGCAGATATATTTATTACATTAGGAATAATTTTAATCATTATAAAAGACATAATATTTAAAAAAAATGAAGTTAATTAAGTTACTAGTTTTATTTTCTATTTTATCTATTATTTTTAATAGCTGTTCTTCTTTTGAGGGCGCAGGTAAATTTTTAAGAAATGAAAAGACAAAAACTACTGATGAGTTTTTAGTTAAGAAAAATAGACCACTTACGCAACCTCCTGATTTTGAAAAAATACCCAAACCTGGGTCAATTGAAGAAAAAACAGTTTTAGATGAAAATAGTTTTAAAACAATTTTAAAATCAAGACAACCCGAGTCTACTGGTAGTCAAACTAAATCTTCATCAACTGAAGAGTCCATACTTAAAAAAATTAAAAAGTGAGTAAAAATATTAATTTTAAAAATTATATAAGTTCAAATTATTTTAACAAAAGTTTTTTTATAAAAGATAAAATACAATTAAATAAAATAATTAACAATATTGTATTATCTTTAGATACTAAAAAAAATAATTTTCATTTGTTTAGTAAAAATCTTGAACTTAATTTTAAATACAGTGAGTTTATAAAATTTAATAATTGCAAATCCATAATTTTAATCGGTATGGGAGGTTCAGTTTTAGGGGCAGAAGCCATCTATTCTTTTTGTAATCATAAAATTAAGAAAAATTTTTATTTTTTTGATAATTTGGATCAAACAAAAATAGAAAAAATAAAAAAAAATGTCAATTTAAAAAAAAGTCTTTTTATTATCATCTCAAAATCAGGAAATACTCTTGAAACACTAGTAAATAGTAATTTGTTCAAAGATAAAATTAATAATAGAAATACAATTATTATTACTGAAAAAAAAAATAATCTATTAAATTTATTTGCAAAAAATAAAAATATTTTACTTATTGATCACAAAGATTATATCGGTGGAAGGTACTCTGTTTTATCCGAAGTTGGTATGCTACCAGCTTATTTTATGGGGTTAAAAATTAATATACTTAGAAAAAATTTATTAAGTTTTTTGAACTATAAAGAAAAAAATTTATTTTTAGAAAGTGTAATTAAATTAAGTCATATTTATAAATATAAAAAAATTAACTCTCTTATATTATTAAATTATGCACCAGAGGTTAATGATTTTCTTTATTGGCTTCAACAGTTGATGGCAGAAAGCCTTGGAAAAAAAGGAATGGGAATTTTGCCAGTTGTTTCGCCAGCTCCAAGAGACCATCACAGTTTGATGCAACTATATTTAGACGGTCCAAGAGATAAGCTATTCTATATATTTAGTTTAAAGTTAAACAAAAAAATGAAAATAAATCCGAAAATTTTTGGAAAAAATTTTAGTTATGCAGAAAATAAAGATTTGTCAAAAATTAAAGATGCCCAGAAAAATGCTTTGATTAGAGTATTTAAGAAAAAAAATATTCCTTATGTAGAATTTGAAATTAAAAATAAAGAGGAAGAGACTATAGGTGAATTATTTTCTTATTTCATAATGAAGATAGCTCTGATTGGAAATCTAATAAATGTGGATCCATTTGATCAACCTGCTGTAGAGCAAGTAAAAGTTTTAACCAAGAGACATTTAAGTTAAAAAAGTTCCAAAAATGATCGTCGATCGACCATATGTTTTGGTTATCAGTATTTTTATTATAGTATCAATTTCATCTTTAGAGTTTGTTTCTCTATGAATAATAATTAAATGTTTTTTTTTATACATTTTAGATTGTTTAATTATTTCTAATTCGTTGATAAAAAAACTTTCTGCAAAAGGTGGATCAAAAAAAATTAATTCAAATTTATCTTTAATGTTTTGTCTTTTTATAAATGAAATAGTTTTTTCATTGAAAATTTCTGAGTATTCTTCAATTTCTAAATTATGAAGATTTTTTTTTAGTACAAGTAGAGCCTTGTTATCGTTTTCTACAAAAGTAGTTTTTATTGCGCCTCGTGAGATACACTCTATGCCAAATGAACCCACGCCAGAATAAAGATCTAAAATTGTTGCGTTTTCTAATTTAATATTAATTAAATTAGAATGATTAATAATATTAAAAATGTTTTCTTTGACAAAATCTCTAAGAGGCCTTGTACTTGTAGATTTTAAAAAGTCTAATTTTTTTCCTTTTAAAAAGCCGCTTATAACCCTCATTTTTTTTTAATTACTCTCCAACCTATATCTCTTCTGAAAAAACCATATCTCCAATTAATTTTTTTTATGATTTCAAAAATGTGATTTCTTATATTGAAAAAAGAGTTTCCTAGAGCAACTATATTTAGAACTCGACCGCCATTCGAAAATATTGAATCATTTTTTATTTTTGTTCCTGCATGAAATAAAAATGACCGATTAGTTAAACTAACTTGACTCAAGTTTATTTCTTTATTTATTATTCGTTTATCTGGATAACCTTTAGAACAAAGTACTATAGTCATACATTTTTCTTTCCTCCATTTAATCTTAACTTTTTTGAGTTTATTTTCTATGGAAGCTATTAGTAATTTAACCAAGTCAGTCTTTAGTCTTGGAATAATGACTTGGCACTCAGGATCACCCATTCTTACATTGTACTCAATTAAGTATGGTTCATTATTTTTAATCATAAGTCCGACATATAAAAAACCTGTATAAGGATGTTTCTTTGCTTTAAGCGCTTTAAGGGTTGGTTTAACAATTTTTTTAATTATTTTTCTTTCTAAATTTTTATTTATAATTAATGCTGGAGAATAGGCACCCATCCCTCCAGTATTAGGT
>CBDDXH010000068.1:0-4716 GCA_965235125.1 Pelagilacustribacter hypolimneticus (SeqCode) | reverse complement strand
GGCTCAGATTTAAAAATTAATTTAGAAATAACTTTAGAAGAGGCTTACCTTGGAAAAAAACAAACTATCAATTTGTCTTCAAATGAAAAATGCGAAAAATGTTCTGGAAGCGGTGTGGAGCCTGGTTCAAAACCCAAAAAATGTTCTACTTGTGATGGACACGGAAAGGTAAGAACGCAGCAAGGTTTTTTTACTCTACAACAAACATGCCCTGATTGCGGAGGAGATGGTGAAATGCTTTCAAATCCTTGTAAAGATTGCAAGGGATCTGGCGCTACTAAGACCAAAAAAAATCTCTCTATTCAAATTCCAAAAGGAGTTGATGATGGAACACAAATAAGATTGTCTGGAAAGGGAGATGCGGGTTATAGAGGGGGATCTAACGGAGATCTTTACGTATTTATAACTATTGAAAAACATAAGATTTTTCAACGCTCTGAAGAAAATCTATACTATAAATTACCTATATCTATGGTTGATGCTGCGCTTGGTGCTGAAATAGATGTTCCAACCATTGATGGCGGAAAATCAAAAGTTAAAATTCCTTGTGGAACACAGTCTGGAAAACAGTTTAGGCTTAAAGGCAAAGGTATGCCTATTATAAGAAGTGATGATTATGGAGATTTATATCTAGAAACAAATGTAATAATTCCCGAATCTTTATCAAAAGAACAAAAAGACTTGCTCGAAAAATTTAAATCTTTAGAAGACTTAAACAACAATTCAGAAATAAAAAATTTTATAAATAAAGCTAAAAAGTTTTGGAGTGGCAATTAATGAAAAAAATTAACATCACAATCACCGGGGCTCTCGGAAAAATGGGTAAAATTCTCATTAAAAGAATATCTAAGAACAAAAATCTCAGATTATTTAGCTTAACGGATCTAAAATCTGGAAAAACTATAAATGGGATTAAGACACAAAAAAATAACCTAGAAGCCTTTAAAAAAACTGATGTTATTATTGATTTTTCAAGAGCTAATGCTTCTCTTGAAATTTTAAATTATGCAAAAAAATTAAGAAAAAAAATTGTAATCGGTACGACAGGTTTTACAAAAAAACAAAATAATTTAATTAAAAATTACTCAAAAAAAATCGCTATATTTAAGTCTGGTAACATGAGTTTGGGTATTAATCTTCTAGAATATATTGTTAATATTTTATCAAAAAAATTACCTAATAATTATCATATTGGAATTAATGATGATCATCACATAAAGAAAGTTGATTATCCTTCTGGGACTGCACTAATGTTAGCAAATGCAGTATCAAAAGGTAAAAATAAAAACTTTGAATCAATTAAAGGTAAATTTTTTTTAAATAAAAAAGGTAATTTACAAAAAAATAAAATTAATTTTTTTATTACAAGAAAAGGAAGTACTATTGGCAAACATTCTGTACTTTTTAACAATAATGTAGAAAATATAGAATTAAAACATACTGCTTTTTCAAGAGAACTCTTTGCTGATGGAGCATTGAACGCTGCTATATGGATAAGTAAAAAAAATAAAGGCTTATTTAATATGCAAGATATGTTTGGCTTGAAATAAATTTTATAAAATTTTTTAAATCATCATTGACCCTTCTAGATAAAAATAAAGCTTTAAAACTTATTAACTTATTAAATAAAACAATTAAAAATCCAAAAACATCTTTAAAATATAGAAATAAATTTACTCTATTAACTTCTGTAGTTCTTTCAGCGCAATGCACTGACGTTAATGTAAATAACGTTACCAGAACTATATATAAAAAATATTACGCACCTAAACATTTTGTAGATCTTGGAATAAATAAAATAAGAAATCTTATTAAGAATATAGGACTATTCAATAATAAGGCTAAAAATTTATATTACTTATCTAAAATTCTATTAGAAAAATATCAAAGTAAAATTCCAAATAAATTTGAAGAGCTAATACTTCTTCCTGGGGTTGGAAGGAAAACAGCTAACGTTGTTTTAAACTCAGCATTTAATAATCCCACCATTGCTGTAGATACCCATGTTTTTAGAGTTGGTAATAGAACTGGTCTTTCAAATGGTAAAAATCCTGAACAAGTTGAAAATCAACTTTTAAAAATATTACCTGCAAAATATCTAAAAAAAGCTCATCATTTAATACTTTTGCATGGAAGATATACGTGCAAGTCCAGAAATCCATTGTGTAAAAAGTGTGTAATTAATAAAATTTGCCTATACAAAGGAAAAAATGAATAAAAAAATATTAGGCATAGGAAATGCAATTGTTGATGTATTGGCAAAGGTAGATGATGAATTTTTAAAAAAAAATAAACTCATCAAAGGCTCTATGAAGCTTATTAATAAATCTGAATTTGAAGATCTTAAAAAAAATATTAAAATCGAAAAAGTTGTAGCAGGAGGTTCGGTAGCTAATACTATGGCTGGAATCGCTCATCTTAGAGGCAATTCATCTTTTATTGGGAAAATTAAGTCTGATAATTTCGGTGAGATGTATAGAAAAAGTCTTCAAGATATAAATGTAAACTTTTCTTATCTTGAAAAAGATGAAGATTTATCTACGGGAGCTTCTATCATCTTAATTACCCCGGATTCAGAGAGAACTATGTGCACCTATCTTGGAATATCCTCTCATCTTTCGGCTAATGATATAAATGAGAATGATATTATAGATCATAAATTAATTTTTCTAGAGGGATACCTTTGGGACAAAGGAATAAGTGAAAAAATGTTTAAACATGCGATCAGCATAGCCAAAAAAAGTAAAGTTAAAATCGCAATGAGCTTATCTGATATCTTTTGCGTTACTAGACACAAACAAGATTTTAATAACCTGCTTAAGAATGATCTGGATATATTAATTGGAAATGAAAATGAAATAAATGAATTAGCAAATAAAAAAAATTTATTAGATTCTGTAAATAAATTAAAGGAATTAAATAAATTAATAGTAATTACTAGAAGTGAAAATGGAAGTATGGCTATTAAAAATAATGAAATAATAAATTGCAACAGCATAAAAGTTGAGGAAGTATTAGATCTAACGGGTGCTGGAGATTTATTCGCCGCAGGATTTTTAAAAGAGTATCTAGATAATTCGGATATTAAAAAATGTCTTGAAACTGGATCAATTCTTTCATCAAAAATAATTCAAAAGATTGGAGCAAGATTAGAGTAAATGTTTTATTTAGACAAATAGTATAAAGAATTTTTCTCTACAATAAATTTACTGTCTTTAAAAAACTTATTTATTTTTTTTCTTAATCTATGCAAATGTGTCTCAAAAGCATGGCTCTCTAGATCTGAGCTACGGTTCCATATATTTTTTAATAAAAAAGATTTTTCTAAACCATTATTTTTTTTTAAAACTAATATTAGTTCCAATTCTTTCTCTGTAAGTTTAACTTTAATTTTGTTCTTTGTGATAACTCTTTGGTTTGAATCTATTTCATAATCATTAATAATAATCTTAGATTTTTTAAAAAAATGATATTTCGTTAATAAAATATTTAATATTTCTCTAAAAGATAAAATTTCAATTGGCATAGACAAAAAAACATGAAAATCTAATAAAGTTAATTTATTTTTTATTAAAAAATCTTTATTATTTAATAAAAAAATAGTTGGTATATTTTCTAAAAAAAGTTTTTTTACTTCTAATAATTGTAATTTCTCAACAAAAATAATTCTAACTAAAAAGTCTTTGTTATTATATTTTAAATTTTTATCAGAACTAATACTGTAATTAAAATTCAACTCATTTAGTAAATCAGAAAAAGGTTTAGAACCAATAATATGAAGATGAATATTACTCATAAATAAATATATAATATACTTAATATGATTATTGTAAAAAAATCTGGGTACTTAAAGTATAAAAATCTCAGATTTCATTGTGCTTTAGGAAAAGCCGGAATTAAGAGAAAGGGAAAGGAAGGAGACAACATAACCCCTAAAGGAATATTTAAGATAACTAACATTTATTATAGATCTGATAAAATTAAAAATATTACAACTTCAATAAGAAAGATAAAAATTAAAAAAAACATGGGATGGTGCGATGACCCAAATAGTATCCATTATAATAAACAAATAAAACTACCAAGCAAATTTAGTCATGAAAAACTTTATAGGAAAGATAATCTTTATGATTTGTTTTTAGTTTTAAATTATAACACAAACCCAGTTATTAAAAATAAAGGTAGCGCGATATTTTTACACATTACAAAAGATTCTTATAAAAAAACTAAAGGATGTATTGCCTTAAAGAGAGGGGATCTAATTCAACTTGTTTCTAAAATAAGAAAAAATACAAAAATTAAAATTAATTAGATTTTTCGCTAAATATACCCGATCCAATTCTTACAAAAGTAGAACCATTTTTAATTGCAGAAATATAATCATTGCTCATCCCCATACTTAATTCTTTTAAATTGTTATCACTTGCTAATTGTTTTAACTCTTTAAAATACTTTTCTGAATTTTGATCTATTGGTGGTAGACACATTAAACCAACAATATTTAATTTTAAATCATTTTTACAATAATTAACAAATCTAGGCAGGTCATGTTTCAAAATCCCAGATTTTTGATTTTCTTCAGCTAAATTGACTTGAATAAAATAACTTAAATTTTTTTTTTGACTTTTTTCTTCAATTGATAATTTTAACGCAAGTTTGTCATTATCTAAAGAATGCACAAAAGAAAAGTGTCTTACCACATCTATAACTTTGTTT
>CBDDXH010000067.1:0-4823 GCA_965235125.1 Pelagilacustribacter hypolimneticus (SeqCode) | reverse complement strand
CACTTTCACTTATTTTTCAGAATCGTTATTAAAATTTATTATTGGTTTGATGGGCTTTTTGTTTGCCGGTCATTATTTCTTATTTAGAAAAAAAGTTATAACTCCTAAACCAAAATCATTTCTAAAGGGTAGTATTAGTTCTATGGCCTCAGGTTTTACCAGTTTTTGCGTGCATGCTGGGGGAACGCCCTTAAGCATATATCTACTGCCACTTAGAATGAGAAAAGAGATTTATGTTGGTACAGAAATAATATTTTTTGCGTGTGTAAATTTAATTAAATTTCCTTTTTATATAGGTCTATCAATCATAACATTTGAAAATTTTAAACAGTCCATGATGTTATTTCCTTTAGCTGTACTTGGAATAATTATTGGTTATCAAATACTTAAAATTATTGAGGAAAATCTTTTTTACAGTATTGCTTATATTTTGATTTTTATCTCTAGCGGCAAATTAGTTTTAGATTATTTAATATAAATCAAAGCTATTTTAACAATATTTTGGTGCGGTCGGAGAGACTCGAACTCTCACGGGAAACCCACACGCCCCTCAAGCGTGCCTGTCTACCAATTTCAGCACGACCGCATAAACTCTGCGACAATAAATGAATGACAATTTTAGTTCAAGTTGGTAGACTAGAATTAGTATGTCTGTACAACAAGGTTTTAATAAATCTACAGCAGAAATTTATAAAAAAATTTCTAAGTCTGTACCTGAAATTGAGTGGAAAATTCATGCTCCGCTCATTGAAAAAATTAACAAATTAAAAATTAAGAAAAACGCTGTTATTTTAGCTCATAACTATCAAACACCTGAAATATATCATGGTGTTGCGGATATCTCAGCTGACTCTTTAGCTTTAGCCGAAGAAGCTGCAAAAACTTCAGCCAGCATTATTGTCTTGTGTGGAGTTCACTTTATGGCTGAAACCGCAAAATTAATGAACCCATCTAAAAAAGTTTTATTGCCTGATATGTCTGCTGGTTGTTCTTTATCATCATCCATTACAGCAGATGATGTGCGATTACTTAAACAAAAATATCCAGGTGTACCTGTCGTGTCATATGTTAATACTTCTGCTGAAGTTAAAGCTGAATCAGATGTCTGTTGTACTTCAGCAAACGCAGTTAAGGTGGTTGAGTCTTTAAAAGTAGACCGAGTTATTTTTCTTCCCGATCAATATTTAGCAAAATATGTTGCAAGTAACACAAAAGTTAAAATTATATCTTGGAAGGGAACTTGTATTGTTCATGAAAAATTTACAGCAAAAGAAGTTGAAGAAGTAAGAGCGGCTAATCCTGGTATAAAAATTATAGCCCATCCAGAATGTCCTCCTGATGTAATTAGAGCATCTGATTTTGCAGGATCAACTTCAGGTATGGTTGATTACGTAAATAGAAATAAGCCTAAAAAAGTAATGTTAGTCACTGAGTGTTCGATGAGCGATAACGTTGAGGCTGATAATCCAGAGGTGGAATTTGTTAAGCCATGTAACCTTTGTCCTTATATGAAAAAAATTAATTTAGAAAAAATTTTAGATTGTTTGGAAAATGAAACTAATGAAATTATTATTGACAAAAAAATTGCAGAAGCCGCTCGAAAGTCAGTAAAAAGAATGACCGAAATTGGTCGTTAAATTTTGGTGTTTAAGATAAATCAAAATTATATCAATTCAGTTGTCAAACAAGCTCTCAAAGAAGATTTAAGACCTTTAGGAGATATCACAACAAATCTCATAACAACTAAAGATAAAAAAGTTAAAGCCAAAATTATTGCTAAGCAAAATGGTGTTGTTGCTGGCTTAGATTTTTGTAAAGCTGCTTTTAGAAATATAGGCAAAGAAACATTATTTTCAAAAAAAGTAAATGATGGTTCAAAAGTTAAAAGAGGAAAAATTATTGCAACGATAGTTGCTAAAACTAAAACTATTTTAACTGCTGAACGAACAGCACTTAACTTTTTAAGTCATACATCGGGTATTGCAACACTTACTCATGAATTTATAAAAAAAGTAAATAAAAAAACTAAAATTTGCTGTACAAGAAAAACTACACCAAATTTAAGATTATTAGAAAAATATGCAGTACGAAAAGGTGGTGGTTTTAATCATAGATATAATTTAAGTGATGAAATTATGATTAAAGATAATCATATTAGTACTGAAGCCAATCTTAAAACACTCATTAAAAAAGCCATTAAAACAAAAAAAACGATTACGGTTGAAATCGAAAATATAAATCAATTAAAACAAGTCTTAAATTTAAAATTTAAAAGAATTTTATTTGATAATATGAATATTAAAACATTAAAAAAATGTTTAAAACTTTGTAAAAATAAATATGAAACCGAATACTCTGGCGATGCTAATCTTAAAAACGTTAAAAAAATATCAAATACTGGGGTTAATCGAATTTCTATTGGTGCATTAACGCACAGCGCTAAAGCATTCAATTTTAGTTTAGATATTAATTAAGCGCCTTCGAGCTTAGAAAAATCTAAAAAATTGTTAAAAACTTTACAAAACATCGAAAGAAGTTCAAGTCTATTATTTTTAATATCTTGGTTTTCATCATTGACGACAACATTATCAAAAAATTGATCCGTTAATGGTTTAACGGAAGCAAGTTGCATTAGAAGATCTTCATAATTTTTAATATCTTCTTTGACGGTAAAAGATTTTCTTATTTGATTTATTTTTTCATATAAAAATTTCTCTTCATCTTTTCTAAATAAAACAGCATCGGGTCTACCTGTGATTTCTTTGCTTGATTTTTTAATCTCTTGTTCAAGAATGCTTGCTGCTCGCTTATAAGAATAAAGAGCATCTTTTCCAATATCTTTTGCAAAATTTTTATTCATAATGATACTTTTTTTAAAAAGATCTAAGTAATTATCCCCTAAATGAGCGCTGATTGAAGCTTCAATAATATCTGGCTTAATTTTTTTTTCTTTTAAGATATTTCTCATTCTTTCTTTAAAAAAATCTAAAATTTCTTTCTCAGTGTTTTTATTTTCAATGTTTACTCCTTGATCGGTGTAGAGTCGTATAGAATAAATAATGAGATCTCTTAATTTAATATTTAAATTATTTTCAATAATGGTTCGAAGTAAACCAATAGCTGCTCGTCTTAAAGCAAAAGGATCTTTAGAACTTGTTGGTTTTTCATTAATTAGAAAAAAGCCAACCAAACTATCTAACTTATCAGTGATGGAGAGAGCATAACTTAATGATTTTTTAGGAACTGGTGAAGATAATCCTGTAGGTAAATAATGATCGCTTATAGCATTAGCTACATCTTCTTCAAAGCCTTGTGCCAAAGCAAAGTACCTTCCCATGATCCCTTGAAGCTCAGGATATTCTCCAACTAAATTAGATTTCAAATCAGATTTAATAACTGAAGCTGCAATTTCTATTTTTTCTTTGTTAATATTTAATTGATCAGAAAGAATAGCTGCTAATTTTCTAAGTCTTTGAGTTTTATCGTAAATAGTTCCAATTTTTTCAAAAAAAATAATTTCTTTTAGCTTAGAAATTTGTTTAATTAAATTTTTAGTTTTATCGATTTGCCAAAAGAACTGAGCATCTGATAGACGAGCTATGACTACTCTTTTGTTTCCTTCTCGAATAACATTTTTTGTATCTGGTTTATTGGCAACAATTAAAAAATGATTGGTTAATCTATTTTTTGAGTCAAATAAAGGAAAGTATCTTTGATGTCGTTCAAGGGTTGAGATGATAATTTCTTGTGGAATAGTTAAGTAACTTTTATCAAAATCAGCAATAATCACACTTGGATTTTCAGTAATATTAACTACTTCTTCTATTAATTTTTCATTAAAATTTTCGATATAACTTTTAGATTTACAGATAGATTTGAACTTTTTGAGAATATTATTTTTTCTATCTTCTTGTTTGAGGTAAATTTTATTTACTTTAAGTAAAGATTCATATTCTTTAAAATTTTTTATTTTTTTAATCTTGTCGTTAAAATTATCTACAATGATTACACCATCGGTGCTGGTTAAATGGTGATAATCAAACTTTAAATGTTTATTATTAAATAAAGCTAAAACAGATCTTAAGGGTCTACCCCACATTAAATTATGCTCAGACCAACGCATAGATTTTTTCCAATTAATTGAGCCTAAAGTTTTTGGTACACATTTAATTAACAAGTCTTCTGTAGAAATTTTTCTAGCCTCTTTTTTAAAGTAATAAAAATTTCCTTTTTCTTCTGTTTTTTCAAAAACATCAGATTTGCTAATTTGATGAGATCTAATAAAACCTTCAATAATATTCTCTGGCACTCCAACTTTTGGACCTCTAATTTCTTTAGACTCTATTTTAATTTCACTTGGCAAATCCTTTATAACCAGAACTAATCTGGTGGGCGTTGAATAGACCTCTGAAAATTTATATTTTATTCCCTCGTCTTCTAAAAATTTTAATAAATTTGTTTTAATTTGTTCTCTAGCACTTATTTGTAAACCGTGAGGAATCTCTTCACTGTAAAGTTCAAGTAAAAATTCAGCCATATTAAACTTGGGTCGCTAACCAAGCTGCTCCTGAACCTTTGGCAAGTTCTCTTATCCTGTTTATGTAACCTGTTCTTTCGGCCACACCGATCACGCCTCTTGCGTCTAAAAGATTAAAAATGTGACTGGCTTTTAAGCACTGATCATAGGCAGGTAGAGCTAATTTTTTTTCTAAAAGTGCTTTACACTCCGCTTCGGCAAACTCAAAATTTTTAAGTAAAGTTTCAGTGTTTGCAAACTCAAAGTTATAAGCAGAAAATTCTTTTTCGGCTTGAAAAAATACTTC
>CBDDXH010000066.1:0-4853 GCA_965235125.1 Pelagilacustribacter hypolimneticus (SeqCode) | reverse complement strand
GCATCAGCTATTGCAATTTTAATATTTTTACCTGAAATATCAAAGGGTACTAAAGAATTAGTTTGAATATAGTTGATAGGTATAATTTTTTTAATATCTTCACTCAAAACGTGATCTTTTAAATCAATAATAGGAAGGGAATAAGAAGTAGACAGTAATTTTAAAACTTTTGCTTCATCTGCAAAATTTAAATCAAAAGCAATTTCTAATTTTGATTTTCCAGACTCTTTGCTAATTTGTGTAATTTTTTTTACTTGATTAAAGTCAACAACAGAATGCTCCATCAACATGTTCAGAATATTTTGCTCGCTGGACTTGTCTATTTTAATCATTTGTTTACTTTATTATTCTTGGTGCAATGTAAACCAATAAATCACTTGTGGTATCAGTGACCTCTTTACCAAAGGGTAAATTTAAAAAAGGAGTACTTTTAAGAAGTGAATTTTTATTATCCATTTTAATTCCACCGATTACAATAATATCTCCGTCTCTTACTAAAAGGTTAGTATTAATTTCCATCTTGTTAATCGTTGCATCAGAGTTAAAGCTATCGTTATTAACTTTTACGTTAATTAACACGTTACCATCACCCACAATACTTGGAGTTACATCCATTCGAAGAGCCGCCTCTTTAAATGTCGTTGCAGTTCCAGCTGAAGAAGTAGTCTCAAAGGCTCTCTCTGCACCTTGAATAATTGTTGCTTTTTGATTGTTAAGGGTAAAAATTTTAGGATTAGATAGAATTATAGTTAGATTATCTTGTTGCATTGCGGTTAATTCTATTTTTAAAGCCGTTGCTCCAATTTGTCTTAATATTCCAAATCCAGAAGTTGCGGTTCCAGTAATGGCCCCTCCAATCACAGTCCCCGCGGCAGATCCTAAAGTAACGCCCGATGCTGTAGATGCAGCGCCTCCTGCGGTACCTGATATATTGCTTGAACGATTTGTACCTGTTCCAGTTGAAGCCCCACCTAATCTTGCAGCAAGTTGGTTTTCAAATTTATCATTTGCACTTAAAATAAATGCCTCGATTAAAACTTGCTCAGTAACAGTGTCAATTTGTTTTACAAATTTATCTACAATATCAATGTCAGGTTTTCGACCTCTAACTAAAATTGATCTAGTATAATCTTCAACAGTTATCTTTAGCTGAGAAGTAGTCTGCACCGCTCCTCCTGCTGCAGAACTTGCACCAATTGAAAATAATTCATCTAAAGTTTTTTTAGCTTGTGCTGGGGTAATGTAGAATAATTTAAACATTTCCGTCACCACCGGCTCAACTGAAGTCTCTAAAGCAAGACGTTTGCTTAAAGTATCCGCCATTTGTGATTTAAATTGATATTGCTGCGTTAATTTTTCAGGTGATTGTACTCTAATCACACGTGCTTCAGTATCAAAGTCGCCTGCAAAATTTTTTAAATCCAATACTGCCTGAAAAACTTTATCCCAAGCAACTCCATCTAATTTTATAGAAACTGTTCCACCAACCTCTTCTCCAACTAAAACGTTAATATCACCCAGTTCTCCTAATGCTTCTAATACATTTCTAATCTCAACATTATTAAAGTTAACACTTATAATTTGTTTTAAATTTTCAAATTTTGTTCCAACCCCAATAAAGCTTCTCGTCTCTTCAGAGGTAATATTACGTCTTTTATTCTCTTGTGCTTTTTTAAACTCATCCGTTTCAATAACCGCTTTTGGACCAAGTTCTACAGTTCGATCAATATCTTTTTTGGCTTGTTCTAAAAATTCATCCGTTTTAATTAAAGGTTTTTCAACTTGTCGTGATGAACAAGCAGATAATAATAAAAAAACAGAAAAAATTAAAATATGTATTTTCATTTCTTTAATTTCTCTTTAATTTTTTCAATATCTATATCTGAGACTTTTTCCATCTCGCTTTTATTAAGATCACTGTCCTCTTTGACGGTTTTAGTTTCTAAATTAGGTTTAAAAGAATCATCTTTTTGTTCATTTGTTTTTTTTGTTTTTTCTTTATTAGTCTTTACCTTTGGCTCTGCAGGTTTTTTAGCTGGTGTTTCTTTCTTAGCTGCAGGCTTTGGAGCTAATGGATCAACATTTAGATTTAAATTATCCTCTAATTGTTGCTCTAATTTTACTGGTTTTTTAGGTGCAGCTTTCTTCTTTTCAACGGGTTTAATGACATTATTAAAGTAAACTTCGTACTCATTATTGTCTAAGCTCGCAACTAAGATCTTATCTTTGTAAATTTCTAAAATTTTATATTCTGAATTAATTTTTTCATTTCTTTTAAAACGGTTCACTTGTCCTTGCGCTGATTGTAATACCGCTAATCTTTTTTTCTCTCCGATGATAGTTCCAACTAACGTTTGATCGACAAAGTTTGCAAGATCTGGATTAGTATTTACATCGATGCTTGCAGTACTTGCACTGCCACTAAAAGGATCAATTAAAATTTGCTCAGTCCTTTCTTTTTTAGGAGCTGCTGGTTGATTAGGTTGTTGTGGGGCACTTCCTGGATTGGTTGGACTAACTGGTGCAACATTTACAGGCGCTTGTGTATTAGGCGGAGTTTGTTGCGCTCTAACAACTGAAGCATACAAAATATGCACAATAATAAAAAAAATAAATATTTTAATTAAATTCATCTGGCAATCCTACAATTGAAATTACAACATCTGCGGTAACAGAATTTGTTTTATCTCCTTGGTTTACGATAATTTTTTCACTATCAAAATTTACAAATTTATTAGATCTCGAAAGTGCTAATCTAAATTTCAAGTAGCCAATATAACTCCCCTTGACTTGAAAGGTAACCGGTATTTTATAATAGTATTGGCCTTGCGGATTTGTTGGTTTACCGTCCTTATCAACGGCTGGAGCGCCCCCCACATTGACCTTTTGAGCATTACCCTTCACTAAATTAGTAATATTTAATCCATTGGATGTCGCGAAAGTACTTAGATTTTGGTACAGTTCTTCACTTTCTTTTTTACTAAAAAATAAGTTCACATTGCTTTTAGTATTTTTAAACGAAGCTAATTCATTTTGTAAATTTACAAGGTTTGTATTATATTGCACTGTCTTCTTTTTATTATCCTCCATTGTTTTAATTCTAACTCCTTGCTCTGCAAGTTTTGGAGATAGCCAGATTGAATAAATAGTAAAATTTAAAAAAAATAAAACCAAACCGATTGCAAATTTTGTCACAAACGCTTTATCTTTTAAAAGTCCTTTTGAAGATGAAAAATATTCTTTAAGATTTGCAACCAAATCTTCAACTTTTATATTTTTTAAAGCATCTAAATTAATATTCATTATGAAGGCCTCACTTGACATAAAATTACAAATGCTTTCGATGGCGCAGCTGAAAGTCCTTGCTGCTGACCTGCTGCACTCACAGATGATAAAGTAGCTGAAGCAATTGTTTTTTGTTTATTTAATGCTGCTACAAAATTTAAAATATCCTGATCTGAAAAAGCGGTCCCCTCAATTTTAATGCTCAAGTTTCCGTCATACTCAATTTTAGAAAAACGCACTCTTGGCTGAGTGCTATTAGAAATTTGTACTAACGTTTGATAGGAACTGTCTTGATTTGATCTTAAAGTAGTACCAATCTGACTTGATTGTTTTAATAAATTAACCTGTCGGTTAATCGGTGAATAAATGGCGTTTATCTTTGAAAATTCAACCTCAATTGCTGCAAACTGCTCAAGTTTTTTATTGTTATATTGAATTCTTAAGAATGAAAAAGCAGTTAAAAATATATATAGAGCAACTAGTCCTATTGCAAAATTTTTAAAGGCAAAACCTGATAAAAACTTAAATTTAGCCTGCTGACGAATAGCATCTCGGTTAGGTAAAAGGTTAATATTTTTAACAGCAGTTACAAATTTATAATAACCAAATACGTCAAGTTTTCGGTAAGCAAGTCCAATAGCTGAAGTGAAAGGAGATTTATTTTTAATATCAATTTTTTCTTTATTATATTCAGGAATAGTAACTTCAGATAAAGGATCTAGAATATTCACGCCAATATTTAAGATATTATTCTTAAACATCTTTAAAAAGATTTCATAATTTTTAAGAGAGGTAATAATTTTAATATCAGAAATTTTAGCTTGAAATTTAGATTCATAGTCAGCAATGGCTTGTTTGATTTGCAATGTATATCTTCGAATTAAATCCTCAGCCTCTTGAGTGATATTATTTTCAGTTACTGCCTGTAAAATTGATTTTTCTTGAGGACGAAGGAAAATGTCTGTGATGATTGGAATACTATTATGAATAATAATAACGTAATTTTCCTCAATTCCAAACTCTAGAATTGCAGATTGCGGCTCTTGTTCTTTTGTATCTTTAAATAATAATCGCGTTTTAGCTCTTTCATCCACAGCATTCTTTAACGTAAAACAGCGAACATCAATAATGATAGGATTTAATCCTGCTTTTTTAAACAAAGCAGAATAACCATTCACATCGGATAATTTGGATGCAACAAATAAAATATCCATCAAATTTTTTGCCGTATCTCTATTGATGACTTGATGGAAAATAGAATAATCGTTTAAATTATCTGATAATTGAATTAAATTTTCCCATAGCGAATTGGTTTCAACGGCGTTTTTTAATTCCTCCTCCGTCATTAACGGACTAGTCACCACACGAATGATTGCGCTAGTAACAGGAATGGAAAGTGCTACGTTTTTTGTTGTAATGTTTGCATTAGCAAGAGCTAAAGTAATTTCTGAAACTAAATAATCAGGTGTGTCTAATAAATTTTCTTTAATTTTTGTTTGATCTAAAAATCGATAAGAAAATTTATCAAGTATCCAATTTTCATCAGTTTTTTTGCTTGTTTGCGCCAC
>CBDDXH010000065.1:0-4863 GCA_965235125.1 Pelagilacustribacter hypolimneticus (SeqCode) | reverse complement strand
TTTTTTAGCTCAGTAAGACCAATAGGTAAATAAATTTCATCATCAAATTTACATTTAGATATACTATTTTTACTTTTTAATAATAAAATAGGTTTATTAAAGATGCTGTTTATAATTGATACATAATAGTTATCTTCGCAAACTTGACTATCAACAACTATAACAGAAGAAGAATCTACAAAATGAGATGATTGATTAGATTGAAAAAAAGTTAATGAAAAGTCTAAATCTTCTTTAATTTCCTCAAATGAATTGTTAAAATTTTTTGTGCCAAAAATAAGTAAATTTTTTTTCATTATTTTATGAATATAAGATTAATAAATAAATTCTTATACTTTGATAACTATAAACTAAAATGTTCATTAGGTAAAAGGGGAATTACTAATAATAAAAAAGAAGGAGATCAGAAAACTCCAAAAGGAACTTTCCTATTTAAGTCAATTTTTTACAGAAAAGATAAAATTTCTAACTTAAAATCTGCATTAAATAAGAAAATAATTAAAAAAAATATGGGATGGTGTAATGATCCTGGATCTAAACATTATAATAAATTAATTTATTTTCCTTTTAAGGAAAGTGCTGAAAAATTATGGCTAGCAAAAAGAGTATATGATGTAATAGTAGTCATTAACTATAATTTAAAGCCGGTAATTAAAAATAAAGGGAGCGCAATATTTTTACATATTGCAAAAAAAAACTATTCTCCTACTAAAGGATGTGTAGCTATAAACAAAAAAGATATGCTTTTTTTAATCACAAAAATTAATAATAAGACTAAGTTAATAATAAATTAACTCCTTTTGCCAAAGATGGATGATCCAATTCTTACAAAAGTGGCATCGTATTTTATTGCTTCTTGAAAATCTCCAGACATTCCTATGCTTAATTCTTTTAAATCAAGGGATTTATTTAATTCCATCAAATTTTTAAAATAAAAAATTTCTTTTCCGTCATTGGGAGGTATGGCCATTAAGCCAATTACATTTAATTTAAGATCTTTAGTGCAATAATCAAAAAAATTATCAAGATCTTTAATTGTAATACCTGATTTTTGAGGCTCATTTCCTATGTTGACCTGTATAAAATATTTAATTTTCTTATTTATATCCATTTCATATTTACTCAACAAACTAGCTAATTTTGGATTGTCAACAGAGTGAATATAATCAAATAACTTAATTGCTTCTTTAACTTTATTAGATTGAAGCTTACCTATCATATGTAGTTTTATATTAGGTTTAATTTTTTTAACCTCAGCCCACTTTACCTGGGCTTCTTGAACTTTATTTTCACCAAAATGATCATGACCATAATCAACTAATGGTTTAATAAAATCGTATGAAAAAGTTTTACTTACAGCTATTATCTTTACGTTGCTATTATTAATAATAGATTTTATATTTTTAAATTTTTCAATTATTAAATCCATAAATGTTTATTATAAAGAATAACTATTATTTATATATAGAAAATACTAGTGATATTAATTTAAATAGTATTAAAAAAAATAATAAAATTATTATCATATATAGAAATAATAATATCGAAGAGGATACTAAAAAAATTATAGATTTAAGAAAAAAATGTAGTCAAAGAGGATTTAAATTATATATTGCTAATAATTTTAAATTAGCAAAACAATGCGGAGCAAAAGGGCTCTATATTTCATCTTACAACAAAAAAATATACTTAAATAAAACTTTAGATATAATTGGATCTGCTCATAATTTTAGAGAAATAAATCAAAAAATAAATCAAGGTTGCAAAACTATTTTTTTATCTAGGCTTTTTAAGACTAATTACAAAAATAAAAAAAATAATTTAGATATAAACAAATTTAATTTAATTAGAAAAAACTATCATATTAACATAGTCCCCTTAGGTGGTATTAATCAATTAAATCTACTTAAATTAAATATGGTTAAATCTGATGGGATCGCTCTATTATCTGAAGTAAAAAAAAAGCCGGCTATTTCTAGCCGGCTTTTTTAATATTAAGTTTTACTTGAATTAGAACGCCATAGTTACAGCAAGTAATGTTTGATCAGCATTATCATTAGCTACATAAGCATTATTTTTGTAGCTACCATGAGAAACAGCCAAAACCATTCCGCCCATAGTGTAGGCAGCTTGAATTGCTGAAGATTTCTGCTTAACATTTGCAGCAGCTTTATTTGCCATACGTTTTTCAGATTCTTCTATTTCGTATGAAAGAGATAATTCTTTATTCACGGCAAAAGCAATAGACATATTATCTTGGTCATACCATTCTGCAGTACCTGCAACTATTGATGTTGCTTGAGTTAACATTGGAGCGTGTTTTGATTCTGAATATCCAACTTTAACAGGTCCAACTGCGTATGTTGCAGCAACTGATCCAGCTTCTTGTTTTTGCGCTGTAGTTGCAGCTGCACCAGTTCCACCAGCTTTAAAACTAATATAGTCAGCTTTTACACTTAATCCTGCAACAGGAGCAACACTTACTTGATACATCGTTGCGCTATCGCCCAGATTTGTTTCACCCTTACTTACTACTGCACCTGATGCATTAGCACTGTTAATTGTGTTATCCAATTGTGGAGCATAAGCAATTTTACCTTGTAGTCCTAAAGGTAATAAGCCTGCAGGAGTATGATATTGAAGGTTATTGTAGCCGTCTATATTAGACGAATCTACAGTAGCAGATGGATCACCTATATCAGTTGGTCTTCCATAAACTGAGCTTGATGCTCCGTCTTGCACTGATAAACCACCATCTGATATGAAGAAACCAAATGTTCCGTAAGATGTTGATAATGTTAATGTAGTATCGTCGTTAAGTGCTGTACCACCATCTGCTGCATCTGATGGATCTAAAGCCACTTTATATGCCCATTTACCAAGTGCTGTATCACCAGCAGCAACAAAATTTAATTCGTTAGCTACACCTAAACCTTTACCAGCATTCTGGTTTTTACCTGAAAGTATATTATAGGTAGCTTTTGCACTACCAGTTACTTTAAGGTCTCCTGCGTATGCAGAAGTAAACAAAGATATGGATGTTAACATAACGATTACTATTTTAATTATGTTTTTCATATTTTTCCTTTTTATTTTTACTTTATTAATTTATATATAATTTAGTGTTTTCTTCATAAATGTCATAAATTTTATTAAATTTTAGACAATTTTTTAATAAATGTGATAAAAATATCACATCTAAATAATATAGAAAAATTAGCAAATAAACCTAGTTTTACAGTATTTTCTGACAAATACGATATAATCTATATTATTATAATAAAAACTCTTAAATAAACGCCTTTTAATGATGCAAATAAATAAAAAAAAATTAATTCTCTTAGTCATATTCATTTTTTCTTTATTAAATGCTTGTGGAATTTATGAAAAAGTAAATACAAGAGAGACACCTGTAAATGCTCAAGAAAGAGCCAGGAAAAACTTAGAAGAAGGAAAAGGTATAAGCATAGGAGGAATGGTTGGTGGCAGATCTACAACTTACGAATTTAGTACCTCAAATCCAATGTGGAGAGCCTCTTTAGAAGTTCTAGACTTTTTGCCCATGAGTGTTGTTGATTATTCTGGTGGAATGCTAATTACAGATTGGTATTCAGATGAGGTTAATTCTAATAGCTCATTAAAAATTACTATAAGATTTTTAAACAATGAAATAAATACAAACAGCTTAAAAGTTACTGTTCATGAAAAAAATTGTATAACGGTATCAAATTGCAATATAAAAATTTTAGATTCTAGGCTTAAAGAAGAATTAATAGCTTCTATTTTAAAACAAGCCGCGATTTTAGAACAAGAAACGAAAAAAAAATAAATTCATTTTAAAGAATGGAAAGATATCATTTTCAATCAATTGAAAAAAAATGGCAATTTTTTTTTGAAAATAAAAAAATCTATAGAGGTGAAGGTGCAAAAAAATTTTACTGTTTAGAAATGTTTCCTTACCCATCTGGAAAAATACACATGGGCCATGTGAGAAACTATACTATAGGCGATGTTATAGCTCGTTTTAAGTATATGAATGGATTTAATGTTTTGCACCCTATGGGCTGGGATTCTTTTGGTCTGCCGGCTGAAAATGCTGCTCGGGAAAATAATTTACATCCAAAAGAATGGACTGAAAAAAATATATCCCAAATGAAGAAGCAGCTAAAAATGCTCGGCCTATCTATTGATTGGGACTTAGAGATCTCTACTTGTGATGAGAATTATTATAAACATCAACAGGAATTATTCATTGATTTATTTAACCTTGGATTAATTTCTAGAAAAGAAAACTATGTTAATTGGGACCCAGTTGAACAAACGGTGTTAGCTAACGAACAAGTGATTGAAGGTAAAGGTTGGCGTTCAGGAGCACTGGTTCAAAGAAAAAAATTATCACAATGGGTATTTAATATTACAAAATTTTCTGATGAACTTTTAGATGATTTGGATGAATTAAAAGACTGGCCAGATAAAGTAAAATTAATGCAAAAAAATTGGATTGGAAAGTCTGTAGGTTGTGAAATTAATTTTGAAATATATGGAAAAAAAGACAAAATAAAAGTATTTACTACAAGACCTGATACTATTTTTGGCGCTTCATTTTTAGCTGTGTCTATTGATCATCCTATATGTCTTCAGTTTGAAAAGGATAAAGAGTTTATAATATTTAAAGAAGAATGCTTAAAAGTAGGTCATACGGAAGAGGCTTTAGCTATTGCAGATAAAAAAGGCTATAACACTAATTTATTTGCGAACCATCCTTTTGTTATCGGAAGAAAAATACCAATTTTTGTAGCCAATTTTGTTTTGATGGATTATGGAACTGGGGCTATTTTTGGATGTCCTGCACATGACCAGAGA
>CBDDXH010000064.1:0-5013 GCA_965235125.1 Pelagilacustribacter hypolimneticus (SeqCode) | reverse complement strand
CATTGTGCCGATAAAAGAACTGAGACTAATAAAGTAAATTTATTTGTGTGTTTAAGAGGAATGCTTATTTTAGGATAAATCTGATTTAATATTTTTAATATTAATTTAACTCTTTTATTTTCATTCATCGTTTTAAATTATTTAAAATTTAAAACATCTCTCATAGAGTATAAACCAGGTTTTTTAGTCATTAACCATTTTGCAGCAGCTAAGGCTCCTTCAGAATAAAGAACTCTATCAAAAGCTAAGTGATTTAAAGTAATAATTTCTTTGCCATTTGAAAACTTAACCTCATGTTCACCAATTACTTCGCCTTTTCTCAATGAATTAAAGTTTATTTTCTTTCCATATGGAAAAGTTTTTTTGTTTAGAAATTTTTTCCCTATCAACTGATAAAAATTTTTATTTTTTCCATCAGATATGCCTTTTCCGAGCATAAGCGCTGTTCCGGAAGGATAATCCTTTTTATGTTTGTGGTGAATTTCTTGAACTTTACTTAAGAAATTATTATTTAAAGAACGAGATGCAATTTCTGTAAGATATATAAGTAAATTAACTCCTAAACTCATATTTCCAGCTTTCAGTATTGGAATTTTTTTTGAATAATTTTTGATAATGCTTTCTTCTTTTTTAAGAAAACCAGTAGTTCCAATAACTACTTTTTTTTTTAGTCTTAATGCGATTTTAAGTATATCCAAAGTACATTTGGGTTGAGTAAAATCGATAATGACATTTGCTTTTTTAAAAGCAGTCTCGCTATTAAGTTCAGGTTTTATTCTATTTATTTTTCTATTAATTATCTTTGCCTCTGTAAGAGCAACTAATTTGAATGCTTTATTTTTCTTGCTAGATAAAATGAGTTGTCGACCCATTCTCCCCATACAACCAGTAATGGCTAAATTAATTTTTTTCATCAATTAGATCCCCAGAACTTTTTTGCCTTATCAAAAAATGTTTTTATAGAAGGACTTATTTTTGTATTTTCTATCTCTTTAAATTCTTCTAGAAGCTCTTTTTGCCTTTTATTTAATGATACAGGAATCTCTGGAATAATTCTAATATATAAATCTCCATAAGAACTTTTTCGCAAAATTGGCATTCCTTTATCTTTCAATCTTAATTGTTTTCCGTATTGTGTTCCTTCTGGAATTTTAACTTTAACTTTACTGCCATCAATACAAGGAACTTCTAAAGCTGTTCCAAGAGCAGCATCTGCAAAAGTAATTGGTAATTCGAAAAATAAATTTTCTTCAGATCTTTTAAAAAGGTTATGATTTTTTACTGAAATAAATAAATAAAAATCTCCACTACCTCCACTTTTTGAGCCGGCCTCACCTTTGCCTGATAGTCTTATTCTTGTTCCATCATCAACTCCTTTAGGAATTTTTACTGAAACATTTTCATTGCTTTGAACTTTTCCGTTACCTCTGCAGGTTGAGCATGCTTTACCAATTTTTTCACCATACCCATCACATTGTGGGCAGGTTTGCTGAACTGTAAAGAAACCTTGATTGGATCTAATTTTACCTTTACCGTTGCAATAATCGCAAACAATTGGTTTTGAGCCTGGTTCTGCACCATTACCTTTGCAGCTACCGCATTTTTTGTAAGTTGTGTATTGTATTTTTTTTTCTAAACCGTTGTAAGCCTCTTCAAGCGTAATGCTTAAATCATAACGTAAGTCATTTCCTCTACTTGCAGATGATCTTCTACCTGATCCCCGCGATGAGCTTCCTGTAAAATCTCCAAAAAAATCTTCAAAAACATCTGAAAAGGAGGAAGTATCAAAACCGCCAAATCCGCTAAATCCTTGGCCACCACCACTTTCAAAAGCGGAATGTCCAAATTGATCGTAGTTTACTTTTTTTTTATCGTCCGACAGTACACTATATGCTTCACTGGCTTCTTTAAATTTTTCCTCAGCTGCTTTGTCGCCAGGATTTTTATCTGGATGATATTTAAATGCTGTTGTTCGGTAAGCTTTTTTAATTTCGTCTTTAGAAGATGATTTACTTACTCCTAAGATATCGTAATAGTCTCGCTTAGCCACAAAAAGTTGCTCCCTTTTTTATCTTATCTTAGGCGCTTTTTTCTTTATCGTCTTTTACGTCTTCAAAATCTGCATCAACTACATTTTCTTTTTCATCTTTTTTAGTCTGTTGTTCACCAGATTTTGCTGGTTCATCTTTTTGCTGACTTTTATAAACCGCTTCACCTAATTTCATAGAAACTTGAATTAAATCTTGAGTTTTCTTTTTAACTTCTTCAATATTAGTTCCTTTAAGAATATTTCTTAAATCTGAGATACCTGTCTCAATAGCTTTTTTTTCATCTTCGGAAATTTTATCACCATGTTCTTTTAAACTTTTTTCTGTCGAAAAAAGAATACTATCAGCTTGATTTCTTGCATCCACAGCTTCTCTTTTCTTTTTATCTTCTTCTTTGTTAGCCTCAGCTTCTTTGACCATTTTTTGGATTTCTTCATCTGTTAAGCCACCTGAAGCTTGAATTTGTATTTTTTGTTCTTTGCCCGTCCCTTTATCTTTTGCTGAAACGCTTACGATTCCATTAGCATCAATATCAAAAGTAACTTCAATTTGTGGAGTTCCTCTTGGTGCTGGTGGAATACCAATTAGTTCAAAATTTCCTAACATTTTATTATCAGAGGCCATTTCTCTCTCACCTTGTAAAACTCTTATTGAAACGGCAGGCTGATTGTCTTCTGCAGTTGAAAACACTTGGCTTTTTTTAGTTGGAATAGTTGTATTTTTTTCAATTAGTTTTGTTGAAACACCACCTAAAGTTTCAATACCTAATGATAAAGGTGTAACGTCCAATAATAAAACATCTTTTACATCACCCTGAAGCACACCAGCTTGTATAGCAGCGCCTAGAGCAACCACTTCATCCGGGTTAACACTTTTGTTAGGTTCTTTTCCAAAAAAATTTTTAACTGTTTCAACTACTTTTGGCATTCTTGTCATACCGCCAACCAAAACTACTTCGTTTATTTCGGCTGCAGAAAAACCAGAGTCTTTGAGTGCAGTTTTGCAAGGAGCCAATGTTCTTTCAATCAATTTTTCAACCAAAGCCTCTAATTTTGCTCTAGTAAATTTTAAATTGATATGTTTTGGGCCGGTCTTATCAGCCGTAATAAAAGGTAAATTAATTTCTGTTTGTGTTGCAGAGGACAATTCTATTTTAGCTTTTTCAGAAGCCTCTTTTAATCTTTGTAAAGCAAGCTTGTCTGTTCTTAAGTCTATACCGTTATCTTTTTTAAATTCATTAATTAAGTAAGTAACAATTTCATCATCAAAGTCTTCTCCTCCTAAAAAAGTATCACCATTTGTAGATTTTACCTCAAAAACACCATCTCCAATTTCTAGGATGGATACATCAAATGTTCCCCCGCCTAAATCATATACAGCTATTTTTTTTCCGCTTTTTTTATCTAGACCGTAAGCTAGAGCTGCTGCAGTTGGTTCATTTATAATTCTTAAAACTTCTAGGCCAGCAATTTTACCAGCATCTTTTGTAGCTTGTCTTTGTGCGTCATTAAAATAAGCAGGCACTGTTATTACTGCTTTAGTAACTTCTTGACCTAAATATTTCTCAGCAGTTTCTTTCATTTTTTGTAAAACGAATGCTGCAATCTGTGAAGGAGAGTATTTTTCTTTTTTTGCTTCAATCCAAGCTTCTCCTTTTTCAGATTTAACTATTTTGAAGGGAACTTTATTAATATCTTTTTTAACTGTGCTATCTTCAAAATTTCTACCAATTAATCTTTTAGCAGCAAAGATAGTGTCTTCTGCATTTGTAACAGCTTGTCTTTTTGCAGCTTGACCTACTAATTTTTCATTATTTTCTAAGAAAGCAACAACAGATGGAGTTGTTCTAGCTCCTTCAGAATTTTCCAAAACTTTTGCTTGTGAACCTTCCATGATAGCAACACATGAATTAGTGGTTCCAAGATCTATTCCTATTATTCTACTCATTATTTACGTCCTTTGTGTAAGGTATATGGGTGTTTTTTATTTACCTACAAGTCTTAAATTTTGCTTTTTTCCTCTTTTTCTTCATTCTTATTTGATTTTTTTTTGGCTGTAGCTACGTATGAAGGTCTTAAAAGTCTATCTTTATAAAAATAACCAGTTTGTATTTCTTGTAATATTGTTCCAGGACTTGCATCCTCGTCTTCTAATTCAAGCATTGCTTGATGGATATTAGGATCAAATTTTTCTTTTACACAGTTTATTTTTTTAATGTTATTTTTTTCAAAAATAGTAATTAAATCTTTTTGTATAATTTCGATATTTTCTAAAAATTTATTTAAATCTTTATTGTCTTTTATACTTTCATCATTTTTAATGGATTGATAAGCTCTTTGTAAATTATCGAGTACCGTTAAAGACTCCCGAGCAAAATTGAAACCTCCGTATTCAAAAGCTTCTCTTGTTTCTTTTTCATATCTTCTTCTTTGATTTTCTGTTTCAGCTAAGGCTCTTAATAGCTTATCTTCAGTTTCTTTAAGTTTATCCTCAACAGATAGTTCATTGACATCTTCAATTTTATTAATTGTTTCGGTTTCATCATTTTTATTAAAATCTTGATTTTCCTCAATTTTATAGTCGTTCTCTTTTTCCATAACTGCTATATAGGGCTTTTAAACTAGATTACTAGAGGAAATGAAAAAAATTAAAGAAATTTTTATAGGAACACACAATAAGGGAAAAATTAGAGAAATCAGTTATTTATTAAATAGAAAAATAAAAAAAATTACACCCTTTGATCTTAATATTAAAAGTCCCAAAGAAACTGGAAATAGTTTTAAAGCCAATTCAGAATTAAAAGCCAAATATTTTTTTAAAAAATCTAAAATGATGACTATTTCAGACGATTCAGGTCTTTGTGTAGATTGCTTGAAGGGGGAACCAGGAATTTATTCTGCCCGATGGTCTAAAAAATATGGAAATTTTAATAAAGCAGGAAAAAAAATAATTCAATTAGTTAAAA
>CBDDXH010000063.1:0-5064 GCA_965235125.1 Pelagilacustribacter hypolimneticus (SeqCode) | reverse complement strand
TAACAATATCTCCTTCCTTGACTGGGGGAATTGATATTAAAATATAATTTGATGCCTCAAGATTTTTAATTAATTTTTTGTCAAATAAATCTTTTGAAAATTGAAAACTATCATATTTAATTCCATCAAAAGTGTCTTGATAAGATTTATTTCTAGAAGTGACATTTAAGTTAATAATTGTATCTTTGGTATTAAGTTTTTTAATAAAATTTTTTGCAACCTGACCAAAGCCAAAACAAAAAATATTAATATTTTTCATTTAGCCTGCTTTTTTAACTGTGCTCTTTAAAGTAATAGGATTGTCTAATTTATCGAGCATTTCGATTGGACAAATTTGTTTAAAATTTAAAATTTCTTCTTCAAAATTATCCAATATTTTTTTCGCAATTTTAGAATTAGTTTCTTTAAAGAAATCTTTAAGATTGCTTTTTAAAAAAGCTTTCCAATAGTCAGTCTCTACTTTTTGCCAAATAATTGAATCAGGATTTACAAAGTCATCAAAATTATTTTTGAAGTCATAAACAAAAGACATTCCTCCTGTCATGCCTGCCCCAAAATTATCTCCAACTTGACCAAGAATAATTGTAGTTCCGCCTGTCATATACTCACAACCATGTGCTCCACATCCTTCTATGACCGCCAGACTTCCAGAATTTCTTACTGCAAACCTCTCACCTGCTAGCCCTGAAGCAAATAACTTTCCTGATGTTGCACCGTATAAAACAGTATTTCCTATAATTATATTTTCATTAGAAACTAGGATGCTTTTGTTTGATGGTCGTATAATTATCGTTCCACCCGAAAGACCTTTTCCAACATAATCGTTTGAGTCTCCTTCAACTATTATTTTTAATCCTTTAATTAAAAATGCTCCTAAAGATTGACCGGCAGAACCATTAAGCTTAATTGTAATTGAATCTTCATTTAATTTATTATTGCCAAAAGTTTCGTACAAATAATGTGACAACCTTGTTCCAACTGATCTATGAGTATTTTTAATATCATATTCGAAATTAAATTTTTCTTTATTATTTATTTTATTTTTAATATCTGACCAGATTTTTTCATCCAAAGTATCAGGTACAGGATTAATTAAAACATCTCTGCAGTATCTTGGGTTTTCTCCTGGGTCTGCTTGAACAAGTAAAGGGTTTAGATCTAGATCATGAAGATTTGATGAGCCTTTATTAACTTGAGTTAGCAGATCTGTTCTTCCAATTATTTCATTAATAGACCGATAACCAAGTGATGCTAAAATCTCTCTGACTTCTGTTGCAACAAATGTAAAAAAATTTACAACTTTTTCAGGTGTCCCACTAAATTTTTCTCTTAATGATTTATCTTGGCTACAAACACCAACTGGACATGTGTTTGAATGGCATTGCCTAACCATAATACAACCCATGGCGATCAAAGATGATGTTCCCATGCCATATTCTTCCGCTCCCATCATCGCGGCCATAATTATATCTCTTCCAGTTTTAAGACCTCCATCTGTTCTTAAAGTTACTTTATGTCTTAATTTACTTAGAGTTAAAATTTGATTTACTTCTGTTAAACCCATCTCCCATGGAATACCGGCATATTTAATGCTTGTTTGAGGACTTGCTCCTGTTCCCCCAGAGTGACCTGAAATTAAAATTACATCTGCTTTTGCTTTTGCTACTCCAGCTGCAATGGTGCCAATTCCTGTTGATGCTACTAATTTAACCCCTACTCTTGCTTTAGGATTAATTTGTTTTAAGTCATAGATTAATTGCGCTAAATCTTCGATAGAATAAATATCATGATGGGGCGGTGGCGAAATTAAAGTCACGCCTGGAGTTGAGTGTCTTAATTTAGCAATTTCATCATTAACTTTAAATCCTGGTAATTGTCCTCCTTCACCTGGTTTCGCCCCTTGAGCAATCTTAATTTCAATTTCATTACAATTATTTAAATAGTCTATAGTCACTCCAAAACGTGCTGAAGCTATTTGTTTGATTCTAGAATTTGCTGAATCACCATTTGGAAGTTTAATAAAACGCTTTGCATCTTCTCCTCCCTCTCCACTACAAGAAGCGCCTTTAATTCTATTCATACCGATTGCTAAAGTTTCATGTGCTTCAGCTGACAATGCACCATGAGACATACTCCCGCTACCAAATCTCTTAAGAATTTGTTCTAAGGATTCTACCTCTTCAATATTTATTGGTTTATTTTTTTGTTTAAAGTCTAATAGATCTCTAAGACTAATAGGTGGAAGATCATAAATTCCTTTAGAGTATTTTTTATAATGATCATAAGAACCTATACCTACTGAATGTTGTAAAATATGGATTAAGTTTCCTTGGAATTGGTGGCTTTCTCCTGATTTTCTATATCTGTATATACCGCCTATGGGCAGAGCAATTACGTTGTTTGAAATAAATCTTTTGTGATGCTCTTTAATTTTTTTTTCAATACCGACAATATCTATTCCTGAAATACGCGAGCTCATTCCTGGAAAATAATCAGCTACGATACCGCGACTTAAACCTACGGCTTCAAAATTACATCCTCCTCTATAAGAACTAATTACAGATATACCCATCTTAGACATAATTTTAAGTAACCCATCATCAATAGAATTTTTAAACTTAATTATGCATTTCTCAAAATCTAAATGACTGAATAATTTTTTTTGAAATCTCTCATAGATACTCTCTATAGCTAAATAAGGATTAATTGTTGTAGCACCAACGCCAATCAAAACTGCAAAAGAATGAGTGTCAAGTGTATCTGAACATTCAACATTAATTGAACAATGTCCTCTTAAACCTAATTTAACTAAATAGGAATGAACGGCACCGACAGCTAAAACTGAAGGTATACTTATTCGAGATTCGTTTATTCTTTTATCTGATAAAATTAAGTTATTAAATCCCTCACGTACTGCTGTTTCTGCTTCGTCTCTAATCTTTTCTATCCTATCTTTTAATGAAAAGTTAGCATCAAACGTACAATCAATAACTTTAATTTTTTTTTTAAAAATACTTTTAAATTTTTTAAATTGAGAGTTAGTTAAAATTGGACTCTCTAATACATAAATATTATCTTCGGTTAAATTATCAAAATCTAAAATATTTCCTAAATTTCCAAATCTTGTTTTTAAACTCATCACTTTATTTTCTCTTAATGAGTCAATGGGAGGGTTGGTAACTTGACTAAAATTTTGTCTAAAATAATGCGTGATTGGCCTATAATAACTAGATAAAACTGCCACTGGCGTATCGTCTCCCATAGAACCTACTGCTTCTTTGCCATCCTCGGCCATTGGATGCAAAATTAATTCAAGATCTTCAATACTTAATCCAGCTAAGTATTGCCTTCTTTTTAATTCATCAGTTGAAAATTCAGACTTTTCTTTTTCTGAAGAAATTTTTTTATCTAAATCAATAATTTGCTTATTGTATTTTTTATAGTCTTTAGCAATATAGTCTTTAATTTCTTTATCATTATAAAGTTTTCCTAATTTTAAATCTATAGCAATAATTTGACCAGGTCCTAATTTTCCTTTTTTTATAATTCTTTCTTCTGGAACTTTTATCATTCCAGACTCTGAGCCAGCAAAAAATAAATTATCTGAAGTAATTATATATCTTAAAGGTCTAAGACCATTTCTATCTGTTGCTGCTAAAATCCATTTGGCATCAGTTGCACATATAGCTGCAGGGCCATCCCAGGGTTCAATAGAACTGTTTAAAAAATTAAATAAATCTTGATGATTTTTTGGAACAGTTTTACTTCTTTTAGACCAAGCATCTGGTATCATCATAAGTTTTATAAGTGGTGCTAATTTTCCAGAATGAGTTAATAATTCAAAAACATTATCTAATGCCCCAGAGTCTGAAGTTCCTGGTGTAATTACAGGTTTTAGATCTTCAATATTTTTAAAAAGTGGGCTTGACATATCTTGTTCGTGAATTTTCATCCAGTTAGTATTTCCTCGAAGAGTATTTATTTCGCCATTATGTGCTAAAGTTCGAAAAGGTTGAGCTAGATCCCAACTAGGAAATGTATTAGTCGAATATCTTTGATGAAAAATAGCAAATCTTGAAGTGAAATTTTTATCATTTAAATCTGGATAAAAATCATTAATTGCTTCGGCTAAGAACATTCCTTTATAAACAATTGATCTTGAACTAAAAGAACAAATATAAAAATCTTTTAATTGATTTTCTCTAGCTAGTTTTTCAATTTTTTTTCTTAAAATAAATAATTCTCTCTCTAAGTCATTAGTTTTTAATTCTTCATTTTTCTTAAAAAGAACTTGAGCTATTTCAGGTCTATTTTGATCTGCGGTTTTTCCTAAAACTTTTGGATTAACTGGTACTTGCCTCCACCCATAGATATAAAAGTTTTCATTAAGTAAAACTGACTCTATTATTTCTCTGCACTTTTCTTGGTCTCCATAGTTTGTTTTAGGAAGGAAAATCATGCCAACGCATATTCTTTTGGACGAATCGTGGGTATGACCAGTTGCTAAAATTTTATCTTTAAAAAAATCAGGTGAGATTTCAACTTGCATTCCTGCACCATCTCCGGATTTACCATCAGCATCTACTGCACCTCTATGCCAAACAGCTTTTAGTGCTTCTATACCGTATTCAATAATTTTTCTAGATTTTTTTCCATCAGTTGTAGCTACTAAACCAACACCGCAAGCATCATGTTCATGGCTTGGATCATAAGCTAAGTTGTCTTGTAAAAATTTTTTATTATATAAATATTTTTTATAGCTATTCATTTTATGCCGCTTTAGTTTTGCTTTTTTCTAAAGCTTTTTGTTTAAGATATTTATGAATATTTTCTGAGGCATCTCTTCCATCCTTAATTGCCCAAACAACTAAAGAAGCTCCCCTTACGATATCGCCTGCTGCAAAAACTCCATCGATATTTGTTTGCATGGTATCTAAGTCAATTTTTATCGTTCCCCATCGAGAAACAGAAAGTTCAGGAATAGAAAATAATTCAGGAATATTTTCAGGGTCAAAACCTAGAGATTTTATTACAAGATCAGCTTTGATATTATATTCAGAATTT
>CBDDXH010000062.1:0-5098 GCA_965235125.1 Pelagilacustribacter hypolimneticus (SeqCode) | reverse complement strand
TTTTAAAAATGATAAATGGTTATTGTGAAGAAAAATATAATCCTGTAAAAAAAATATTTGAAAGTTACTTCTTAAAACAAGAAGAAATTGGAGCCTCTTTTGCAATTTATAAAGAAGGAAAGCCATTAATAGATCTTCATGGTGGTTTTAAAAATAAAAATAATAAGAATTGGGAAGAAAATACAATCGTAAATGTATTTTCAGCGACAAAAGGTATTTACGAAATTATTGTTTCAATTCTAATTGATCAAAACATTTTAGATTTAGAAAAATCTGTTTCTTATTATTGGGATGCTTTTAAACAAAGTAACAAAAGAGAAATAAAGCTAAAACACATTCTATCTCATCAATCTGGACTCTATAGATTTAAAGAAAAAATTACACAACAAGATCTTTTGGATTGGAATAAAATAATAACTATTTTAGAAAATCAGGTGCCAGATCATTCATGTGGTGAAAAAACTTATTATCATGCAAAAACGCATGGGTTTTTAATTGGTGAAATTATAAAAAAAATAACAAAAAAAAGTTTAGGGGAACTAACTTCTGAATTGTTATCAAAAAAAATAGGATTAGATTTTTTTATTGGAACTCCGAAAAATCAACTATCAAATATTGCTTTTCTCTATGAAGATAAGATTGAAAATAAAATATCATCTGAATTTAATGCATTTAACAATCCTAAGCATGAAATAAATTTTTATAACAAAGTAAATTGGCAGACTGCTGAGGTTCCTTCAATGAACGGTCATGGGAACGCAAGATCTATTGCTAAAATTTACGATATTTTTGTAAATGACCTAAGATTAGAAAAGAATATTTTATTATCAAAATCATCTATTAAAAAATGCTTAGCAGAAAGTACTAGTAGAATTGATCAAAGCTTAATGTTGCCAATTAGATGGTCTGAAGTTGGCCTTATACTTCGTGGTGGATGGTTATTTGGTAAAAATAAAGAATCTTTTGGTCATAATGGGTGGGGAGGATCTTTAGGTTTTGCTGATCCAATTCTAGGAATTGGAGTTTCTTACGTTACAAACAAAATTAATCCTACGATGAGTTCAGATTTTAGAATTATTAATTTACTGAAAGAGTTTTATAAGCAGCATTAGATATTATCTGGTCTAAGCCACGATGGTCTTTTGAGAAAAGCGTTAAACAAACCATTCAATCTATAATAATGAATTAAGAATTTTTTTTTATTGAAAAATATAAAAGAAAAAAACAATTTAAATGCTGACAAAAAAAATTTACTAATAGTAATTTTATATGCAGTGAGGATTCCAAAATGCTTATTATTATAATAAAATAAAGACCACATCCAATGCCAGTTTCTGCATAACTCAATATTTAAAATATTTTCTGAAGCTTGTTTGCCTAAATGTTTGATTTTTGAATTCTGAACAACAAAAATTTTTCCATTATTATTTTTAATTCTCTTACAAAGATCAATTTCTTCAAGAAATAAAAAAAAATTTTCATCGAATAATTCCCTAATGTTAATTTTTTTTAAGTTTATTAACATTGCAAAACCTTTTACATAATCAACTTCTAATATTTCTTTTTTCAAATTATTATTCTGATTTAAAAAATAACCATAATTATTTAAAAGATTAGGAGCTAAAATTACGAAGTCATCTTGTAATACAAGCTGCGCTTTATAAAGTTCTTCTAAACAATTTTCTTCCAAAATTGCATCTGGATTTAATACAAAGGCATATTGAGTCTTGACTTTGGATATTCCAAGGTTATTTCCTCTTCCGTACCCTAAATTTTCTTTTGCAATAATAACCTCAACATTTAAAAATTTATTTTCTAGATAATTTTTAACATCAGTATTATCTGAATTTTCGACAATAATAATTTTAATATTAGGATTAATGCTTTTAATACATTTTTCTATTATATGCCCGCTTCGAAAAGAAACTATCACAAAGGTAATATTTTTTTCAAAATTGTTCATTAATTTAAGCTATAAAGTATTTTGTAATAAATATATAAAATATTTATAAACGTTAAAGCGCAGAACATGAAAAAAGTTATTGTAACTGGTGGATTAGGATTTATAGGGAGTAATCTTATTAACATTCTTAAAAAAAAATACTTTGTTATCAACATAGACAAAGTTAGTTACGCTTCAAATTTTAAAAATATTGAGCCTAATATAAAAAACTACAAATTTTATAAACAAAATATAAATAATAAAATTTTTATAAAAAAAATTTTAGAAAAATATAATCCATCTATTATTTTTAATCTTGCTGCGGAAACTCATGTAGATAGATCAATTGATGGACCAAAACAATTCATAGAAAGTAATATTCTTGGAGTTTTTAATCTTCTCGAGGCAATTAGAAATTATAAAAAAAAAATTAAATTAATACATATTTCAACAGATGAAGTTTACGGTGATATAAAAAAAAATCATAAGTCTAAAGAAGATGATTGTTATAATCCTAGTTCTCCTTACTCAGCTTCAAAGGCAAGTGGGGATCTGTTGATAAAATCTTATATTAGAACTTATAAAATTCCGGCAATTATAACTAATTGCTGTAATAATTTTGGCCCAAATCAATATCCTGAAAAATTAATTCCAACTATAATTTATAATATATTGAATAAAAAACCTATTCCAATTTACGGAACAGGAGAAAATATAAGAGAATGGATTTATGTTGTGGATCATTGCCATGCTCTTATTAAAATCGCAGAAAAAGGAACTATAGGAGAAAATTATAATATTGGTAGCGGAACAATATTAAATAATAATCAGATTGCAGAAAAAATAATATTAAATTTTAAAAAAATAACCCATAGTCAAAATATAGAAAGCAAAGTATATTTTGTTAAAGACAGACCGGGACATGACCTACGCTATTGTTTAAACTCATCTAAAATTAAAAATCAACTAAAATGGAAATGTAAATCAAGTTTTGATCAAAGAATAAATAAAACAATTATTTGGTATATAAACAAATTTAAAGATAACTATTTTAAAAATAAAAAATTTAAATATCGGATAGGACTTAAAATATGATTAAAAAAGGCATTATTTTGGCTGGCGGCAAAGGAACAAGACTGAGTCCTTTAACAAAAGTTATGAATAAGCAACTTCTCCCATTGTACGACAAACCCCTTATTTTCTATCCTCTTTCAGTGTTAATGTTAGCTGAAATAAAAGACATTCTTATAATTACTAATAGAGGAGAAACTAATTTATTTAAAAAAATTTTAGGTGATGGAAAAAATCTTGGTATTAAAATATCTTATAAAGAACAAAATAAGCCAAACGGACTACCTGAAGCATTTATCATTGGAGAAAAGTTTATAAAAAATCAAAGCGTTGCCTTAATTCTAGGAGATAATTTCTTTTATGGTCAAGGTTTTACAAATAGAATTAAAGATAAAATTAAAGAAAATAAGGGTGCTACAATATTTACCTACATTGTAAAAAATCCCTCAGATTACGGAATTATAGAATTAGATAAAAACAATAAAATTAAGAATATTTTAGAAAAACCAAAAAAAACAAATTCAAGACTAGCTATAACTGGGTTTTATTTATTTGATAAAAATGTTGTAAATTTTTCAAAGAAATTAAAACCTTCAAAACGAAAAGAGCTTGAAATAGTCGATTTAATAAAAAAATATTTAAAGCAAAATAAACTTAATGCGGAATTTATGGGACGTGGAAGCGCATGGCTAGATACTGGCAGTATTGAAAATCTTAATGAAACAGCTCAATTTATTTCAAGTATAGAAAGACGACAGGGGTTGAAGATCGGATGTTTAGAAGAAATTGCATATATTAATAAATGGATATCAAAAAAAAATATTATGAGGTCAATAAAATTTTATGGGAATTGTGAATACTCTCAATATTTGAAAAATTTAGTTAAGTGAAAATAACAAAATTTAGTTAAATGAAAATAATAAATACAAAAATACCCGGACTAAAAATTTTGAAGTCAAAAAATTTTTATGATTTTAGAGGATGCTTTAGGGAAGTTTTTAAAAAAAAAATAATTAAAAAAAATTTTGTTTTTGGTTGTTTGTCAAAGTCAAAAAAAAATGTTCTAAGAGGACTTCATTTACAAACAAAGTTTTCTCAAGCAAAATTTATTACTGTATTGAAAGGAAAAATATTTGATGTAATAGTTGACTTGAGAAAAAATTCAAAAACATTCGGTAAAAGTTTTTCAATAACACTATCTGCCGACAATCCAAGATCAATCATTGTACCAAGAGGTTGTGCCCATGGTTTTTTAGGTTTAGAAAATGATAATATAATTTATTATTTGTGTGATAACTACCGATCTAAAAAACATGAAATAGGAATTAATTGGTACGATAAAGATATAGCCATAAAATGGCCAACAAAAAACCCAAAGATTTCACCAAAAGATAAAAATAATTTATCTTTTGAAATATATAAAAAAAAATTTTAAAATAAAAAATTGAAAAAAAAAATTCTTATAACTGGATCAACAGGTTTTATTGGCTCGAATATTGTTAAATTATTAATAAAAAAAAATGTTTATATTTATGATATTTTAAGAAATAAAAATAACAAAAATAAAAAAATTATAAAATTAAAAAATAATAAAAATTATTTTCCAATATTTTATAGAAAATTCAACGAATTAGAAAAAAAATTAAAAAAAATAAAAATTGATATAGTGATAAATTGCGCAACTTACTATACTAACAAAAACGATATTAAAAATATCGAAAAAATCATTCAAACTAACATTATTTTTTGCTCAATTATCTTAGAAATTCTTAAAAACAAAATTAAAAAGTTTATTAATTTTGGAAGTATGATGGAATATTCACATGGTAATGATTTTTCACCTAAGAATTTTTATGCAATTAGCAAATATTCTTTTCAAAAAATAGAGGAATTCTATAAAAAAAATAATCCTAAAATCAAATTCTATGATTTAAAACTATACGAAACATATGGAGATAATGACAAAAGAGAAAAAATTATACCCACAATAATAAAAAAACATTCACAAAATAAAAGTATAAACATTGTATCTAAAAATTTAGCAATGAACTTTGTTCATATCAAAAGTCTAATGTTAGCCATAAA
>CBDDXH010000061.1:0-5213 GCA_965235125.1 Pelagilacustribacter hypolimneticus (SeqCode) | reverse complement strand
GACGTTTCCAGCTGATTTTGACATTTTCATACCTTTTCCATCCACGACAAAACCGTGGGATAAAATGCTATCAAAAGGCGCTCTGCCTCTAGTACCACAAGATTCTAATAAAGAAGAATGAAACCATCCTCGATGTTGATCTGACCCTTCAAGATACATGTCAGCCGGCCACTTAAGATCTTCTCTTTTTTCTAAAACAAAACTATGTGTTGATCCACTATCAAACCAAACTTCAACAATATCTGTTAATTTTTCATAATCAGCAGAATTATATTTTTCACCTAAAAATCTTTTTGGATCATCTGTAAACCAGCAGTCTGAACCTTCTTTTTCATAAATTTCTGCTATTCTATCAATAACTTTTTGATCACGAAGAGGCGCCTTAGTTTTTTTATTAATAAAAATAGGCAAAGGAACTCCCCAAGATCTTTGCCTAGAAATGCACCAATCAGGTCTTCCCTCTATCATTGACAATAATCTTTCTTTTGCTTTTGAAGGGTAAAAAGTAGTTTGCCCAATAGCTTTTATTGCTTTATCTCTTAAAGCATTGGTCTCCATTGAAATAAACCATTGTGGTGTAGCTCTATAAATTAACGGAGCTTTTGATCTCCAAGAATGAGGATAGCTATGTTGAAGTTTATCATTTTTTAATAATTTTTTTACCTCTTTTAATTTATCGATAACGATTGGATCGGCTTTAAAAACATGTGTTTTATTAAAATACGGAATTTCATCAGTGTAGTAGCCTGCATTATCAATAGTGTATTTGGAAGGAATGCTGTGTTTTAGACATAAATTAAAATCATCTGGGCCATGACTTGGTGCACAGTGAACAATTCCAGTACCTTGTTCTAAATTTACAAATCCTGCTTCCAACATTGGGACTTCAAAATTATAACCCAATGCTTCAAAGGGATGCCTGCAGATAGTGCCTGTAAATTCTGAACCATTAAATGTTTTTAAAATTTTAAACTTTTCAATGTCACATGACTTTACAATCGAATTTAAAAGATCTTTAGCAACTACGATTGTTTTTTCTTTAAAATTTTCAAGATTGCTTATTTCAACAATTGCATATTCTATACTAGTGTTAAAAGCTAAAGCTCTATTTGCTGGGATCGTCCATGGGGTAGTGGTCCAAATAACAATATTAGTATCTTTTAAAAAATCTTTTGGGCTTTCTTTAATTTTAAAGGCAACAAATATAGTATTTGAAGTATGATCCTGATATTCAACTTCAGCATCCGCTAAGGCTGTCTTTTCAACTGTTGACCAAAATACTGGTTTAAAACCTTGATACAAACTACCGTCTAATAAAAATTTACCAAGCTCTCTGACTATCTGCGACTCCGCAGCAAAACTCATTGTCGAATAATAATTTTCAAAATCTCCAAACACACCAAGTCTCTTGAACTCCTTAATATGAATATCTATCCATTCTTTTGCAAATTCTCTGCATTCTTTTCTAAAATCTTTAATCGGAACTTCATCTTTATTTTTTTTATTTTTTTTATATCTCTCTTCAATTTTCCATTCGATAGGTAATCCATGGCAATCCCAACCGGGTACATAGATAGAGTCTTTTCCATTCATCTGATGGAATCTTGTAACCATATCTTTAAGTATTTTATTTAAAGCAGTCCCCATATGAATATGACCATTAGCATAGGGAGGACCATCGTGAAGAACAAACTTTTCTCTACCTTTTGAGTTTTTTCTAATTTTTTTAAAAATTTTATTTTCTTCCCATTTCTTTATAATTTCAGGTTCTCTCTGCGGAAGATTAGCTTTCATAGAAAAAGCTGTTTGGGGAAGATGTAAATTTTCTTTGGACATTATTTTTTTGCTTTAATTATATCTTTTTTAATTTGATTTTTAAGTTCGATAATATTATTAAATTTTTTTTCTGGTCTAATAAATTTTATAAAACTGATTTTAAGTATTTTTTTGTATAAATTTAGCTTTATACCAAAGATGTTTACTTCGAGTAGTAAGTTTTTACCATTAAAAGTAGGTCTATATCCTATGTTAGCTATACCTTTTCTTTTGAAATTTTTAGTTTCTACTTTGACAAGATAAACACCTAATTTTGGAAGAACATAGGAGTTCCATTTAATATTACACGTTGGAAATCCAATCTTTCTGCCATTTTGCTGACCTCTAACAACCTTACCTTCAATAGACCAAGGCCTACTTAAAAGTTTTTTAACATTCTCAACTTTTCCTTCAGCTATATTGTTTCTAATTAAAGAAGAAGAAATTATTTTTTTATTTTTTTGATAAGGGATAGTTATAATTGTCTTATAAGAATATTTTTTTTCAAATTTTTTTAAAGTATTGATATCTCCGGTTCTTTTTTTCCCAAACCTGAAATTACGACTTACAAAAATATATTTACTTTTTAGTTTGTTGACTAAAATATTTTTAATAAAATTATCTGAACTTATATTTGAAAATGATTTATTAAAGTTAATAACAATTAAGAAATCTAATTTAATTTTTTTTAAATAAAATATTTTTTGTTTAATTAAATTGATCCTATAATGTTTAATATTTTTATTAAAAAACATATTAGGGATTGGTTCAAAAGTTATTGCACCAAATTTTAAATTTTTTCTTTTAGCTTTTAGTCTTGCTTGATTTAAAACTTTTTGATGTCCTAAATGAAGTCCGTCAAAATTACCGATTGCAACAACAGCATTCTTATGAATTTTTCTTATATTTAAGTTTTTATAAATTTTCATTTTACCAAATTAATTGAGGTTGATAATAACTTGCTTGAACATTGTATTTTGAAACAAGTTTATTAATTTCGCTTTCATCTTTAAATTCACTTCTGTGGATTCCCTCATAAATAAAAATAGAATCTATATTCATATTGTTGGCACCTCTAATATCAGTATTTAGATTGTCTCCTATAGCAATTGCTTTTTCATTTGCTGAAAAACATAATTTATAAATTTCCTTATAAGGTTTACCAAAATAAACTGACTCTCCACCAATGGACTCGAAGAGCTTAGCAATTGTACCCGCACAATATTCTATATCCTTCCCTCTATGAACGATTAAGTCGGGATTGGTACAGATGAGTTTTTTTGAAACATGAAATTTTAATAAATTTTTGTGATAATCTAAATCTTTTTCTTTATCCTCTACTAAACCAGTACACAAAATAAAATCACATTGGTCTAAAGTTGATTTGTTTTTTTCAATTTTTATAAAAATTTCATTATCTTTATTGGGGCCAAGGTGAAAAAATAATTTACCAAAAGTTTCTTTTTCCAGGGATTTCATGGACGATTCACCAGATGACACAATATTACTAAGTAAATTTTCTTTCATACCTAGGTTAATAAGAAACTTTTTAACCACTGTGCTAGGCCTTGGAGCATTAGTTAAGAAAACGACTTTTTTTTTATTTTTAAACAAATTTTCTATAGACTCTATAGCTTTTAAATTAAGTTTAATTCCGTTATGTACTACTCCCCATAAATCTATAATAAAAGTATCGTAAAAATTATAAATTTCAGCTAAATGTTTTAATTTTTTCACTTTAAAGGCTCCGATGTAAATGCTTATAGAAAAATAAACAAAATATAGCAATATGGGCTATTTTAAACACTTATTTAAAATGAACTACACTTGAAATTTCCGGAAAACACACCATATGAAGACTAAATCAAAATTGAAGGAGTTAAAATATGAAATTTAGACCTTTACATGACAGAGTACTAATAAGAGTACTTGATAGTGAAGCAAAAACAGCTGGTGGAATAATTATTCCAGATACTGCAAAAGAAAAACCACAAGAAGGAGAAGTTGTAGCTGTAGGACCTGGAGCTAGAACTGAAGATGGAAAATTAATTCCAATGGATGTTAAAGTTGGAGACACCGTACTTTTTGGAAAATGGTCTGGTACAGAAGTTAAAATAGATAATAAAGAATATAGCATCATGAAAGAATCTGACATCATGGGAATTTCAAAAAACAAATAAGTTATAGATTAAAAAAAAGGAGATAAAAATGGCGAAAGTTATTAAATTTGGAATAGAAGCGAGAGCAAAGATGATGAATGGAGTAGACATTTTAGCTAACGCTGTCAAAGTAACATTGGGACCTAAAGGTCGTAATGTTGTAATGGACAAATCTTATGGTGCACCAAGAACAACAAAAGATGGTGTTACAGTTGCAAAAGAAATTGAACTTGAAGATAAATTTGAGAATATGGGTGCTCAGATGGTTAAAGAAGTTGCTAGCAAAACAAATGAAAATGCTGGTGACGGAACGACTACAGCAACTATTCTTGCACAAGCTATTGTTAAAGAAGGATTAAAATATGTGACTGCTGGTATGAACCCAATGGATCTTAAACGTGGGATTGATAAAGCAGTTGAGTTTGTAATAGATAAATTAAAAACAAGTTCTAAAAAAGTAAAAACTAATGAAGAAGTTGCTCAGGTAGGAACAATTTCTGCAAATGGTGAAAAATCAATTGGTGATATGATTTCAAAAGCTATGCAAAAAGTAGGTAATGAAGGAGTAATTACGGTTGAAGAAGCTAAAGGTTTTGAAACTGAACTTGATGTTGTTGAGGGTATGCAGTTTGATAGAGGATATTTATCTCCATACTTTGTAACAAATACTGAAAAAATGATTACAGAACTAGAGAACCCTTTAGTTCTTTTAGTTGAAAAAAAATTAGCAAACTTACAAGACATGGTACCGTTACTTGAAGCAGTTGTTCAAGCAGGTAGACCTTTAATGATAGTTGCTGAAGATGTTGAGGGTGAAGCTCTTGCAACTTTAGTAGTTAACAAGCTTAGAGGTGGACTAAAAGTTGTAGCTGTTAAAGCTCCTGGTTTTGGTGATAGAAGAAAATCTATGCTTGAAGACATTGCAATTTTAACAGGTGGTCAAGTTATTTCTGAAGATTTAGGGATAAAACTAGAAAATGTTAAAATCAGTGATCTTGGTTCTTGTAAAAAAGTTAAAATTGATAAAGAAAATAGTACAATCGTAAGCGGAGATGGTAAAAAATCTGACATTGAAGCAAGATGTAATCAAATCAGAAAAGAAATTACTGAAACAACATCTGACTACGATAAAGAAAAACTTCAAGAAAGATTAGCTAAACTTGCTGGAGGTGTTGCTGTTATTAAAGTTGGCGGCGCTACAGAAGTTGAGGTTAAAGAAAGAAAAGATAGAGTTGAAGA
>CBDDXH010000060.1:0-5346 GCA_965235125.1 Pelagilacustribacter hypolimneticus (SeqCode) | reverse complement strand
CCTATTAAACAAAGAATATATCCAGGAATTTTATAAATCGAAAGCATCTAAAATTTCTTTAATATATTATTAAAAGAATAATTTAATGTGATTGATCTAATAATCATAAAAAATAAAAAAGATAACCACAAACCGTGATTGCTAAAATTAGCAACTAAAAAATGAGAAGAAAAGATAAAAAGAATTACCGACACAATCATTCCATTTCTCATCTCAGTAGTTTGAGAGGCACCGATAAAAATACCATCAAATTGATAACAAATAGATGCAATAGGAGGAATAATAATGATCCAAAAAATATATTGAAAAGCTAAATATTTTATATGATCTAAATCTGTTAACGTATTTAAGATATATTGAAAAATAAATAAGAAAATAATTGAAATCATTAAACCGGAAAAAATACTTAATTGAAAAGAATTTGATACAACGTTTAAAAAGGAATTCTTTGCTCTTAGGCCTATGGTTTGTCCAACAACTGCCTCAGTAGAAAAAGCATAAGCGTCTAAGAAAAAAGAAGCTATCATTATAAACTGAATTAAAATGGTATTAACAGCTAAATAATTTTCACCCAATTTAGAGCTTTGATAGGTCATCCATAAAAAAGAAAAAGTTAAAAGAATAGTTCTAATAAAAATATCAAAATTAATATTAAATAATTTAATTATTTTTACTAAATTAAATATTTTGTTATAATTAATTGTGTTTTTAATTTTATCTTTTAATTCGTTATAACTTAACAACAAAAAGATAATAATTGTTACGTAGGCTGCAATAGCTGTCCCAGCTGCTACGCCAGAAATTTCTAAATTAAAATGGTTAACAAGTGCTATACTTAAAATAGCATTACCAATACAGAAAAATGATATCATTAAACTTGAAGTAATTGTTTTTTGTAAACCTAAATAAAATCCAGCTAAAACATAAATAATTAGTTCTGCCGGTGCGGATAATATTCTAATTGAAATATACTTACTTATTAAAACAAATGTTTCTTCAGAAGTTGAAAAAAATTTATTAATTAAAAATAAAATTACATCTTTAAAAAATATTATAATTAAACCAATTAAAAGAGCTAAAATTAAATTTTTGATCAAAATGGAAATAATTTCTCCATAATCTTCTCTGCCATGTGCCTGGGCCACAAGTCCTACAGTGCTCATTCGCAAAAAACCAAAGCTCCATAAAACCATTGTAATCACGGAGGTTGCTATGCTGGTTGCTGCTAAAAATTTTTCACTGCCCAAATGTCCCATTAAACTAGTGTCTACTAAACCAGCAAAGGGTATGGCTAAGTTAGAGAAAAAAATAGGAATAGATAACTTTAATAAATAAGATTTTGATGTTGCGACGGATTTGTTCATTTTTAATTGAGAAATGTTTTATTCTTTATTTTTCTATAATTAAATAATATAAATAATACAAAATGTTTTTAGAACAATTAGTCATATTTTTTCAAATAGTCTTCATTGATATCGTAATGGCAGCAGATAATGCAATCATTATAGGGATGATTGCTGCTAATTTTGCTCCTGACAATAAAAAAAAAATTATAGCTTTTGGAGTAGCTGCTGCTTTTATTTTTAGAGTGGTTTTTGCATTAAGTGCTACTTTTCTTTTGGGTATTTCATGGATTAAAATTATTGGCGGCGTTTTATTACTCTGGGTAATTTATAATTTAAGAAAAGATTTATTTGAGCCAAAAAAAATTAAATCTCCAGAATTAAAATCTAAAGAAACGACTTCATTTAGCAAGGGTGTTTACCAAATCTTGGTTGCTGATATCACTTTGAGTTTAGATAACGTTTTAGGAGTTGCTGGAGCAGCAAAACAGCATTATTATTTATTAATTATTGGTTTGTTACTGTCTGTTGTTTTAATTGGAACCCTTGCATCCTTTTTTGCAAATTACATTAAAAATCATCGTTGGTTAGGATGGTTGGGTATTGCGGTTATTTTTATTGTAGCTATGCAATTAATCATAGGTGGATTAGATAGTCTTAAAATCATAACAATTGATGAAAATTTTAGAAGTCTATTTCATGTATGAAAGACTTCTGCATTGTAGGTAGCGGTATTGCTGGTTCAACCATTGCAAATTTATTAGCTAAAAAATATTCTATAGAGATTTTCGATAAAGCTAGAGGATTAGGGGGTAGAGCTTCGAATAGAAGATATAAATCTAATTTAAGTTTTGATCATGGTCTTCAGTATTTTTCCCCTCAATCTAACGAATTTAAAAAATTTATATTGGATCTTAGAGAAAAAAATGTCTTAAAAGAGTGGGAGGGAGAACATCTAGACTTTACCTTTAAAAAAGAGAAAAAATCAATCAAATATATAGGTAAAAAAGGAAATAATGATATTTGCAAATATTTAATCAAAAATATCAAAACTCATTACAACGCAGCAGTTACAAATATAAAATTTAACTCTAATTGTTGGACTATTACTCTAAATAATAAAGAACAAGTTTTTTTCAAATACTTAATTTTAACCTGCCCTTTTCCTCAATTAAAAGTATTAGCTTCAAAATATTTAGACAAAAAACTATCAAATCTAAAAGTAAATATGTTGTCAAATATAACGGTTATGGCCGCTTATAAAAATTACAAAAAATTACCTATTAGCAGTATTAAATTTGATGATGATATTTTAGCGTGGGCGGCTAATGAAAACTCTAAAAATAGATTTAAATCTAGTGAGCATTTATGGACGTTACAATGTTCTAAAAACTACTCTAAGAAAATATTTAACTTATTTAAGAAAAATAAAAAAAAATATATAGTTGAAGTAGCTCAAAAGTTCGAAAAACTGGCAGGTTTTGAGATTAAAAAATTAATCTATCAAAATATTCATGGTTGGAAATACGCCTATAATAATCTTAAAACAAAAGAAGATTCTCATTGGATAAAAAAGTTTAATTTAGGTATTTGTGCTGACTGGCTAAACGGATCTAAAGCTGAAAATGCTTGGCAAAGTGCAAATTCACTTTATAAAAAGATAAAAAAAAACCCGCCGTTTTAAGGGCGGGTTTAATTTTAAATTTTTTAAATTAACTAATTAAAACTTTAAGCCAATTTTTAAAGAAGCTCCAACAACGTCAAGATCAGCGCTCACTGTGTTAGCATTCCCTACACCCCCTGTAGAAGTTGCTGAGAACGTATCGTAATCAGTTATAAACCCTTCAACTTTGTAGAAACCATTTTTTCCTAAATTACCTTTTTGCCCAATACCATAAGTCCAAGCATCAAGTGTTTTATTTGGGTATGAACCAGTTGTTGCAGCTACTGTAGTTGCAGTTGATTCTGTAGTTTTAATATCAACTTGAGCAAAACCTACTTTACCATAAATACCAGCTCCTAAAACTAACTCACCATAATAAGTCACATGGTCAGAAATTTTAGCGTTAGCTTTTCTTGTGCCAGCTTGTAAATTATTTTCAGTACCATCACTATTAGTGTCAGTTCTAGAAAGAGTTTCTTTATTTACATCAGCTTCACCTGGAATATAATCTATCCCTAATGTAAATCTTTCGCTGTCTAAAAAATTGTATTCAGCAAATACTGATCCGAACATAATTCTGTTTCCGGCTGTAGCTCTTACTACAGAATTATCTGTTTGAGCAGTTCCTGCTGTTTGTGCTCCAGTTGTTTCGCTACCAGATGCAGACACGCTTGCAGCTGTACCTGATACACCTATACCAAAGCTTCCAGCAAATGCTGAGGTTGATAAACAAACGATTGCAATAGTTGTTATCAAAAATTGTTTAATTTTATTCATTTTAAGCCTTTTCTATTTATTATTTTTATAAAAATTATTTTAAATATAACTAAATCTGTTTGATTTAAAAGTTCAAAAGACAATTTTTAAAATTAGTTGTAGATAGTGGTAATTGTGCAACTACTATTCATTATACGATAATAATTACCTTAAAATATGCCTAATTCTATTGGTTTTTTTGATTTATAGCGTTTTTTAACTTCAATATTCAACTTATTAAGTTCCTTGGTGCCTAGTTTTTTTAAATTCTGAACGTTTTTTAAGAATCTTTTCGACTCACTGCTAGTAATTATTCCATCCGTTAACGATCTAAATTTTTCAATATAATTTGATCTTGTAAAAGGTCTTCTGCCATTAGGATGGGCATCTGCAATTCCTAGCTCATCTGAAACAATGCTTCCATCTTTCATGGTAATCACTACTTTTCCACCAAAACGTTTTTGCTTTGGATCAGGATGATGATATTTTTTAGTCCATTCAGGATCTTCAAACGTTTTAATTTTTTTCCATAACTCAACAGTGCTTATTCTTCTTGCCCTTTCAGGAGTATAAGATTTTACATGATGCCAACTTCCATCTTCTAAGGCTACCGCAAAAATATACATAATAGAGTGATCTAAAGTTTCTCTGCTCGCAGAAGGATCCATTTTTTGAGGATCGTTTGCACCTGTGCCAATTACATTGTGAGTATGATGACTGGTATAAATATCAATACTTTTAATTTTTTCAATATTGCCAACTCTTTTTTTTAAACTTCTTGCTAAATCAATTAAAGCTTGAGCTTGATATTCGGCAGAATATTCTTTGGTATAGGTCTCAAGTATTGCTTTTTTCGTCTCATTTCTTTCTGGAAGTGGAACAGTGTATTTTGAATTTTTTCCTCCAAGCACATAAGCAATAATACTATCTTCTCCTTCATAAATAGGACTCGGTGCTCCTTCTCCTCTCATACATCTATCAACTGCTTCGATGGCTAATTTACCTGCGTGGGCAGGAGCGTAGGCTTTCCAACTTGAAATTTCTCCTTTTCTAGATTGTCTTGTTGAAATGGTTGTATGTAAAGCTTGCTGGATAGATTGATAAACGACTTCGGTTTCTAAATTTAATAAAGTGCCAATTCCTGCTGCAACACTTGGTCCAAGGTGCGCAATATGATCTATTTTATGTTCATGAAGGCAAATACCTTTAACTAAATTAACTTGAACTTCATAACCTGTAATAATCCCTCTTATTAAATTAGCACCATTACATTTCATTTGTTGAGCTACTGCAAAAATAGGTGGAATGTTATCAGCTGGATGAGAATAATCTGCAGCAAGAAAAGTATCATGAAAATCTAATTCTCTAACAGCTGTACTATTTGCCCATGCTGCCCATTCACAATGAAAAGTTTGTTTACTGTTAATACCAAAAATTGTTGCGCCATTTTTTCTTGGGTGCGCTAAGGCCATTTCTCTGGCAGAGATAACGGGCTTTCTATTAAAGGAAGCAATTGCAACTGAGGCATTATCAATTATTCTATTAATAACCATTTCAATAGCATCACCACTCACTTTGGATTTA
>CBDDXH010000059.1:0-5584 GCA_965235125.1 Pelagilacustribacter hypolimneticus (SeqCode) | reverse complement strand
AGCCTGATGAAAATTTAGATATAGAAGAAACTGAAGAGGAAGAAAATGACGAATTTGAAAATTTATACAAAGGTCAAATTTCTAAAAGTGGAATAGCTATCTTACCTTCAAAAAGAACGAGAAAGATTCCTGATGTAAAAAAAGCTCTTTTAGTAAAAACTGAGTTAGAGAACGAAGTAGAAGATATTGATGAACCTCTCGATCAAGAACCATTAACATTAGAAGAAGAAGTAAAAGTCAAAGAATAATCAAAAATGAAAAAGACCGTATCTGTAGCACCTATGATGGACTGCACAGACAAGCATGAAAGATATTTTTTAAGCTTAATTAGTCAAAACATTCATCTTTACTCTGAAATGATCGTATCTAATGCAATTATTAGAGGCGATAGAGATAAAATATTATCATTTAAAAAAGTTAAAAACCCAACGATTCTTCAATTAGGTGGCTCCAATCCTTTAGAGCTATCTGAGGCTTGTAAAATTTCTGAGCAATATGGATATGATGAAATAAATTTAAATCTTGGTTGTCCAAGCAAGAAAGTTCAAAAAAATAAATTTGGCGCCTGTTTAATGAAAGAACCCAATCTTGTTGCAGAATGTGTTAATGCAATGGTTAATTCTACCAAGCTTCCAATTTCTATTAAAACCAGAATAGGTTATGACGATGTTGAAGATTTTGAATTTTTAAAAGAATTTATTTCAATCTTAAAAAAAGCAGGTGCTAAAAAATTTATTATACACGCAAGAAGAGCTATTTTAAAAAAATTAAGTCCTAAACAAAACTTAACAGTTCCACCTTTAAAATATGATTTTGTTTATAAACTAAAAGAATTTTTAAAAGACGATGAAGTTATAATAAACGGAGGTATTATTGACACTAGTCAGATTAAAGATCATTTAAAACGAGTAGATGGCGTTATGATTGGTAGAGCAATTTATCAATCTCCTTATTTTTTAGCTGATATTGAAAGAGAAATTTTTAATAATGAGAACGTGCCAAGTAGATTAGAAGTTATGGAAAAATTAATACCTTATATTCAAGAGGAAACTAAAAAAGGCATTCAATTAAATCATATCATGAGACATACAGTTGGATTATTTCATGGACAGAATGGCTCAAAACAGTGGAAACAATATTTATCGAAAAATATGTGCATTAGAGATGCAGATATTAAAAAAGTTGATCATATTATGGATCAAATTAAAAATAATAACGCTACAATTTCTTTAGAAAGATAATTTGGAAACACTTAGCCAAAGTGAAATTTTAATTTTAATTGGTTTCATGGTTTTAACTGCTATACCCGTTGGGTTTTTTGCAGGTCTATTTGGAATAGGCGGAGGTTTAATATCTGTTCCTTTTCTATATTATCTCTTTACATCATTCGGTGTAGATAAAACTTATGTGATGCATTTAGCAGTTGGGACATCTTTTGCTATCATCATTCCAACTTCAATCGTCTCTGTAATGACACATCATAAATTTAAGGCGGTCGACTTTAATATTGTAAAGAGTTACGGAATGTTTGTTGTTGCTGGTGTTGTTTTTGGAACAATTTTTGCTACAACTCTTAAAACAAAGTCACTAGTTCTTTTTTTTTCTATTGTTGTATTTATTTTGGCTTTTTATTTACTCTACTTAAAAGAAAAAGAAATACATATTGTTCGTAAAATTAAATTAAGTTATAAAATATTTTTTGGTTTTGCGGCAGGCTTTATTTCAGCTCCAATGGGAATAGGTGGAGCAGTAATGAACGTACCTATCTTAAAATTTTTTGGGTATTCAATTAATAATGCCATTGGAAGTGCTGCTGCTATTGGTTTTTTAATTTCTCTATTTGGCACAGTTGGTTTTTTAATTTCTGGAAATTATTTAGATGTGAATTTACCTTTAAGTATGGGGTTTTTAAACATACCAGCTTTTTTAATCTTTATTCCTATTACAACACTCATGGCAAGAATTGGAGCTAGAACAGTTCACAAAATGGACAAAAAAAGAATAAGTAAATATTTTGGGATTTTTTTAATTTTCATTGGTTCTAAATTTTTATTTGAATACTTCAAACTGTAATGCAACAAGTCAGTAAAAATTTTCTCAAAGATTCTCATTTTATTACAAATCTAAAACTTTGTAATATAAGATTAATAGATAACTCCAAATTTCCGTGGATTATCTTAATTCCTAAAAGAAAAAACATCACTGACATCTACCAACTTAAAAAAAAAGATCAAAATTTATTGATAGCAGAAATTACCTATGCATCAAAAATTATGAAGAAAACATTTAAAGCCTTCAATCTTAATGTTGAAAAAATTGGCAATGTCGTGTCGCAACTACATATTCATATAATTGCTCGAAAAAAAAATGACAGCTCATGGCCTTTATCGGTATGGGTTGTAAAAAAGGTTGCTTATTCAAAAATACTATTAAATAAAATAATTATTAAATTACAAAAAAAATTTAAAGTTTAATAAATATGCAAATCATTAATGATCAGTCCTGTTTTTGGATAAATGATCTAGAACCAAGAAATAAAATTAAATCTTTATTGAATAACGATATTTGTGATTTTATAATTATAGGCGCAGGTTATACAGGTTTATCCGCCGCAAGAACTCTATCCAAACTAAATACAGAAAAAAAAATAATTATTGTAGATGCACAGTTAGCAGGAGAAGGGGCGAGCAGTCGAAATTCAGGATATTTAGTCGACACTGCTTTAAACGAAGGATTTATATCTACAAAAAATATATCTGCTTATCAAAAAAAAACAAATCTTTATCAAGCAGGAATAGCATCTGTTAAAAAATATATTCAAGAACACCAAGTAGATTGTGATTGGAATGAATGTGGTAAATATTATGCTTCATCAGATTTAAATGATCTAAAAATCTTAAATAATTTCAGCAAGAATTTGAAAGCTCAAAATATTAAGCATCAAATTTTATCAGAAGAAGAATTGAAAAAAAAATTAGGAACTTCCTTTTATAAAACTGGTTTATATACCAATAGTGGTATTTTGCTTCACCCTGGTAAATTAGCAAGATCAATGATTAAGACATTGCCTAGTAACGTGCATTTGTTTGAAAAAACGCAATTAATAAATTGGGAAGAAAAAAAAGATTTTATTATATGTAAATTTAAAGAATATTCTATTAATTCAAAAAAAATAATTTTTTGTAATAATGGTTTCTTTTCTAGTCTAAATATTAAAAAAAATTATAACTTTCCAATTACTTTAACGGCTAGCACCACACGACCGCTAGCACAAATAGAATTAAATGAAATGGGAAATCCAAGTGAATGGGGAGTACTTTCAGTTAAGCCTATGGGAGCAACTATCAGACTTACTAAAGACAAGCGAATATCTATTAGAAACACAGCGGAGATAAAAAATCCAAACTTTATGAGCAACGAAGATCTTAAAGAAAGAAAAAAAATACATTTAAAAGGAATACAAAAAAGATTTCCATATTTACCAGATGATATTATTGAAAGCACGTGGTCAGGGATTGCCTGTCGAAGTGGAAATGGATCACAGTTGTTTGAAAAAATAAATGAAAAAATATTTATAGCAGGCTGCTTTAACGGTGCAGGTATTGGTCTTGGAATTTTATTTGGTGAACAAATAGCAATGAAAGCTTCTAATGAGAGCACAATTGAAACAGAATTAATTGAAAATAGAACAAAACCTAATTGGCTACCTCCGCAACCTTTTTTAAATCTAGGAATTAAACTTAAACTTATGTTCGAAAGAACAAGGGCTGCACAAGAAATTTAATTTTTATGCTTAGCTATCGTCACGGATACCATGCTGGAAATTTTGCAGATGTATTTAAGCATTTAATTTTAGTTTATTTAATTGAAAAGAATAAAACTAAGAAACCTTTTACATTTATTGATGCTTTTGCTGGAGCTGGAAAGTATTTTATCAAAGATACTTTTATGCAAAAAAATAAAGAATACCTTAATGGTATTTCAAAAGTACTTAACGTTAAATCCAATTTATCTTTAATCAATAAATATTTGGATATAGTCAAAAGTTTTAACAAAAAAAATAAATTTGAAATTTATCCTGGCTCTTGTCTTATTGCCTCTAAACTTACCGATAAACAAGATAATTTATATTTTTCCGAACTTCATAATAATGAATTTTTAAATTTAGAAAATAATTTTAAAGATGATAAAAGAGTTAAAATAGAGAAAATTAACGCTTATCAAAATTTAAATAAGATTATTTCAAAATATAAAGGTCAAAAATTAATTTTAATTGATCCTTCTTACGAACTTAAAAATGAATATAATAAAATAATTAATCTTATTAATCACTCTCATAGTCAATTTCCCGAAGCTATTTATTTAATTTGGTATCCTGTTTTAAATTCAGAAAAAACTAGTATGTTTACCGATGATTTTATTAAATTAAGACTAAAAAACACTTTAAATATTCATATTACACTTAATAATTCTTATTTAAGAATGCAGGGTACAGGTTTTTTTTTAATTAATGGACCCAAAGAAACCAATAGTGAGCTATCTAATTCTCTTAACTTTATAATGGAATCATGTAAAGAGCCTAATAAATTTAGCCTAATTGATTTTAAAAGTTTTTAATATTAACTAGCTAAGAATTAATTGAAAATATAATGAAAAATTTTATAAAAAAAAATCTTCTAGATCTCAAATATTCAGCAACTTTAGCAATAAACGAAAAAACAAAAAAATTAATAACTCAAGGAAAAATAATTTATAAGTTTGGATTTGGGTTGTCTCCTTTTCCTGTTCCTGAAAAAGTGGTTTCAGCTTTTAAAAAAAATGCTTTTCAAAATGAATATTTACATATGCAAGGACTGCCTCAATTAAGAGATGCTATTGCTAAACAATTAACTAAACAAACTAAAAGCACCTTTACAAAAGATAATATTCTCATCACACCGGGATCAAAAACTTCAATGTATCTAATGCATATGTGTTTTAATGGTGATGTTATTTTGCCCCAGTCAAGTTGGGTATCTTATGCTCCTCAAGCAAAGCTTGCTAAAAATACAATACACTGGCTACCAACACATAAAGATAATTATTGGTTTCCAACTGCTCAAGATTTAGAAAAAAAACTGAAATCATTAAAATCTAAAAATGTAACTTTATTTCTTAACTCTCCTAACAATCCTTCAGGAGCTACTTGTAAAAATTTAAAAGAGTTAGCAAAAGTTGCAAGAAAATATAAAATTTTTGTTTTATCTGACGAAGTTTATGGAGATTTAACTTTTAATGGTAAATATGAATCAATTTCTACTTATTATCCTGAAGGAACATTTATTAGTGGTGGTTTATCAAAGTGGTGTGGAGCAGGTGGTTGGCGCTTAGGTTTTTTAACCGTTCCCAAGCAACATAAAGATTATCTAATTACTTTAAATAAGTTAGCAACCGAGACTTATTCTACGGTTAATAGCCCAACTCAATTTGCTGCAGTTGAAGCATATAAAGCTAATTTAAAAGACTATAAAATAAAAACAAATAAAATTTTGCATGCTGTTGGTCAGTATGTTTCAAGCCGACTTCAATCACACAATGTTGAAGC
>CBDDXH010000058.1:0-5729 GCA_965235125.1 Pelagilacustribacter hypolimneticus (SeqCode) | reverse complement strand
TTTCTCCATGATAACTTCTGCTATTATCTTTATTAAACTCAGATGAAGAACTAGAATCGTTTCTTCGATTATCAAAAGATCTTCTATTATCGTTTTTTCGATCATTGAAAGATCCCCTTCTATCTTCTCTTTTTTCACTAAATGAATCTGCATTTTTATCTCGTCGAAAACCAAATGAAGGCCTACTATCGTTTCTTCTGTCTTTAAAAGACTCCCTTCTATCTTCTCTTTTTTCACTAAATGAATCTCTATTTTCATCTCGTCGAAAACCAAATGAAGGCCTACTATCGTTTCTTCTGTCTTTAAAAGATCCATTTCTATCTTCTCTTTTTTCACTAAATGAATCTCTATTATTGTCTCGTCTAAACCCTGAAAAAGACTTGGTTTGGTTTCTTTGATCGCCAAAAGTTTCTTTTCTATCTTCTCTTTTTTTCTCCTGGAAAGAACCTCTGTTTTCATCTCGTTTGAATCTAGAAAAAGGTTTACGATCTGAAAATCTATCGCTACCTCTTCTGCCGCGTCTATCGAAAGATCTTTCTTCTCGATTTCTTTTAGGGTCTCTACTATTTTTATCTTGTTTAAAGTTTGGATCTATCAATCTTTGAATGGCATTCCACTTACTTTTATCTTCGCTGCCAATAAAACTTAGTGCAGAACCTTCAGCGCCTGCTCTTGCTGTTCTTCCTATTCGATGAATAAAATCTTCGGGTAGTTGAGGAAGATCAAAATTAATTACATGTTTTATTGATGGAATATCCAGACCTCTGCTAGCTACATCGGTACCAACTAAAATTCTAAAATGTCCATTTCTAAAAGCTTTAATAACTCTATCTCTTTTACTTTGTCTTAAATTTCCGTGAATAGCATCAGCATCATGGTCATCATATTTTAATCTCTTAACCATTTTTTCTGCATTTCTTCTAGTTTTAACAAAAATTAAAATTGCACCTTGTCGATTATAAATCTCTTTAATGAGTTGATTGTATTTATCTCCGTCTTTCACATGAAGGATTTCTTGTTTGATTTTATCTATTGGAGTTGAAGTTGAGCCCACGGAAATTCTAACTGGATTTTTTAAATACCTTTCAGCAAGGCGAACAATATTATTGGCTAGTGTTGCGGAAAATAATAATGTTTGATGTTTTTCAGGGACTGTTTCTAAAACTTGATTAATTTGTGGTGCAAAGCCCATATCAAGCATTCTGTCACTTTCATCTAAAACTAAAAAAGTAGTATTATGTAATTTTAAACTTCTTCTTTGTAAATGATCATTAATTCTTCCTGGTGTACCCACAATTAATCTTGGATTTCTTTGCATTTGCCTCAATTGTTTTTGCATTGAATCTCCACCAATCAGTAATGCTGTTCGCAAATTTCCTCTTCCAATTAAACTGATCAAACTTTGCATAACTTGGGTTGCTAACTCACGTGTTGGTGTCATCACTAATGCAGTATCTTTTTGAGTCTTTAAAAGAAAATTAACCAAAGGAATGCCAAACGCTGCTGTTTTGCCTGTGCCCGTTTGAGCAGTGCCTAAAATATCCTTGCCTTCAAGAGCAACTGGAATAGCTTGAGCTTGAATAGGTGTTGGTGTTTTAAAATTAATGACAGCAATCGAATCCATTAAAGTTTTCTCTAGATTAAGTGAGTTAAAGTTTTCCATAGTGTTAAGTTGAATGAAGCTTATATTTTGCTCTTCACAGGCATCTATATACCTTTGTAGAAGCTTTACAACTTTTTTGATAAGTTAAGAGATGCGAAGACGAAAGAAACGAACCTTTGTTCAGTATCTAAAGCGTAAAAGAAAAAAAAGAAATACAAAGGGTATATTAAAAATAATTATGGAGGCAAATAAAAATGTCAAAAAGGTATAGCGGAAAGTCTTTTAAAGACTCTAGCATAATGAAAAAAGCTAAACTTACAATTAAAGAGAAGAGAAAGTTAAAAAGAGAAAAGAAAAAAAAGTAGAATGTGTGGTCGGTACGTCGTTACCAAACCTGTAAGTAAAACTATTGATTTAGTAAAAACCAATATTAAAGTTGAAGATAAAGATAATTACAACGCACACCCAACCCAAAAGCTTCCAATTATTAAATCTTATACAAATGGAAAAGCACTTGAAAATTATTCTTGGGGTCTTATTCCTTCTTGGGCTAAGGATAAAAAAGATTTTAGGCCATTGATTAATGCTAGATTAGAAACTTTAATGGAAAAAGTTTCTTTCAAAAAACTTATACAAACTTCGAGATGTTTAATTGTTGCTGATGGTTATTATGAGTGGAAAAAAGAAAATAAAGCAAAAACTCCTTATTATTTTACCAAAACTGATAGCAGCTTAATGTTTTTCGCTGGTATACAGCAAAACAATCAATTTTGTATAATAACTAGAGAGGCTATGAATGAGGTCAAAGACATTCATGACCGCGAACCTTTAATAATAAACGAAGAACAAATTTCAAATTATTTAAATATAAAAAAGGAAGGTATGGATATTTTAAGAGGTATTAAACGGCCTGAACTAAAATTTCATGAGGTTAATAAAGATGTAAATAAACCTATTAACAACGATCCATCTTTAATAAATCTTAAGACTTTATAATCGTTAAGTGACCCATTTTTCTTTTTTCTTTTATTTCAGATTTTAAATAATCAAAAAAGAACTCATTTTTAGAATAATCTTTTGCTCTATAAATTTTAATTTCTTCACCAATAATATTAATCATTTCAGCATTGTAATTTTTATTTAATTCTATTTTTTCAAGATTACATACAGCTCTAACATGGTTTTCAAACTGACTAATATTATACGCATTAATAGTTAAATGCCCTGAGTTATGAACTCTTGGCGCTATTTCATTAATAAGTAAATTATTTTTATCATCAATAAAGTATTCAATACACATCGTGCCAATATAACCTAACTTTTCAGCTAAAAGCTTTGCTTGATGCTGCGCTTGAGTAAAAATATTTTTGTCAATGACCGCTGGTATCACTGATTTATTTAATATTTGATTAACATGAATATTTTCAATGGGCTCATAGATTAGATAATCATTATTTAAAAACCTAGTAATAATTACTGATATTTCTTTTTTTAGATTAATTTTTTTTTCTAAAATATATTTTTTTTTAAAATCAATATTGAGTAAGTCAACTTCGTCTTTATTATTTATGACATATTGTCCTTTTCCATCGTATCCTAAAGTACATGTCTTTAGAAAACCTGGTAACAAATTTTCATTGCTATAAATATCTGATTTATTTTCGATTAATGCATAATTAGTTGTTTTAAACCCTTCATTATTTATAAACTCTTTTTCCGTAAAACGATTTTGAACTATTTGATTAATAGATGGTTTAGGGAAAACAGGCTTAAACTTTGAAATATATTCAAGAACTTTAAAAGGTATATTTTCAAATTCAAAAGTAACAATATCAACTTTATTTATAAAATCTTCAATTTTTTTTAATTTATTATAATCCGTAATAATAATTTCATTACAAAAATTTTTTGCAGGAGCTTTAGGATCGTCACTTAGAATGACGGTTTTAATTTTAAGTTTTTTTGCTGCCGCTGCAAGCATACTACCAAGTTGTCCTCCACCAATAATTCCTAGGACAGGATTTGCTTTAGTCATTATTATTTAGGTTTTTTTTTAATAGCAGCAGTCTGAATTCTACGCCATTTTTCTAAATTTTTTTTTATTTTACTATCTGATAGAGCAATAATTGATGCTGCTAAAAGACCGGCATTAAAAGCTCCATTTTCTCCAATCGCAACTGTTCCAACAGGAATGCCTTTGGGCATTTGAACAATAGATAATAAACTATCAAGTCCCTTTAATTTTTTAGTTTCCACCGGCACTCCAATCACTGGTAAGGTAGTCATTGAAGCAATCATTCCAGGCAAATGTGCAGAGCCGCCTGCTCCAGCAACAATGACAGAAAAGTTATTTTTTACAGCAGTTTTTGCAAATGCAAACATTCTATCTGGTGTTCTATGAGCAGAAACTATTTTTGTTTCAAATTTAATTTTTAGTATTTTTAATATATCTTCACATTTTTTCATTACAGAATAATCAGATTGACTACCCATAACGATTGCCACTTTTAAGCTTTTTTTATTTATAATCATCAAGCTAAATCTAGCAAGTTAATCATTAAAAACAAATTCATATTAATAAATACTATAAGTTGATTTTAATTGTCTCAATGAAAGGCTTAAACTTCATAGTCCAGCCTATCAAGCATTTTTGCAGATATTATAATAACTTGATTTGGTAATATTAGAATTAAGTTTAAATACTTCTTCGACTAACCCAGTTTCCCCAGAAACCACTTTCAACTTGGTTTTGTAATTCAAACATAGATAATTTTTTAAATCTTCTATTTTTAACTTTAATTTTTATTTTTTTTTTTTTATTTATTGATTGCATGAACTGTAATTTAAATACTAATCATGACAAATATATGACTTAAATATAATCTTTTTAAGAACGTATATTTTTTAAATTAAGAAAACTTAATAAAATTTTTAATTAACTAGCTTTTCTTTTTTTTCTCTCTTGATCTAATAAATTCGTCAAAGCATCAACCATAAAGTCACTAGCTCTAAAAATTTCATTCGTTTGAAAATCATGTGAACCATGTTTTTCGGAATTAGTCTTATCCTCTATCACTATACCTTCGGTAGGAGAATTATTTTTAATATAAATAAGTATTAACCAATCATCATCGACTGCTTCGTCCCATTTAATAAATATTTCACCTGTTTCAAATCTTCTGTCAATGACTCTTAGTATGTTCAAGTATTTGGGTATATATCTCTTATTAAGCTGAAAACATAAACTGTGGGCAGATCTATAAAAACTTTCTAAAGCAAATTCAATTTTTTGTCTTTCAAGATTGTAATGTCTTTCCTTCTCTAATAAAGCAGAACGATCTTCACCCTCTTCAACTTTTATACCAAGTTGCTCAACTCGCTCCCTGATTTTTTGATCACGAAGAGCCTGGTATTTTTGTTTTATTTTTTCTATTCTTTCTTGAACTTCGACGTAAGATTCTCGTTCTTGGCTCAGTACAAATTTTTCTAAATTTTTTATTTCTAATTCTTCTCGTTTTCTAAATTGTTCTATTTTCTTCTCTAGACGAATTTGTTCTAAGAATTTTCTTTGTTTTTCTGCTTGTTCCTTACGAACTTCTGCTTGTTCTAGTCGAATAAATCTTTGCAATTCTTTTTTTCTTTCTCTTTCAAATATAGATTGTTCCTTAAGCTCTCTTTCTTTTTCTTTTTTCTCTAATTCTTTTTCCATTTTTGCTTTTTTAATATTTTCAATTTTTTCCATCTCCATTAATTTTATTTTAAGTTGTTTCTTTCTTTCTCTTTCTTCAGATAGAATAATTTTAAAATTGTCTATGGTATTAGCGATAGATTGAAAAAAACTTAAAAAAAATTTATCTAAACTAAAATTGATATTAAATTTAAGCTTGTCTTGAATTCTTAATATTGTAAGTATTACTTTTTTAGTTTTACCGCTAATTTTAACTTTCTTTTTTTGGGCTTTTTCATTAAACTTAGATTTATATTTAATTCTTGCCTTAACAATTTTTGATTTGTAAGATTTTTTATTTTTTCTTACTTTATTTTGTAATTTTTTAGTTATTTTGTTTCTTAAAAGTTTTTTTTTCTTAAAAAAAATTTTTTTGACTATTTTTTTTTTCTTTTTTTT
>CBDDXH010000057.1:0-6409 GCA_965235125.1 Pelagilacustribacter hypolimneticus (SeqCode) | reverse complement strand
CCTGTATGAAGAAGGAATAATAAGGATTCTGATATAAATGGATATTTGTCTCTCAAACTTACTAATGCTTCTTCAATTCTAGCAAGTTGCTCTACTGTAAAAACAAGTTCGTTCCATTGTTTGCCTCTGTAATTACTTCTTTCATCTCTTTTAATATTAATACCTCCATGAGCTTTTCTTGCTGGGTTTAATGGCGGACTAGTTCCTAAACACTTTAAATTTGATCTAGCAAAATTCCATAAGGAACTAATACATTCACGCATGACTTCTTTAGTTCCATAACTTCTGCCAGTAGTTTCAAGGTATTGTTCTAATACTCCAGGCGATAAATCATTAATTAATAAAGCTCCAAGATCGCTGTCATATAAACTTATTTCTCCATCTCTGTTTTTATAATTATCTTTTATTAAACCAACTCCTGGCGGATACTGTTTAAACAACTCTTTCCAAGTTTTAATAGCGCTACTTTCTTTAAAAATAATACGACCCCACCCCTTTTCATCGTCCACATATGTAATTAAATTTCTTCTCTGATTATACCCAATTAAATACCTAGTGTAATTTTCACATGTCCATGCAGATAAGAAGCCCTGGATTTTTTTTCTTGGAAACCCATGTTCACAAATAAGCTCAATAACTTTTCTTATAGTAAGCTTCTGGCCTAACTCTATTTCTTCTAAAGTTTTAATTTCATATTTAGGATTACTCTTCCAATTGCCGTCTCTGTCCTTATATTTCTTAAATAATTCAAGGATATACTCCTGACACTCTTGGACACCGAAGTTTGGCATGTATTCACCAAGGTCTAACCTAAAGGTTCTATCCTGATACCAATAAACTAATTGAAATACTTTTTTATTTTTTTTTGGAGTCCATCTCAAAGAAACACCTTTAAGGAAAGATCCTTTAGTAAATTTGAATGGAATAGTTAATCTTAATCGATCATTTATGGGTCCTGAATATTTTAAATCTTCAATAGCTTTGTTCGTCCAATCCAAATTGGTGTGTAAGTGGTGTGTAAGGTTTTTGGTTTTTGTAGTCTGTTCCATGGCATTCAAGATAAACCTGAAAATTAAAAATACCAAATGAATGTTGGAGTTTTGAGCTAGGTGGGGTGGTCGTAGAGCTAGTTAAAGTTTTGTTGCAGTCCGTTTTAAGTCCTTTGTGTCTACCAATTCCACCACGAGGGCCCTTTAAAACGTATTGGTTAGCAACCTTTTTAACGATTTAGGATTTAAGTGCAACTGAAAGTTATTCGGTGTGTAAGTGGTGTGTAAGGTTTTTATACAACTAAAGATATCCCAGGTGTCTTATAGAATTAGTTGGAACAGAATAATATAAAGATCACCTGGAATAATCAGTAACGATAGGTGTTATATAAAGTGTAACACAAGGTTAAACAAGAATGCTGCGTCCTTTAAAGGACTAATAAATTAATAATAAGTTTTGCATGGTTTAGGCAACTTTTCTAAAGCTAATTCATATTCATCTTTTTCTTTAAGGAAAGGATCTCGCCATCTTGTTTTAAAATTAACCAAAGGTTTTCTATAACCAAATCCACCGTAATCTTTTGGTATTGTATCCATTAATCTTTTTGCAATTCTTGTTTGCTTCTGTTGTTTTGCAACCTCTATAGCTTGTGGTAAATTTTCTAATACTTCAGGATCAGTAACTCCTTTTAGTTTAGCCAACATTTTCAGCTCGTTATGTTTACGAAAACTATCATTTGGATACTTGCCTTTAAAATGATTACCTCTATTAGGTCTTCTTTTAACTTTAGTACCCAGGTTTAAATCCTTGAGATCACGCATCGTCTCTCTTGCCTTAAATAAATATTGTTTACCGTTGTAAATACAGTCATCCTTATATTGGCCTCTACGCATCCCCTGTTTCACTGCTTCTCTTGATTTACCAATGGATCTAGCAAACTCAACTCTAGTCATGGTGTAAAGGTGTTCATCTGTTTTAATCATAATGTTACTCCGAATATTAATCCAAAGTGTACCTAATGGATTACACGCAAGTATACCTTGAGTGCCTTGAGTAAAACAAACACAAATCATCCTTTAAATATAGGCGTGTACTCAATACTCAAGCTACTCAAGCAAAATATAAAGTTATGAATATAATGTCGCCTACAGGGTTCTACTAATTTGTAAGGCTTGTTTTACCTTGAGTGCCTTGAGTACGTGAGTATAAAAAGATACGGAACCAATCTGGAATTTCAAAGAGTTTGTAGACTGCCACACCTCTTTTTTCATTTAGGGTCCCCCAGAATCATACCTTTGGGCAAAGACTTGGACTTTTGATCTTAAAAAATACTTATTTAAAATAAAAACAATGTCTAAAAATAATAATAAAATTTTTTTTAGAAAGGTGCAAATTATCTAGTCAATAAACAAGATTTCTTAAAATATAAAAAATTGAAACAAGTATAACAATCAACATAAAGAGTAAGTACACTGTGAAATACTTGTCTTTTGTTATTTTTTTAATTCCTTTGCTATTTCAAGATGAATTTCATCTGCCCATTCTTTTGCAAATATATTACCTGTAGCCTTTCTTTTCGAAACCGCCTCCACAGTTGATGTGATCTCTGTTTGTTTTCTTATAAAAAGAGATACAACCTCGCCCCAGCTAAAAGCGGTTAATGGTCCTTCTGCAAGAATATAGCCTTGATTTTTATCCTTGCTATCTACATTTAATCTTAAATTTTGAAGTGCAGCTAAAGATGCTTCCCAGGTTTTATTGAATGGAGCTTGGTAGGAAATTTTTTTCCCCTGACCTTCAGCTCTTTGGACATCACTTAAAGTGCTACAATTAGCTAGTAAAAAAAAACAAATTAAAATTATAAAAGTTCTTATCATCTCTTAAAATATACATGTGTTACTTATTAATAGTAGGATAATAATACGATCTAAATATAACTAATAAATAACCAGAAAAAAGACATATTAAAGGTTGATAAAAATTAGAACTAACCCCGGAGATAAAATGAAAAAAATACTTCTATTAGCTTTAGCTAATATCATGCTTATAAGTTCTACTACATTTGCTGACATGCACTCAGATAATAAGCGAGTGATCACCAAGGCTGAATACATGAAAAATGCAGAGGAAAGATTTATGAAGATGGATACTAATAAAGATGGCAAATTAACTCCTGACGAGAGAAAAGCGTTTCATCAAGTTAAAAAACCTGACGTTAAAAAATAAAATTTTATAAAATTCAAATGGGCCTTACTCGAGGCCCATTTAAAATATAACTTTAAAAATTAATTGAAGTTACAATCTGCAAGACCCCATAATAGCAATACTTAACAAACAAAACTCCCTTCTCATACGCAGCTTCAAAGCCAGGTCCAAATGCTGAAATCTTCATTTTAATTTCACAAAAATATATTTAATAATCAGAATTATAAAAGAATTTAAAAATATATAAAAATAAAACTATTCATATTTAATAAGGATTTTTTATTTTTGTTTGTATTATATCGTCTATTCCTTCTCCATATCTTGCACACACAAATATTACATTTTGATCTTCGATCACACTAACATTAACTCTGCCAATCTCTATCGTGACATTAGTAGGACCAATCGGCATATTAGATGGGCATCTAGCATTTATATTTACTGGATATTCATCTTCGGGGTGCCATGGATTTTTAATATTAAATACCCCCTCATAGTTATGTAAATATGACAGTATATTATTTCCTGTATAAACAAACCTTGCATTGTATTGATTACCTGGCGGTTTTTCCTTACATCCCCAAGTAGATAAATAATGATATTTATTAGGATCAGATTTTTGTTTGATTGCAGCTTCGATTTCTAGTCCTAGTTCACATTTCATTAATTCGCTGTTAATATATTTTATCATCATATTATAGTTTGCAATCACAGTTTTCTTTTTAGCGCTCTCAGTAAATCCTCCAAACGAAACAACACCAATTGCTGCTAAAATCCCAATTATTGCAACAACGACTAGAAGTTCTATTAATGTGAATGCTTTTCTATTCTTCATTTAAAAATTTTAATTTTAAGGAATTATAATGTTCATTCTAGAGTAACGTTTGCTCCAGTCACCGGAATAATCATTATCCCATCTCATGTTTAGATTCATTGTTTTTGGCTCGCCTGATACATTATTAATAAAAATATAACCAGCTCTCTGATCTAATGCTGATGCTGGCCATCCTGAATTAGGACATTGAAGTGCATACTGACTGTCAGTGCTCGTACTTATATAATAATCACTGTAGGGATTTTTTAATTTTATGGATTTAAAATGCTCACTATAAATATGGCACTGACCTGAAGGAGGTCTACTGCACAAGCCGCTTGTTACATTTATCTCCGTTCCAGAACTATCATTCATTGTCACTTGCTGTCCCATTTCACATTTTAAATTATTAACTTTGATAAATTTAGTAATTTCATTAAAATTATGTTTTGCAGCAGATACTTTTGCTAAAGCTGTGTATCCGTCATAAGCTACAAGTCCAACAGCAGCTAAAATTCCAATAATCGCAACAACAACAAGAAGCTCAATGAGGGTGAAACCTTTCATTCTCAATTTGGCTTTCTTAATGATATTTCAGTTTGTTCGCCTAATTTGCAGATACTTATAATTTTACATTGATATGGATCTGAGAGTCCTTCATTAGCTCCACATCTAAATACCGATCCACCCTCTCTTAATGTGTTGTCAGTATTTGGTGATCCAAGTGCGACTCTGTAGTTGTCAAAGGTATTTCGATATTTCATGCCTGTAAAATGATCCGCCACAATGCCTTCATTTCCTTGCTGGTTACCTCCACATAGTTGAGGTATTGTTAATGCTCTATTTAGTTTTTTTCTTGTCGCTACATCAAGGCCATAATTATCTAAATGAGCATTACTAGGAAGCCAATGAAGAAAACAAAAGCCATTGCTTTGAATTTCAATATCCGGACCACTTCGATTTTCAGCATTTTGCCATTTTAAAGTTATTTCTTTTTGAAAAAATTTAGCATTTTGTAAGCATATATTTTTTTTAGTGGAGGCAGTAAAATCATTATAATAAACATTTCCAAATACAGCCAAAATTCCAATTATTGCAACAACAACTAGAAGTTCTATAAGTGTAAATGCTTTTTTTTTACAGATCTTCATCTAATCAAAAGCCTTTATTGATTTTACATAAACATTACTTGAGCTGTTGCAAGGTACTTGGAAACAACTCCAGATTCTTACCTCAAGTAAATAAGTACTAAAATTTACATAGCCTACATCAGAGTCGTTTGTGTAAGAGGTGCTAAATCTATAAGCTAATTCATTTGGCTTATAAGGATTTTTAAAACTACTACCTTCACCAAATCGAAAATAATCCGCTATTGCTCCAGCAAGAGTTCCTGAAGCTCCTGCTGACGCAATTGGACAATTTAAAAAATCCGGATTACCACTGCCTCTGTAATCAAACACAAAAGCTTTCTTGACCATACTATTATTACATTTTACCACTTCACTAGAAATAAATTTGAACATGGAATTATAATTTGCTTTCGCAGAAGAGACTTTGGCGCCTTCAGTAAACCCGCCAAATGAAACAACGCCGACTGCAGCTAAGATTCCAATAATAGCAACAACGACTAGAAGTTCAATTAATGTGAAGCCTTTTTTAAATCTAATCAATGAATATTTCTTTAGTTAGAATGTTTGTATCTACTGGTGATCGTTCTCCTGGTGTGCCACAGGGTAATTTGATGCATGATCGCACTGCCATTGCTTTAGGAGATGAAGTTTTATACTCATTCTGCCAGCTTTGTGTCAGTAATCTAATGTATCCTAAATTATGTTCATAATGCGAATTACCTGAACAAGTTACAGAATTCTTTGTCAAATCATATGGGTTCATAATTTTTGCAAGTTGCGCTCCTCCTTTACAAGCAGCATCGTCTATTGATGTAATTGGACAGCTTACGGTATTATTAAATATTTTAGCTGAACCGAGATCACATTTTTTAAGTTCTGTGGCCATATATTTTACAACCATTGCATGATTTGCTTGGGCTGCATTGACTTTAGAATTTTCTGTAAAACCATTGTAAGCCACAACTCCAACTGCTGCTAATATTCCAATTATTGCTACAACAACTAATAATTCAATTAATGTAAATGCTCTTTGTTTATTTAATTTTTTTTTCATTAATTTTTATTTAAAGTCACACATATTAAATTCTGCTTCTAAATAAAAATCATTACCATCCTTATCGCCAATATTTGCTCTTATGCAGGCCATATTCCCTCCCCCCATTCTACAATAATTTTTTGAACCATTTTCTCCATAACCAAGAACTACCTGGCCTTTTGGTATGACAGCAGATCTTGATATTGGGCAATAGGCGAATCCATAAGTCTGGTT
>CBDDXH010000056.1:0-6444 GCA_965235125.1 Pelagilacustribacter hypolimneticus (SeqCode) | reverse complement strand
GGTGGTAGACACATTAGGCCAATAATGTTTAATTTTAAATCATTTTTACAATAATTAACAAATCTAGATAGGTCTTGTTTTAAAATTCCTGATTTTTGATTTTCTTCACCTAAATTGACTTGAATAAAATAACTTAAATTTTTTTTTTGACTTTTTTCTTCAATTGATAATTTTAACGCAAGTTTGTCATTATCTAAAGAATGCACAAAAGAAAAGTGTCTTACCACATCTATAACTTTGTTTGTTTGAAGTTTTCCAATAAAATGTAATTTTATACTAGGATTTAATTTTAAAAAATCTGACCATTTGTCAATGCTTTCTTGAACTCGATTTTCACCAAAATTAAAGTGACCAGCATTTATAATTTTTTCAATATCTGACAAGGGTCTTCCCTTTGTAACTACAATTAAATTTACAGGAATATTAGTTGGACAGTTTTTAATTTCTTTCTCTATATTTTTGTATTGAGTTAGAATATCCATAATAATATATGCTTAATTCATACTACATAATTTCCGAATTAAATTCTAAAATTAAAGCAAATTTAAAGAAAAACTCAAATATAAACGTAATTTTTAGATCTGAACAAAAAGACTACAATAATGATACTTTAAAAAAAATAATAAAAATCAATATTTATAATAAAGTCTTTGTTGCAAATAAAAACAATATTTGTCATACTAAAGGTCTTTCTGGAATTTATTTGTCTGCTTATAATAAAAAAATATTAACATCCAATCATTTTAAAAAAAATTTAATTATTGGATCTGCCCATTCATTCAAAGAAATAAGAGAAAAAATTAAATCAAAATGCAGTATAATTTTTATAAGTCCTATCTTCAAAACAAAAACAAATAAATTAATAAATCCGATCGGAATAATTAGATTTCTATTAATTAGTCAGCATTTTAGAGCTACAACCTTAATTCCTCTTGGTGGTATCCATCACCCATGCAAGCTAAAGAATTATGGTATCAAAGGTTTTGCAGGAATAAGCTATTTTAATAAAATTTAGTAATTTATAAATTTAATTATAACAGGCAAAAAAAAACGGCAGAATTTTAAAATTCTGCCGTTTTTAAATATTAGAACTAAACTAAATTAGAAGTTAGCTTTAACTTTAATTTTAGTAAGTTTATGATCTAAACCAGCAATAGATACTTCATTAGCAGCTGCGTTTTTATCTTTAGCATCTTCGTATTGAATCGAAGCAACTATAGGTCCTAAATTATAAGTAGCACCTACCGTTACAACTTTAGTGTCAGGTCCTTTTGCGGTACCTATAACATCTCTTTCCATTTTGCTGTAAGTTGCGCCTAAAGTAATTTCTTTAGTAGCTGCAAAGTTAGCAGAGAATGTGTCAACTGTATCGTCGAAAAGTACGGTTTCGCGAATTTTTCTACCGTCCTGGTTCATCGTACGTTGAGCACCGATTGCAAAATTACTTTCAGTGTAAGTCACACCTAAAGTTTTAGATTTTGGATCAACAGCTGTTACTGTGTGTTTTTGATCAATTTTAGTATATCCAGCAGCAATTTTAATTGGGCCAGGAGTTACAGAGTAACCAATACTGTAACCAGATGCTGTATTAAGCTGACCAGCTTGTCCTGTTGCACTATATAGTCTGTCTGAACTTTGGTTTTGCATAGCATCCAAGTTAGGAGCGTACGCAACACTCAATCTTCCAGCAGGTCCTACATTTAAAACATCAAAACCAATTGCATGAGTTCCTGATGTAACATCAATAAACTCCGCAAGTGTAGTAGCACCAGTTAAATCAACTACTCTGTCAGTTAATGTTGGTACTGCTGTTCTAGCTATTTCTCCACCATATACACCGTCGTAAGTGTAAAATAGATTTAAACTAGTATTTGGAGATATTACGATAGCTCTTGTAGTCATTGGACTAGCATTGGCTAATTCTCTTCCGTTGTTTATATCATCAGAATCAATATTTTGATAAGCTGAATATGTCCAACCATTATTTAAACTACCTTTACCAGCAACAGTAATAACTGACTCACCACCAAGGTTTTTGCTATTTGCTGTTGAACGTGTTCCTTGTGTACTTCCTGTCATAAATCCCATTTCAGCGTAACCGCTAACAGAGATTTGAGAGAATGCAGAAGTCGACATTAGAGATGCTACTGAAAGCACTCCAATTGTTTTTACAACTTTTTTCATTGTTTCCTCTTTTTTTTGTTATAATTGCTGGCAAATATATTGATTAAACTTAAAAATTCATTATTTTATTCTAAATTACTTAAAAGTAGTAATTATATGTTGCAGAAATACAACATAACGAAAATGTCTATATATAATATGATTTTTAATAGTATTATCGTCAAATAAATGAAGTTTTTTAATAAAATTGCTGAATTTTTAACCTTAATTATTAATGGAAGTAAATCGATGTTGAAAAATTTATTCTTATTATCCCTTTTAATCATAATTTTAAATTCTTGTAAAAGTAATGAAAAAAAAGATGGAATTACAAGCAATCAAGAAAGGCTTGAGGATCCCAATGTAAGAGCTCGAGAGTTTGCGGATAAAAATCCAATTACTTTATTTAAAGACTCCAAAGATAAGAATACAAATTTTGAATTTGGAACATCAAATGTATTGTGGAGAGCTTCTCTTAAAACACTAGACTTTATCCCGCTTGCAAATGTTGATTATTCTGGAGGAATAATAATAACTGATTGGTATTCAGAAGGAAAATCAAACAAAGAACAAATAAAAATTCAAGTAAGATTTCTTTCAACAGAATTAAGATCGGATTCTATTCAGATTACTTCTTATAAAAAAATATGCGAAACTAATAATGAATGTATAAATGTAGTTGGTAATGAAAATTTCAATAGAGAGATTAAAGATTTAATTGTCAATAATGCTAGACAGATTAAAATTGAAGAAAGTAAAAAAAAATAAATTCTAGTTCCATTTTATGGAAAAATATAATTTCCAATTAACTGAAAAAAAATGGCAATCATTTTTTGAAAAAAATAAAATTTACTTAACTAAAAAAGATAGAAAAAAAAAATTTTATTGTTTAGAGATGTTTCCTTATCCTTCAGGAAACATTCACATGGGTCATGTAAGAAATTATACTCTTGGCGATGTCATAGCTAACTTTAAAAGATTAAACGGTTATAATGTACTGCATCCAATGGGTTGGGATGCCTTTGGTTTACCTGCAGAAAATGCTGCTATACAAAATAATCTACATCCTGAAGATTGGACGCTAAAAAATATCTCGTCCATGAAATCTCAATTAAAACGTCTAGGTCTTTCTATTGATTGGGATAAAGAAATTACAACTTGTAATGAAAATTATTATAAACATCAGCAAATTTTATTTTCTTTATTTTTTAAAAAAAAAATGGCTTTTAAAAAAGAAAGTTATGTTAACTGGGATCCAATCGACAACACCGTTCTTGCAAATGAACAAGTTATTGATGGAAAAGGGTGGAGATCTGGTGCGGTAATTGAGAAAAAAAAATTAAGCCAATGGTTCTTAAATATTACAAACTACTCTGATCAATTACTATCTTCTTTGGAGAAATTAAAAGGGTGGCCAGAAAAAGTTAAGTTAATGCAAAAAAACTGGATTGGAAGATCTGAAGGATGCGAAATTGATTTTGTTACAGACTGTAAAGATTTAAAAATAAAAATTTTTACAACAAGACCAGATACAATATTTGGAGCCTCATTTGTAGCAATTGCCCCCGATCATCCGTTTACAGAGAATTTTAAAGATGACAAAGAATTTAAAGATTTCAAAGATCTGGCGCTAAAAAATTTAGGAACTGAATCATCATTATCTACAAACGAAAAATTAGGATTTAAAACCCCTTTTTTTGTATTTCATCCATTTTTAAACAAAAAAATGCCAATCTACGTGGCTAACTTTATTCTTATGGATTACGGATCAGGAGCAATTTTTGGTTGCCCCGCTCATGATCAAAGAGACTTAGAGTTTGCAACGAAATATAAATTAGAAATAATTCCTGTAGTAAGTTCTGAAAAATCTAAAATAACTGATATTAAAGACCAAGCCTATACTGATGAAGGTTATAATTTTAATTCAGATTTTCTTAATGGATTATCAACAGAAGAGTCGAAAAAAATTATTATTCAAAAATTAAAAGAAAAAAAAATTGGAAATTTAAAAATTATTTATCGTCTTAAGGATTGGGGAATATCAAGACAAAGATATTGGGGTTGTCCTATCCCCATTATGTATAGGGAAGATGGAAAGATTATATTAGTTCCAGAGAAAGATCTTCCTGTAACTCTTCCTAAAGATATTGATTTTAGTAAACCTGGAAATCCATTAGAAAACCATCCTACTTGGAAATATACAAAATGTCCTGAGACAGGAATGAAAGCAATCCGCGAAACAGATACTCTTGATACATTTGTAGATTCTTCTTGGTATTTTTTGCGATTTTGTTCTCCCCAAGAAGAAGGCAAACCTTTTAATATTGAAGAAGTAAATTATTGGATGCCAGTGGATCAATATATTGGCGGCGTTGAACATGCCATTCTTCATCTTCTATATTCAAGATTTTTTACTCTAGCATTACAAGAGGAATTTAAATTCAAATTTTCAGAACCATTTGAAAATCTATTTACACAAGGAATGGTTTGCCATCCAACTTTTAAAACTAAAGCGGGAAAATGGATTTTTCCAAAAGACGTTATTGAAAGAAATAATTCATTCTTATTAAAAAATAATGAAGAAGTTTTTAAAGGTGATAGTCAAGCTATGTCAAAATCAAAGAAAAATATTATCGATCCTGATGATATTATTAAGTTCTATGGATCAGATGCTGTAAGATGGTTTATTTTATCAGACAGTCCCCCTGATAGAGATATTCAGTGGAGTGACAACGGTATTCAGGGTGCATTTAAATATATTCAAAAAATCTGGAGCACTTATGAAAAAATTAAAATTTATGAAAATAAAAATGAAAAAGAGATAAATAATAAATTAACAAAAAGTACTAATCTTTTAATAAAAGAAATTACTGATTGCATAGAAAGATTTCATATTAATGTTGCAGTCGCTAAACTTTATGTATTTCTAAACTATATTAATGAGGAAATTGAAAAACAAACTGCGGATAAAGAAGAAATTACAGAGGTATACAAAAAATACCTTATTATTATATCGGCATTTATTCCTTATATAGCAAACGAATGCTGGGAAAAAATTACAGGAAAACAAGACATAGCCTCACAAGAATGGCCCAAAATAGATGAATCTTTATTACATAAAGAAAATTTTGATATCGTCGTACAAATTAATGGGAAAAAAAGAGCAATTATCAACGCTACTAACAATGAAAGTGAAGAGAATATTCTTAGCAAATCATTAGCAATTAAGAATATTCAAGTTATATTAGATAAAAAAATCATAGCGAAAAAAATCTTTATAAAAAACAAATTACTAAATATTGTGACAAACGATGAATAAATTTTTTTTTACTATTTTTATAACAATTTTTCTAAATCATTGTGGATTTTCACCAATTTATGTAGGCAATCCTAAAGAGATTATAGTTTCAAAATCAGAAATTATTGGCGATAAAAATTTAGCCTTTGATTTAGAAAGAAAATTAAATTTTAAAAAAGATGAAAAAAATTTAAATGCATATACCTTTAAAGCTCAAATTTATGATGCGGCGGAATCCTCTCTTGTTGACTCAAGGGGCATAGCTACAGAAGAAATAATTAAATTAACTGTAAGCTATCAATTCCAAGATAAAAATGGACTAGTTGTCTATCAAGATTCTATATCTAAAGATAAAAGAGTTGCTGTAACTGATAATCTGCCAAATAATATTTTGGTTAAAAATAATGAAAAAAAATTACTATTAGATGGTATAATTCAAAATATTTTATTTAAATCTAAAGTCTCATTAAAATAATTGAGATGTTACTTAAGTCACAAGAATTAAATCTCAAAAAAAAAGATTTCTTTAAGGGAAAAATAATTCTTTTGTATGGAGAAAATCAAGATCTAATTAGAGATCTAAATGAACTAATTATTATTAAATTTAACGATGAGCAAAAGATTCAAAAAAATATTTTTGAGGAGGATGTAATCAAGAATCCAGAAAATACTATTAATTATTATCTTAATGGTTCTTTATTTGATGAAAATAAAAACATTTTAGTAATAAAGAACTGCTCTGATAAAATTATAGAAACTCTTAATAAAATAAAAAATAATATTGACGAAAATACAATTATTATTAATTCTGAAATACTTCTAAAAAATTCTAAACTAAGACAACTTGGTGAATACGATAAATTGGCAGTTTGCATTCCTTGTTATCAAGAAACTAAACTTGATATAACAAAATTTCTCACACAACAATTACAAATAAATAAAATTCAATTACCCGAGAAACAAATAGAAATTATTATTAATTC
>CBDDXH010000055.1:0-6786 GCA_965235125.1 Pelagilacustribacter hypolimneticus (SeqCode) | reverse complement strand
ATTTCTTAATAATTTCTAATTATTCCATTTTTTGATATATTCAATCTCTAGTTGATTTGTTTATTTGCAAGTAATTATTTAGTTAGTTAAACTAAAGTTGTTAGGGAGGGGGATATGAGAAAAATTTTTGTTTTATTTGCATCAATATTTTTATTAGCCGGCTGTGCTGAGACAATGGCTTTACTTGGCCCAGCTGCAGGTGCAGCTAACGGAAAATTTGTCCAGTCCTCAATACAATCTGGCATAAGCTATGGAATAAAAAAGCAAACTGGCAAAAGTCCTTTTGAACATGCTTTGAATATTTCTAAAAAAACGGATGAAACAATTTGTGATACTTTAAAAAAAGAAAACCCTGTTTCTTGTAATGCGATTACTAATCAGTTAACTGCAGCAGCAGATCTAAAATCAGAAAAAGAAAAAGAAATTAAAGCAAAAACAGAGTCCTTAAGAGTATTTGCCTTAGCTGTAAAACTTAAAATAGAAGAAGAATCAAAAATAAAGTATTTAGACTAAGAATTATTTAGAAGGTAAATCTTCTTGCTTCCAACCTGGATTTTCACCATTTCCTTCGAACCCGTCACTAATATTGATACATTTTATTTGTTCTTGGGAGAGCAGTTGAGCAGCCATCATGGATCGGCCGCCAGCTTTACATATAATTAAAAGTTGTTTTTTAGGATCAATTTTTCTTTTTACTTCTTCAACAAACCCTTTATTTGCACTTGGATCTGGAGATCTTACAATAGTTACAAAATGAGTTTTTAAACCTAATTTTTCTCCATCAGGTCTTCCAATATTATCCCATTCATCTTGAGTTCTAACATCTAGAAGTTCAACATTTTTATTTTTTGATAAGAAATTTTTTAATTCTTTTGAAGATAGTTGTTTTATTTCAGACATTTAATTCAGTCTCAATTCTTTAGCTGCAGCAACCATCTTAGTTAAGGCATCAATTGTTTCTGGCCAGCCTCTAGTTTTAAGTCCACAATCTGGGTTAACCCAAATTCGTGTAGGATCAATAAGTTTAGATGCTTTTTGAATTAATTGTTTTATCTCATCTTTCGAAGGAACACGAGGTGAGTGAATATCGTAAACTCCAGGTCCAACTTCATTAGGATACTTGAATTTTTCAAATGTAGTTAGAAGCTCCATTCTTGATCTTGATGTTTCAATGGAAATAACATCGGCATCTAAAGCCGCAATTGAGCCGATGATATCTTCAAACTCTGCGTAACACATATGAGTGTGAATTTGCGTTTCATCTTTAACAACCGCTGAGGAGATTTTAAAGCAATCAACTGACCAGCTCAGATACTCTTTCCAATCTTTTATCTTTAAAGGCAATCCTTCTCTTAGAGCAGGCTCATCAATTTGGATCATTCTAATTCCATTTTTTTCTAGATCTTGAACTTCATCACGAATAGCAAAGGCAATTTCCTGAGCGGTATTTTTTCTAGGTTGATCATCTCTAACAAAAGACCATTGTAGGATGGTTATAGGACCTGTTAACATTCCTTTTACAATTTGTTTAGTTTGATCTTGGGCAAATTTTGACCAACGAACAGTCATTGAGTTTGGTCTAGAGACATTTCCATAAATAATTGGTGGTTTTACGCAACGAGAACCATAACTTTGAACAAAGCCACTTGAAGTAAAGGTAAATCCTTTTAACTGTTCACCAAAATATTCCACCATATCATTTCGTTCAAACTCACCGTGAACGATGACATCAATGCCTATTTTTTCTTGTTTTCTAATTGCATCAATTGTTTTTTCTTCTAAAAAATTATCATAACTTTTCTCGTCAAGTTCACCACGTTTAAACTTAGCTCGTGCCTGCCTAACGTCCGATGTTTGAGGAAAAGATCCAATAGTAGTTGTTGGATATTTAGGTAAATCAAAAATATCTTTTTGTACTTTAGCTCTAGTTGTATATGTAGATTTTCTTTCAGTAATAGATTTATTTATAGTTTTAATTCTATTTTTAACAGCATCATCATGAATTAATTTAGATGTTTTTCTATCTTGAACATCCATTGCATTCTTTTTTAATTCTTCTTGATGAGTTCCTTGATCAATAAAATTTTTAATTACATTTAATTCTTGCAATTTTTGTTTAGAGAAAGATAACCATTTTTTAATTTCTGTAGGAACTTTTTGTTCTAAATCTAAGTCATAGGGCGAATGAAGTAGAGGACATGACGAAGCAATGATAATGTCACCAGATGCATTGCTCTTAATAAAGTCAATTTTTTCTTGCAAATTGGTCTTCCATATATTTCTTCCATCGATTAAACCTAATGAAAGTTTTTTTTTTGAATTTTTGACATAGTTCTTATTTTTAGTGCCTCTTACTAAATCTAAATGAACCGCATCAATATCACTTGCAAAAATTTCATCTTTAATTTCTTCATTCAGATCTTCAAAATAAGTTGCAACTAAAATTTTAGCAGAACCTGAAGCTTTCTTAAGTTCATTAAAAGTATTTTTAATTTGCGATACAACATGTGAGTCTAAGTCTTTAACCAAAATAGGCTCATCAATTTGAATCCATTCAGCACCAAGATCTGATAATTTTTTAATGATTTCTTTATATACGGGTAAAATTTTACTTAATAAATTAATCGTCTTAAATCCATCTATGCCCTTAGCTAACAATAAGAAAGATAAAGGTCCTAGGATAATAGGCTTTGTATTAAAGTTAGATTTTTTTGCTTCCTCAAATTCTGCAAAAGGCTTGGTAGTACTTAATTTAAAATTTTGATCTTTTGTAAGTTCTGGAACTAAGTAATGATAGTTCGTATCAAACCATTTAGTCATTTCTAGTGCCGGAACGTCTAATTCTGAAGTCTGAGAGCCTCTTGCCATAGCAAAATAAGTTTTAAGGCTTACTGCTTTACCATCCCATTTATATCTTTCAGGAACTGCACCTAATAAACAAATAGTATCTAAAACGTGATCATAAAAAGAAAAGTCGTTTGAAGAAATAAGATCTACACCATTATCTTTTTGAGTTTGCCAATTTTTTTTTCTTAAATCTTTTGCAGTATTCTGAAGTTCGGGCTCTGCAATTTCACCTTTCCAAAATTTTTCTAAGGCTATTTTTAATTCTCTTTTTGGTCCTATTCTGGGGTAGCCAATAGTTGCAACTTGAATCATTTTTTTATTCCTTGTGGTGTTGCCAAAGTTTATCAGTACCACCAAAATGGCCCCAATCACTGTCTGCTTTCATAGTACTACTTATCCCGCCTCTTGGTCTAAATTGTATTTCAATACGTATTCTAAAAGGTTTGTATGCTGCCTGCAGATGTTTGTACATTACATCAATTGTACGCTCATAACTTATAACGGTATCTCTGTATTGTAATAAGTATTCTTTTAAACTTTTTAATTCGACTGTTGATTTTTCTCCATGAAACCAAATTTTAATATGACCAAAATCAGGTTGGTCATGTACACCCATAAAGGTAAATTCAGGTATATCTATATATTGTTCATACCCACTTGATGGATTAGTTAAAGCTTTTAATAACTTACCATCGATTGTTTCCCAAAGTTTTTTCATTTTGTAATTTTTATTTACCCCACTAAACTAAAGTTTAGCGGGGTTATAATATAAATTGTTAGGCAGCTAATGATTGCCTGATATCTGCAATGATATCATCAGGATGTTCGATACCAATTGAAAGTCTAACATATCCTGGCGTTACACCCGCAGCCAATTGATCCTTTGGAGGAAGTTGACTGTGCGTAGTAGATGCTGGATGAATTGCCAAACTTCTAGCATCACCAATGTTTGCAACATGATAAAACATCTTTAAGTTATTAATGAATTTAGCCCCATTTTCTATAGTACCAAGATCCATTCCAACCAATGATCCATATCCACCTTTCATATATCTCAAAGCTCTATCTTTAATTTCACCTTGATGATTTGTTGGGTAGATTACATTCTTAACTTTTTTCTGTGTTTCAAGAAACGCTACAACTTTTTCTGCATTAGAGCAGTGTTGTTTCATTCTTAGTCCTACAGTTTCTAAGCCTTGAATAATTTGCCAAGCATTAAATGGACTTAATGGAGCACCTAAGTCTCTCAATAAAACCACTCTTGCTCTGATGATAAATGGAATGTTAGCACCTGTTAAAACAGGAACTGCATCAGCCCAAACAGCACCACCATAACTTTGGTCTGGCTCATTTAATAATGGTTGTCTTTTTCTATCTTTTATCCAGTCAAAGTTTCCGCCATCAACAATGATTCCGCCAATTGAAGTTCCATGACCGCCAATATATTTAGTCAAAGAGTGCATCACAATCGCTGCGCCATGTTCTAAAGGCTTACAGATTACTGGTGCAGCAGTATTATCGATAATTAAAGGTATCCCTTTTTTTCTACCGATATCTGCAACTTCTTTAATTGGAAAAACTCGAAGGTAAGGATTTGGGCAAGACTCACCGTAGTAAGCTCTTGTTTTATCATCGGTTAACTTCTCAAAGTTTTTAGGATCAGCAGGATCAGCAAATCTAACTTCAATACCTTGTTGTCTTAAAGTATTTTTAAATAAGTTTACTGTTCCACCGTATAGGTCAGTTGAAGCTACGATATTATCGCCAGTTTGAGCTAAGTTTTGTACACAATAAGCAGAAGCTGCTTGTCCAGATCCAACCGCAAGTGCTGCAGCACCACCTTCTAAAGCCGCTACTCTTTTTTCAAGAACGTCAACAGTCGGGTTCATAATACGTGTGTAAATATTTCCAAATTCTTTTAATCCAAATAAATTTGCAGCAGTTTCAGCATTTTTAAATTGGTAAGAAGTTGTTTGATAAATCGGAACAGCTACCGCTGTAGTTGCAGGATCACTTCTGTAATCACCGCCATGCAAAGCAATAGTTTCCGGATTTTTATAAGTAGCCATTATATTTTCTCCCTTAATGTTTCTCGTGTAGTACTCATCATTTTCTCCTTTTTAGGAGAAGCATGATCTAATCTTCTAAACGAGGGGTTTAGTTTAATTAAATTCACAACTTCTCCTTTTTAGTACTTCGGCAAAATGCCAGGTGTACAATATGGTTCAAATACCTGATTTCTAATTGGAATTTCCAAAAAAAAACCACCGACTAAAGCGGTGGTCATGTAAGATGATCGCTTTAGCAGGATTTATAAAGCGCTCCGCAATTAGACTTAAATCAGCGCTTAGATACTTATATAAAATGTTTAAAAAGTTGTCAACTTAAATATTGTAGGAATTCTTACCTGTTTTATTTGCTAATTTTCTTTAATTCTTCTTTTAAAAAAAAGGCTATTTGTTTCATACCGAAGATACCCGCATTCTTTTCGGCAATAGAATTATAATTAGTATTTGTATTTACGTCATAAGTGAAACGAACTCCTGAAGTATTCGTCATATATTCAATACCTGCAATTTCTATTTCATTCTGTTTTAGAAATTTCTCATATTTATTTAACTCTTCATTTTTATAATCTTTAAGGATCATAAATTTATTTCCATCTGGATTTGTTGGACAAAATTGCTCCTCAACATTACAAGCATCAGCTGGGCATAATTCAAAAGATTCAGAAGCATCAACTTGGACTGCATAGAAAAATTTAGAATTTATAAACTCTATTCGGTGAATAACCCTAGGATCTGACTCAATATAATCTTGTAAAATGGTAATTCCATCGATTGAATTTTCAAAATTTGGACTATTAACATAGTTTTTAAGCTCCTCTTTATTTTGAAATAATTTAACCCCAAGACCTCTTCCGGCTCGATTATGTTTGGTAATGAAGGGTTTTGAAAAGTGGTCAGCAGCTTTAAGTATTTGTTCTTTACTATTACAAAAAATAGATCTTGGTGTTTTAATTCCACTTTCGCTAAGGCGTAAATATTGAAGCGACTTGCTAATCTCTAAAGCTAAAGCACTACCATTATTAATTACTCTTCGTTTGTGATTTTTTAGCCAATTCAAAATAGTAGCTGTAAATTCAGGTGCATAACGATGTCCTCTAGAATGAGAACTAGCACTCATTCGATTGTAGAAAATACCTTCAGGAGGATTTTTTCCCAAATCAATATTTGCTTTTTCAACATGCCAATCTTCAAACTCAACACCTAAATTTTTAAGTTCAGTTTTAAGAGGTAATGTCCAATTATCATTTTCGTGAATTATGTGTGCTTTCATTAACAGCTACTATAGCAGAATTTGTTATAAGCCCTTATTAGAAAAAGTCTTTAATTCTAAAATATTTCCGTGAGGATCTTCCAAAAAAAAAGTTTCTTGTTCTTCCTTTGTCCCTTTAAATCTTACGTAGGGTTCATCAAAGTATTTAATATTATTTGTTTTGATATTTTCTTTAATTCTCTCAAATACTTTTTTTTCTAAATGCACTCCAAAATGAGGAACAGAAACTGACCCCATATCAACATCATGTTTTTCTTTAGGTAGTTTTGTGTGAGTTTTATGTAAAGTTAATTCATTACCCCAAAAATCGATATCTATCCATTTTCCTTCTTCTTTATTGCCAAGTGTACATCCAAGTATGTTTTTATAAAAAGTAGTGGCAATATTTAGATCGCCAGCAGGAATAGCTAAATGAAAGGGATTGCTCATGATGAAGTATCTATATAAAGGCATCTTTTAATTTTTCAAGTAGTCATTATATACACTCAACATGTTTAGTTATTTAAACTCTATAAAATCAAGAGATCCATCTGCAAAATCTATTTTAAGTATCATTATAACTTATCCTGGGGTTAAAGCTGTTTTCTTTCACCGTATTGC
>CBDDXH010000054.1:0-6997 GCA_965235125.1 Pelagilacustribacter hypolimneticus (SeqCode) | reverse complement strand
ATTAATTAATTCGTTATTTAGACTTATAACGCTGTCTGCTCCCAAAACTAATTGATCAGGATAATTATTACTTACTTTTGTAGACTTTAGTTCTGCTAAATTTTTTGAAACTAACATTGGGCTTGCACCTGCGGCTAGCAATGAGTCTTTAACTTGATCTTCGTCTATTTTAGAGGGAACAACAATACAATTAAAATTATTTTTTTCTAAAATTTTTTTTATAACTTCGCTTTTGGATGCTAATATTATTTTCACTTTATTTGACTTTTTTTAGTTGTATAAATTACTATAACATAATTTACTTCAAATATTGTATTTATGACGCATGCACAACTGTGTTTATATTTTTTTAATAACTTAGCGTTATTCACTTATAATTTTAATTAGAAGAAATTAAAAAAAGTAATTAACAAAATGTTTACAGTTTTTTAAATGTTTATAATTAATGATAAGTTTTATTAAGTTGTTAATATTTTTAAGTTTTTTAAACTAATGCAGATTTTCTTAAATTATATTGTTAAATAATATGTAGAAAACTATGTATAACTTCTTATTTCATCAACCAACATGCCCTATATCAAATAATATACTTTTAAATAAATTAATATATTAATGAATAGAATTATAAACTGTATATTAAAAAAAGACCATTCTAGTATCCCAATTTGGTTTATGAGACAAGCTGGGCGTTATCTTCCAGAATTTAAAAAAATTAGAGCCAAAAATAAAGATTTTATTAAATTATGTTTAAATAGTAATTTAAGCTCAAAAATTACTTTGCAGCCATTAAAAAGATTTAATCTAGATGCTGCTATAATTTTTTCTGATATTTTAATGGTGCCTTTTGCTTTAGGCCAAAAAGTAAAATTTAAGTCAGGCAAAGGGCCCCAATTAACATCGTTTAATTTAGGATATTTTATAAAAAATAATAAAAAAAAATTTATTAAAACACTACAGCCAATTTATGAAGCTATAAAAATTACAAGAAAAAAACTTGATAAAAATAAATCCTTAATTTCATTTGTCGGAGCACCATGGACTCTTATTGTTTATATGTTTGATCTAAAAAAAAAAAAAGATCAGCTAGATATTAATAAATTAAAAAAATTTGAGCCAGAAATAAAAATAGTTTTAGAAAAAATTATTGAATATTTGTGCACGCACATAATTAATCAAAAAAAAGCAGGAGCTAATATTGTTCAAATTTTTGACTCATGGGCAGGACTAATACCTAAAAAAAAACTTTTTGACTATTGTTATAAGCCTAATAAGAAAATTGTAGATTTTTGTAAAAAAAATAATATTCCCGTCATATGCTTTCCAAAAGGAATAAAAAAAAATTATATTAATTTTGCAAAAAAAGTTAATCCTGACTGTATTAGTTTAGATTATGAGTTAGACCCTCTATGGGCAAAAAAAAATTTAAAAGATTTTTGCTTGCAGGGCGGTATGAATCCTAAAATTTTATTTGAAAAAGAGAGTAAAATATTTAAAGAAGTAGACAGATATTTAAATATTTTTAATAATCATCCATATATTTTTAACCTTGGTCACGGTTTATTACCAAAAACAAATCCGGATATTTTACAAAAAGTTATAGAAAGAGTTAATAATTTTAAATGAAGAAAGCAGTAATATTATTTAATTTAGGAGGACCCGACAGTCTTGATGCGGTTGAGCCTTTTTTATTTAATTTGTTTAATGATTCGGCAATTATTAGTTTACCGGGAATATTTAGGTATCCTCTAGCCAAACTTATCTCTAAAAGAAGAGCCCCTATAGCAAGAGGAATTTATGAAGAAATGGGAGGCAAATCACCTATTCTGCAGGAAACAAAAATGCAAGCACTGGCAATTGAAAAAAGCTTGGAAAAAGAAAAAGATCACTATAGGTGCTTTATAGTAATGCGTTGTTGGCACCCAAGAGCAGAAGATGTAATTAAGAAAGTTAGGGAGTTTAATCCCGAACAAATCATTTTACTTCCTTTATACCCCCAGTATTCAGACGCAACTTCCGGTTCATCAATTAAAGAATGGCTAGATGTTTGTAAAAAAGAAGATTTTAAAATAGAAACTAAAATTATTTGTTGTTATCCAACAGAAAAAGATTTTATCTTGTCTTATGCTAATTTAATTAAAGCAAAAATTAATCTAAAAAATTTAACGGAGACAATCTTAATTTTTTCAGCTCACGGTTTACCAGAAAATAAAATTAAACAAGGCGACCCTTATCAGTGGCAAGTTGAACAAACTGTCAATGAGTTATTTAAAAAACTATCAATTAAAAACTTAAATTATATTTTAAGTTATCAAAGTCGTGTTGGTCCTTTAAAATGGATCGGACCATCAACTGACACCGTAATCAAGGAACAGGCGCAAAAAAATAAGATTTTAATTGTTGTTCCTGTAGCTTTTGTTTCAGAGCATTCAGAAACTTTAGTAGAGCTAGATATTGAATATAAAAAATTAGCTATAGAAAATGGATCTAAAGATTATTTGCGAGTCCCGGCAGTTACGGTTAACAAGGACTTTATTAATTCTTTAAGATCGAGCATTCTTTCCGCAAGCAACGGTAATCGTTTTATGTCATCAATAAAATGCTTGGAAAAATTTAAAAAATGTCCAAGATTACAAAATTTGTAAAAAATGAATTATTATCTTTTCTTTAAATTTATTCATCTAATCTCCATTATTTCCTGGATGGCTGGATTGCTTTATTTACCTAGAATATTTGTTTATCACGCTGAGACTGTAAATAATGATGGAAAAAAAGAAACTTTTAAGTTGATGGAGAAAAGACTTTTTTTTTATATCATGAACCCAGCAATGATCTTGTCTTGGATTTCTGGCATTTTATTGATTCAATCTAATGGCACTGAGAGTCTTATTCAGTTTTGGATTCAATTAAAGCTAGGCATGGTATTACTTCTTACTAGCTATCATTTTTTTCTTTTTTGGTGTCTTAAAAATTTCAACGAGGACAATAATAAACGTTCCTCTAAATTTTATAGAATAATCAATGAAGTTCCGACTTTGCTTTTAATTGGTATTATATTTGTTGTTGTTTTTAAGCCATTATAGGCCTTGAAATCTTATTAAAAACACATATATTTACAAGTACTTACCTCCACAATCTAACAATCTAATGAATCTACAAGAATTAAAAAAAAGAAACCCTGCAGAACTTATCGCACAAGCTGAAAAACTTAGCATTGAGAATCCAAGTACTTTAAGAAAACAAGAAATTCTATTTGCTATATTAAAAAAACTTGCAGAAAAAAATGAACAAATTACTGGTCAAGGAGTTTTAGAGCTCTTACCAGATGGCTTTGGCTTTTTAAGAGCTATGGAGTCAAACTATTTACCAGGTCCAGATGATATTTATGTAAGCCCAAGTCAAATTAGAAGATTTGGATTAAGAACTGGAGACACAGTCGAGGGAGAAATTAGATCTCCAAAAGATGCAGAAAGATATTTTGCTTTACTTCAAGTAAATAAAATTAATTTTGAAGAACCGGAAAAAGGTAGAAATAAAATTGCTTTTGATAACTTAACGCCGCTATATCCCAATTCAAGAATAACCTTAGAAATTGAGTCAGATAAAATAGAAAAAAAACCTGATAATACTGCAAGATTAATCGATCTTGTTAGCCCAATTGGTAAAGGCCAAAGAGCTCTTATCGTATCCCCTCCTCGTGCTGGGAAGACTATTATATTACAAAATATTGCCCAATCTATTACGACCAATCATCCAGAATGCTATTTAATGGTTTTGCTTATTGATGAAAGACCAGAAGAAGTAACCGATATGCAAAGATCAGTTAAAGGAGAAGTTGTGAGTTCTACCTTTGACGAACCAGCTTCTCGTCACGTTGCCGTTGCTGAAATGGTTATCGAAAAAGCAAAAAGATTGGTTGAACACAAAAAAGATGTTGTAATTTTATTAGACTCTATCACAAGATTAGGAAGAGCCTATAATGCTGTTGTTCCTAGTTCTGGAAAGGTTTTAACCGGCGGTGTTGATGCAAATGCATTACAAAGACCAAAAAGATTTTTTGGTGCTGCTAGAAATATTGAAGAAGGTGGTTCATTAACTATTATATCAACTGCTTTAATTGATACAGGTTCTAGAATGGATGAAGTTATATTTGAAGAATTTAAAGGAACTGGTAACTCAGAAATAATTCTTGACAGAAAAATTTCAGATAAACGTATCTACCCTGCTCTTGACATAACTAGATCAGGAACTAGAAGAGAAGAACTTCTTTTCCATAAAGACGAGCTTACTAAGATGAATGTTTTAAGAAGAATTATAAGTCCGATGGGTACTATGGACGGAATAGAGTTTTTAATTGCAAAACTTAAAAACACAAAGAATAATGCAGATTTCTTTGATTCCATGAATAAGACAAATTAGTATTTTAAATTTTCATCTTAATTTTTCGTGCTATTAATAAAGAAGTATAAATGAATATTTATGCACTCTCTTCTGGTCGTGGTCCTTCAGGTATAGCAATCATTCGATTATCTGGAAAAGATACCATTAAAACAGCAAAACTTATTTCCAAAAAAAAAGATTTAAACGCTAAAGAAGTAAATTTTTGTAAGTTCTATAATCCTGCGGATAACAGTTTGATCGATGAAGGTTTATTGCTATTGTTCCCCGCACCAAATAGCTTTACAGGTGATAATTTAGTTGAATTTCATATTCATGGCAGCAACGCTGTGATTACTTACTTCCTCAAGGTCCTTTCTGAACAGCCAAATTGTAGATTAGCTGAGCCAGGAGAATTTACTAAAATGGCTTTTCAAAATAATAAGATTGATCTTTTAGAAGCGGAAAGCATAGGTGATTTAATAAATTCAGAGACTGAACTGCAACGCCAACAAGCAATTAAAATAGTTCAAGGTAATGCATCAAATTACTATAATAATTTGAGAGAAAAGCTTGTTAAATCATTAGCTTATATCGAAGCACAAATAGATTTTGCAGAAGATGACTTGCCAGATAGTGTTTTAAAAGAGGTTAAAAAAACTATTAAAGAAGTTCATAACGAAATAAAAAAAATACTCGATAATAATAAAGTTGGAGAAAAGATTAGAGATGGTTTTAGAGTAGCGATAATTGGCGAAGTAAACGCTGGAAAGTCCTCATTATTAAATCTGCTTTCCAAAAGAGAAGTTGCAATAGTTTCAGAGGAAGAAGGAACAACAAGAGATGTCATCGAAACCTACCTTAATATTGATGGTTATCCAGTTATATTAGCTGATACTGCAGGCATTAGAGAAGCTAAAAGTGAAGTTGAAAAAAAAGGAATAATATTAGCTTTGAATAGATCAAAACATGCAGATTTAAATTTAATTGTAATAGATAATTCCTCAAAACAATTAGATAAAAATATACAAAGTTTAATAAATGAAAATTGTATTGTCGTTTTGAATAAATCAGATATTAACAATAAACTAAAACAGGATTTTAAAGATGCAATATTGGTATCAGTAAAAGAAAATAGAAATATAGATGAATTAATTAAAAAAATAAAAGAAAAACTTAGCTCAAAATTTTTAATATCACAAAATATTTTGATTACACGAGAAAGACACCGATTAAAGCTAAATGAATGTTTAAAAGAGATAGACAATTTTTTGAAAAAAGATCAAAAGAGAGATATAGAAATGGCCGCTGAAGATCTTAGACTTGCAACAAGACATCTTGGTGGAATTGTAGGCAAAGTTGATGTTGAAGAAATCCTTGGTTCAATCTTTAAAGATTTTTGCATCGGCAAATAATTAAAATAAGTTCTTGTAAATTTAAAATAGAGCGATACATTTAGCTCATGAAAGATATGAGTTTTGATGTAGTTGTAATAGGTGGTGGTCATGCTGGATGTGAGGCGGCCGCTGCATCTGCTAGAATAGGTGTAAATACAGCGTTATTTACACATAAAATCGAAACTATTGGTGAAATGTCCTGTAACCCAGCTATAGGTGGGTTGGGGAAGGGTCATCTCGTTAGAGAAATAGATGCGCTTGATGGTGTTATGGGTTTAGTTACGGACAAATCAGGCATTCAATTTAGATTATTAAATAGAAGTAGGGGCCCAGCAGTTCGAGGACCAAGAACCCAGTCAGATAGAGCGCTTTATAAAGAGCATATGCAAAAAACTTTATTAAATTATCAGAATTTAACTGTAATAGCTGATCCTGTAATTAAATTTTTATTTGATAAAGATAAAGTTGTTGGAATTATTTGTGAGAGTGGAAAACAAATATTTTGTAAACAATTAATTTTAACCACTGGAACTTTTTTGAACGGATTAATACATATCGGTCAAAATCAGATACCCGCTGGAAGGTTCAATGAAAAACCCTCAACAGGTTTAAGCCAACAATTAGCAAAATATAATATTACTCTTGGCAGACTTAAAACAGGCACACCTCCTCGTTTAGATGGAACTACAATAAATTATGACGAGATTGAAATGCAGGCAGCTGATGACAACCCTTATTTTTTTTCATTTTTAACAACTAAATTAGAAAACAAACAAATATCATGTGGGCTTACGCATACTAACGATGAAGTTCATAAAATTATAAGTGACAATATTCATCTTAGTGCTATGTATTCAGGTAATATTAAGGGTATAGGGCCAAGATATTGTCCTTCAATAGAGGATAAAATTATTAAATTTAAAGACAAAGCACATCATCAAATTTTTTTAGAACCAGAAGGATTAAATGACAACACTATTTACCCAAATGGCATCTCCACTTCCCTTCCAGAAGATGTTCAACTCAAATTATTACGTAAAATAAAGGGTTTAGAGCAGGTTAAGATGCTAAGAGCAGGGTATGCTATAGAGTATGATTTTGTGGATACTAGAGAGCTGAAGGCAACTCTAGAGACAAAGAAAATTAAATCTTTATTTCTAGCCGGTCAGATTAATGGCACAACTGGATACGAAGAAGCAGCAGCCCAAGGTCTGATTGCTGGAATC
>CBDDXH010000053.1:0-7011 GCA_965235125.1 Pelagilacustribacter hypolimneticus (SeqCode) | reverse complement strand
AGATTATAATTCACTAGCCCTTTTAAGCAGTGCAAGTATTGGAAATATTCTAGGTGCAGTTTTTAATTGGTGTTTAGGTTTTTATTTATTGAGGCATATTAATAAAAAATGGTTTCCTTTTAATCAGAGACAAATTGATAAAGCCTCATCTTGGTTTAAAAAATTTGGAATTTGGTCTTTATTATTTAGTTGGCTACCAATTGTAGGAGATCCTCTTACATTTGTAGCTGGTATTTTAAAAATAAAATTTCTTATTTTTTTTATTTTAGTAAGTGTAGGAAAAGTTCTAAGATATTTAGCTTTAATAGCTTTATTTTAAAAATTTAGCTTTTACAAAATAAGGTAGTTGGACCAAATCTTTTAAGTAGAGAAAAACTATATTTATTAAAAAAATTTAAAATTTTTGTATAATCGTTTGTTTTTTTGCCGCTAACATAATGTGTTTCTATAGCTACTAAGTTTACTTTTAGCTTTTCTAAGTCTAATTGTTTTAGTATTTTATAATCCATCCCTTCCGCATCTATATTAATAAAATCAATTATTTTAGATATTCTATTATTATTTAATATGTCGCTTAATTTTTCTGACGCTACTTCACGAATAAATTTATTTTTAAAAAACTTTTTTTTATGTTTTTCATAAAATTTTTTATCTGCAGTATTCATGGGGCTAAATAAGCTATCAAAATATACTTTTATTTTTTTTTCTTTACTTCCAATAATTTTACATAAATTAAGATCTTTCGGTCTTAGAATGTTAAAAAGATCTATTGTGGTTTGATTTAAATCTATATTAATGCCGGCCCATCCCTTTTGATATAACAAACATGTGTTGTTGTACATTAAAGGATGAAAGCAACCAATATCTAAATATGTGCCCTTTTTTTTATTTCTAAAAAACTTATTTATTTCTAAATCTTCGCCCCACTGCGAATAACTTGATCGTCTCAAGAAAGCTTTATGTCTAATAAATAAATTATAAATTAAATAAATTTTGTAAGAAATTTTATTTTTTAAAAAAATGTTTCTTAAAGACATACTTCTAGATACTATTTTACAAATATATGACTGCAATAAGAAGATCCAGACCAAACTTTTTTATATCCCTTATTGATTAAAAATCTATAGACTTCATTTGTTTTAATTGCTTTTTCTTTTTCATTATTTTTTAAATGTCGGTATCCTAATATTTCAACACATATAATTTTTGGATTATATATTTTAAACGAAAGACAAGATAAAACTTTCATTTCTGAACCCTCAACATCAATATTAAGTAAATCAATTTTTTTGTTTTTATATTTTGTTTCATTCAACAGGTCATTAAAAGTTTGGCACTTAATTTTTCTTACTTGAAAATTATTTTGAAAATTTTTTTTAGCCCATTCAAGATCAGTCGTGTTTAGTTGGCTAAAATTTTTTTGATAATAAAAATTAATTACACCATTATAGTCTGAAACAGCTCTTTGGATATTGATATCATTAGGACGTAAATAGTTAAAAAGTTCCAGCGAAAAATCATTAATATCAATATTTATGCCTTGCCACCCAAGCTCATATAATAAACATGTATTACTTCTTTGCACGGGATGGTGGGCACCAATATCAACATAGAAACCATATTTGATATTTTTGGTATATTTTTTAATGGCTAAATCCTCACCATCCATGGCGTATGATTTTTTTTTATAAAAATATTTATTTTTTAAATAAATATTTTGCAAAATATGAATTTTACTTATTATTCTTTTTAGCACTAAATTTATTCTTTCCAAAAAAACATTCCACTGCCTAAACCCAAAAGAATAGCCGATATGATCCAGGCATATTCATGTTTAGAAAAAAAAATAAGTAAAGCTAAACCAACAATGCTTAATCCTATAGTTTTATTATTCATTATCCTCTTGAGATTCTAAGTATTTTTAAAATTTTATTGTGCAAATTTTTATTAGATGTGGCTAAAATATTTCCACCTTTTTCAGCTGGTTCATTTTTCCAATTCGTAACTATAGCCCCTGAGTTTTTGAGAATGGGAATTAAAGGTAAAATGTCATAAGGTTTTAAATTAGCTTCGATCACAGCATCCACTTTGCCTTCAGCGAGAAGACAATAATTTAAAGCATCAAATCCAGCCAATCTAAAAGACCAGCCAAATTTTTTAATAATTTTTTTTTGTTTCTCGTAGCTAAGGGTTCCATGAAAATTTCCAATAATTTTAATTGTTTTTAAATTATTATTTTTAGAAGATTTCAAAATAGATTTCTGTTTATTTTTAATTACATAAGATTTTTTCTGATCACTGATGTAGTATTTATTAAGCTCAGGAAAATTAGCTAAACCTACAACCGCTTTATTTTCAAATGAAAGTCCAATTAAATTCGACCAGGTAGGCGCTCCAATGATAAAAGCTCTGGTGCCATCAATAGGGTCAATGCACCACTGATAATTGTTTGCAGAAAATTTATCCTCAAATTCTTCGCCAATAATAGAGTCGTCTGGAAAAGACTTATGAATGAGCAATCTTATATATTTTTCAAAGCTGCGGTCGAGATTAGTCACGGGGTCAAAGTCTTTTATAGTTTTAGATTTATTGTTAACTTTTAAACCCAATTTTAGATTTTTTTTATAAAAATTATTTAGTTTATTAGGTAAATTTTTTAAAAAGTTAAAAGGTTTATTGTAATTCATTAATTTATAGTTGTTGATTAACTAATATATCTATCGATGGCAAGTTTTAACATATCTAGTTAACAGAAATTATTTATAGAATTGATTAAAATAAAATTTTCTAATCTTGGCTAAGTTTTTTTTTATCAATGTAAGAAGCGATTTCAAGACTAAGATTTAAAAAGTCAACCATCAATTCTTCGGAAGGTCTAATATTTTTTACTTTTCCATCACTACCCGAAGCGCCATCAACTGCCATTAAAATAAAATACTTTTTAGCAAGACCATCATCAATGATTTTTGCAATTGTTTTATATGAATATTCAGGAAGTTGTTTTGCTATTTCTTCCTTGTATATTTCTTTTTTCCCTTGATCAGCATGAAAAATTTGAAGAAAAATTTTAACTCTTTTTATATTTGTAAAACACCAATTGAGTGATTTACTTTTTATTCGTTCTTTAAAAACATAATGGATAAATTCTGAAATCATACCGCCCAAACTTGAGGTATTTAAATTTTTTAATTTAGAGGGTAATTTATTTAAATTAATTTTAGAATTGATGCTTTCTATTCTTAATTTTTGTTCCATTTTTTAATTTGTCAATCAAGCAGCACATAAATTTAGCAAAGGTAAAAAAATAAGTCCAACCTATTTTTTACGGTTAAAATTACCTTAATTTTATTTCATGGATTTAGAGAAGAAATTTAAACTTAACGCAACCGCAGGGCCTATGCCGAATGCAAAAAGAAAAGTTCCAATACCTAATGTACCACCTAAAAACCAACCCAGTAAAACTACAATGATTTCTATGCAACCTCTAACTAAAGCAATGGGCGCATTTGTTTTTTTTTGTAAACCTGTCATTAGACCATCTCTTGGACCTGGCCCTAAATTTGTAATTAGATACATAGCAGTTCCAAATCCAATAATTAATATACCTGCAATGACCATAAGAAATTGTGAAAAGAACATTTCAGGCTTTTTAAAGTAGAAAATAGTTACATCAATCATAATAGCGATAATAATAAAATTGATTATTGTGCCTATGCCTATCTTTTGATCTAAAAAAAACCAAAGTAATAAAACTAAAAAACTTACTAAAAAAGCTATGGTTCCAACGGATAAACCAAGATTAATCGCAACTCCTTGATGAAGAACGTTCCAAGGTGATGCTCCAATACCAGAGACAATTAGTAATCCCTCACCAAATCCAAAAAAAGTTAGACCTAAACAAAGATAGAATAAAGTCTTCATTGCAGGTTTAAAATTTTTAGGAGATTTGGAACTCCAGGATAGTTTGGGTATATTTTTAATTCTTAAAAACATTGGCTTATCTATCAAATGTCTAAAGTATACACAATCAACATATTGTTCTATATTCAATAATTATGGCACTTAAAAATTTTTTTGAATTTAACTTTAGAGAATTAAAACTTTTTTTAAATCAAGACTTAGAAATTGATGAAAAAAAAGTTTCTATGCGCAGCAAACAAATCTGGCAATCCGTTTACCAAAAAGGTTCTTTTGAAATTAATAACTTAACTACATTTCCGCTAGAGTTAAGATTAAAATTAAATAGTTTAATAAGTCTAGAGAGACCGAAAATTGTAAAAACTCAAACCTCAACGGATGGAACAATCAAATGGTTAATTAAACTTTTCGATGGCAATGAAGTTGAATGTGTTTATATTCCTGAAAAAACTAGGGCAACGCTTTGTATTTCTTCACAAGTGGGCTGCACTTTAAATTGTAGATTTTGCCATACAGGGACCCAACGTTTAGTTAAAAATTTAAGTTTTGCTGAGATTGTCAATCAAGTCATTATTGCTAAAGAACAAATTAATGATTGGGGTGAGCAAAAAAAAATATCTAATATTGTTTTAATGGGAATGGGTGAGCCTTTTTATAATTACGACAATGTAAAAATGGCAGTTGAAATCTTAAAAGACAAAGAGGGATTGAATTATGGTCCTAAAAAAATAACAGTTTCAACAGCAGGAATAGCTAACAAAATTCCTGATGCCGCTAAAGAAATTGGCACCTATTTAGCTTTATCTCTGCACGCACCAACTGATGATATTAGAGAAATGATCATGCCAATTAATAAAAAATTTAAAATTAAAGATCTGATTGAGCAGTGCAAATATTACAGTTCAGTTGTTAAAGAAAAAATAACATTAGAATATGTTATGCTCAGAGGCATTAACGATAGCATGGAATGCGCCAAACAACTTGTAAAACTTATGGCGCAGTTTCCGTGTAAAGTTAATCTTATAGAATTTAATCCTTGGCCAGGGGTTCAATACCTTCCAACTGAAAGAGACGAGATGGAAAAATTTGGTAAAATTATTCAAGATGCTGGATATGTTGCAACGATTAGAAGGTCAAGAGGTCAAGATATATTGGGTGCTTGCGGTCAGTTAAGAACTGAAAGTTTAAAAATCAAACAATAGACATAAAAGATAAACACTTTTTTTTTACAATTGTGAATGTTAGTAATAACTAAATGAATAAACAAAAGTTTGAAGTTTATACAAAAAATCTTAATCTAAAACAAATTCACACCGGAAGTATTTGGACAGAAGGACCTTGCTATTTAAGAAGATTAAACAAAGTTGTTTGGAGCGACATTCCAAATAATAGAATGCTTAGTTTTGATTTTAAAAAAGTTGAAATATTTAGATCACCCTCAAATTTTTCAAATGGTAATACAACTGACAATGAGGGAAATCTTGTAACGTGTGAACATGGAGCTAGAAGAGTGACTACAACAGATCAAAATAACGTCATTACCTTAATTGCAGATGAATATAATAATAAAAGATTAAACTCACCAAATGATGTTTGCGTTCACTCAAATGAAACTATTTTTTTTACCGATCCTCCTTACGGGATTATTAATCCAAAGAGAGTTGAGGGTTTTCCAGGCAAGATGATGTATGGAGGATGTTATGTTTTTAAATTTGATCCAAAAACTAAATCATTAGAAGCTTTTGTAACAGATATGGATCGTCCAAATGGCATAGCTCTTTCACCTAATGAGTCTCAATTATTTATTTCAAACACGGGGGAGACAAAATATATCAGAAGATACGATATAGATAAAAATTTAAAAATCACTAATCCAATAGTTTTTGCAAAAACAGATCCTGATTATGTTTTTGATGGCTTTAGATTTGATGCCGATAATAATTTATGGACTAGCTGTGGAGATGGAGTTGCTTGTTATAATCCTTCAGGAGCGCAGATTGGTTATATTAAATTGCCTGAGCGAGTATCTAATGTCGATTTTGGTGGCGTAGATGGAAAAACATTATTTATTACAGCTAGCAGTTCTTTTTATATGGCAAGTTTAACTGTTAAAGGTTGTAAATTTAAATAAAAGATGCATAAAAAAGTTTTAATTACTGGTGCTGCAGGCCATTTAGGTGGAATGCTTTTTAGATCTTTAGCTAAGATTGGTTACATCAATTTAATAGGCACAGATTTAAAAAAAAAAAATATAGAAAAAAATCAAAAATTTATTTTAGCCAATCTTAAAAACTTTAAAGCAATGCTAAATGTTACCAAAGGGGTTTATGCCATTGTTCACTTCGGCTCTATTCCAATAGAAGATACTCAGTCTAATATTTTACAAAATAATATTATAGGCACATATAATCTCTTTGAAGCGGCAAGAATAAATAAAGTTAAAAGAATAATTTTTGCAAGTTCAAACCATGCTATTGGTTTTCATAGAAGAACAACAAGATTAAATCATTTGTCCAATCAAAGACCGGATAGTCACTACGGATTAAGCAAAGCTTTTGGTGAAGAATTATCTAGATTTTATGCAGATAAATTTAATATTAAGTCCATGTGTATTAGAATTGGTACGTGTTTAAAGGCCCCAGAAGATAGAAGACATTTATCAACTTGGATAAGTTATGAAGATCTTACTCAACTTGTTAATATTGGGATTAAACATAAAGCCATTCATAATGAAATTGTTTATGGGGTATCTAAAAATAAAAAATCTTGGTGGAATAATTTAAGAGCTTACCAATTGGGATATAAACCAAAAGATAGTGCTGACCGAGTTAATATTAATATGTTGAGCAAAAATGAATATAAAGATAAAATGGCATTACTTTTCCAAGGAGGTGTTTTTACCTCAGCTAATTTTAAAGGCAATATAAAAAGTATAAGATAAATTGATTTTAAATTATATCTCACATGTTTTTTAAAAAGCTTTTAAAAGAAATTATAGACGTAACCATTCCTTTATATAAAATTTTAATTCCTTTTATTTTTATTATTAAATTCTTAGAAGAAGTGGGTATAGTCCAGATCATTACTAAAACC
>CBDDXH010000052.1:0-7260 GCA_965235125.1 Pelagilacustribacter hypolimneticus (SeqCode) | reverse complement strand
TATAAAAAATCATGTTTAATGGCATTATCACTTATTGGAAATAATTTAATAAAAGGACACTCTTTAATTATTTTTTTATTAAATAATTCATTAGATAAAGTTCAATCTATTGAAAAAATACCTCTAGACGATCTTGTATTAAGACACTTTGTTACAAATAAAGAAAATGTTTTATACGAAGATGTTGAAGGAAATATTTATGTCTCTGCTGATAAAAAAGGTATTTATAAAATAGGTTTCACAAATTTTAGATAAACTATCTTTGGTTTAGAAGCATTACTTCTCGACGTTTTTTGCCTTTATATTTAGATAACGGTCTAATTAATTTATTAGAAGCATGCTGTTCCATAATATGAGCTGACCAGCCAGTAATTCTAGCCATTACAAATATCGGAGTAAAGAAGTCGGTATCTATTCCCATCATATGGTACATAGGACCACAAGGGTAGTCGACATTAGGATGAATATTTTTTTTCTTAAACATGACTTCTTCTAAAATTTCATAAATGTGAACGTATTTTTCTTTTTTGAGAAGGTTAGCTATTCTAAATAAATAAGTTCTCATCGTAGGAACTCTTGAATCTCCACTTCTATAAACTCTGTGGCCAAATCCCATGATAACCTTTTTCTTTTTTAGCGCATTTTCAATCCATTTTTTTGCTTTTTCAGGTTTACCTATTTCCTTCATCATGTGCATGACAGCTTCATTAGCTCCACCATGCAAAGGTCCTTTAAGACTTGCTATTGCCCCAGTGATGGCACCATGTATATCAGATAAACTACTTGTAATTGTTCTTGCGGTAAAAGTCGAAACATTGAAACTATGCTCAGCATATAAAATTAAAGACACATCAAAAGCTTTTACAATTTCCTTATCTGGAACTTTTCCAAACATCATATGAAAAAAGTTTTCTGAAAAAGAATATTTATTACTTGGATTTATAATTTTTTTTCCTTTTCTAGTTCTAAAATAAGCAGCAATAGCACTTGGAGTTTTTGCAAAAATTCTTATAGCTTTACGCATATTAGCTTCTTGAGAACTATTACTTGTTTCTTTATCCTCTAATGCCATCAAGCTTACTACTGTTCTAGTCACATCCATCGGATGTGCATTTTTTGGCATTTTTTGAATACTGGCAAGTATTTGACTAGAAAGTTTTCTGTTTAATTTTTCTTTTTTTATGAATTTTTTTAATTGATTTTTATTTGGCAGCTCCCCGTTTAAAATAAGGTAAGCTACTTCTTCAAAAGAACATTTATCGCACAGTTGTTGCACTGTATAACCGCGATAGGTTAGTGAATTAATTTCAGGCATAACCTGAGAAATAGTTGTTTCATCAACAACAATACCTAACAAACCTTTTTTTATTTCTTCACTCATATTTATTCATGCCCCTCAGAAGAAAAATCAGTAATTTTTTTATTTAATCTATTATATTTCTCATATTCCACTAATTCATACAATCTTTTTCTAGTTTGCATCTTATCTAAAATATTATTCTGATCTCCATTTTTAAATATAGATTTTAAACCATCCTCAACATTTTTCATTGCTAATCGTTGTGTCGTAACAGGATAAATAACGATATTGTATCCTAAGTTTTCAAGATCAGATTTATTTAAAAGCTTTGATTTTCCAAATTCAGTCATATTAGCTAATAAATATTTCTTTGAAGTTTTTCTAACTTTTTCAAATTCTTTTTCATTTTTCATGGCTTCAGGAAATATTATGTCAGCTCCTGCATCTTCATAGGCTTTAATTCTATCTAATGTTTTATCAAAACTTTCAATACCATTTGCATCAGTTCTAGCTATAATTAAAAAATTTTTATCTTTTCTTGCTTTTACAGAGTCTTTAATTTTCTTTACCATTTCTTTTTTTGAAATAAGTTCTTTATTATCTAAATGACCACATCTTTTTAAATCAACTTGATCTTCAATGTGACAGCCCGCTAAACCTTTTGCCTCAAGTATAGAAATAGTTTTTGAACAATCCTTAAATCCAGTATCTGCATCGACAATAGTTGGTAGGTCACTTACTCTACTAATTTGTGCTGCACGGTAACTAACTTGATCCAGAGTAGTTAAACCAATGTCTGGTAGACCTAAATCATTCGACATAACTCCCCCTGAAATATAAACCCCATCAAACCCAATTTCTGCGATTAATTTTGCGCACAAAGGATTATAGGCACCAGGAAATCTTAAAAGTTTTCCAGACTTAAGAGATTTAACTAAATCAGATCTTTTTTTAGAAGAATTTTTTTTAGTAAAATGCATAGGCTTATTTTTTATAAGACGATGCTTACGAAATCAAAGTTTTATTTAATTAGTATGAATATGCCAGTTAGAATCAACAATATTGCTAGGATGTATTCAATTATTTTTTTTGTTTTTAAATCATTAACAAAAATTCTTAATGAATTACCAAAAATTGCCCAAAGCGATATAGAAGGAAAGCAAACAATTGGAGCTGTTAACGCAAGAAACATTGTCGCTTTAAAAAAACTTTCTTCTGTTGGAAAAAAACCAGAAACCCCAGCGATAGCCACAGCCCAAGCTTTTGGATTTATAAATTGAAATAAAGAAGCTTCATAAAATTTTAAAGGTCTGCCAGATTCTTTTTTAATAACACTAAAAGAGCCAAGCATTTTCCAGCTTAGATATAAAAGGTAAAAAAAACATAAAATTTTCATATAAAATTGAATGTATGGAAATTTAATAAAAATATTACCCATTCCATAACTAACAAGTATAATTTGAAAAAAATGGCCTAATGGTATTCCAATTAAATGTGGAAGAGTTCTAGCAAAACCAAATTTCATGCCTGATGCCGTTAGCATTGCATTGTTTGGTCCAGGGGTTACAAACATTATAAAATAGTAAATAATTAATGCAGACCAAAGTGGAAAAGTTATCATAGGTATTTTGAAATTATTTTATCAAATCCTATAAAATCTTTTATTAAAACATCATGTTTTATTTGTTCAGTTCTCTTTTCAGTATAACCGTTCGCAATTAAAACGAATGGAAGTTTAGCATTAACAGCTGCCATTTCATCAATTTCGCTATCACCAACCATTATAGTTTTTTTTAAATCTCCACCTATAATTTCAACAACATTAGTCAAATGTCTTGGGTCAGGTTTGTTAAAAGCAAAAGTATCATGACCAGCGATATATTCAAAATAATCAAATAAATTTAATTTTTTTAGTAACTGAACTGCTAATCTTTCCTGTTTATTGGTACAAATTGCCATTGAGATATTTTTTGATTTAGCCCAATCTAAAAACTCTAATAAACCTTTGATCGGCTTGCTGCCATTTGCAATATTCTTGCTGTAAAAATCTATAAACTCTTTGGTCATTTCATTTCGTATCACTTGGTTAACATTTTTTTCTTTGAGAGATTTTTGCATCATCATCCACGCTCCTCTCCCTACATTTTTTTTAATATCGACAGATTGTTCTATTTTATGACCAAACTTCTTCATTACATGATCGTGAGCTACAATCAAATCTGGAGCTGTATCAATTATTGTACCGTCTAAATCGAAAAGAATTGTGAATATTTGAGTCATATTTAAAGAATTAAAAAGAAATATTTTGTGAGTTATTTAGAAGCTATTTATAATGTAAATAAAATTTTTTATGAAGCTAAATAATAAGTTAAACAAAGCAAAAAAATATAAATCAGAACAAGACAGATTAAGAAATAAAGCTTTAAATAAAGGTGTTAATCTTACTGCTCCAGAGACAATTTTTTTATCTAAAGACATAAAATTTGGAAAAAAAGTTACCATAGAGCCTTATGTAGTTATTGGTTCAAAAGTAAGAATTGGAAATAATGTCATTATAAAATCTTTTTCTCACATTGATGAAACTATTATTGAAGATAATGTAACCATTGGACCTTATGCAAGATTAAGACCAGGTACAGTCTTAAGATCAGGGGCTAAAGTTGGAAATTTTGTTGAAATAAAAAAATCTACAGTTGGTAAAAATTCAAAAGTAAACCACTTATCTTATGTTGGTGACACAACTATTGGACAAAATTCAAACATAGGAGCAGGCACCATTACTTGCAATTTTGATGGAGTTAGTAAAAACAAAACAACTATTGGCGATGGTGTTTTTATCGGCTCAAATGCTTCTTTAGTTGCACCAGTTAAAATAAATAAAAATGCGGTAGTTGGAGCGGGTTCAGTAATTACTAAAGATGTTAATAGGAATGCACTTGCCTTAACTAGAACAAGACAAACTGAAATAAAAAATTATAAAAGGAAAAAGAAAAAATAAATGTGCGGAATAATAGGCATTGCTAGTAATAAACCTGTATCAACAAATATAATAGAATCTTTAAAACGTCTTGAGTATAGAGGATATGACTCAGCAGGTTTAGCCACTTTGTACAATAATGAGATTCAAGAAAAAAAATGCACAGGTCGAGTTGAAAAACTTGAAAAAATTTTATTTAAAACACCGGCTTTAGGTACCATTGGAATTGGACACGTAAGATGGGCAACACATGGTGTACCCAATGAAGTTAATGCTCATCCACATTCTTCAGAAGTAGTTTCAGTTGTACATAACGGTATTATTGAAAACTCAGATGAATTGAAAAAAGATTTAGAGAAAAAAGGTGTTAAATTTAAATCTCAAACGGACACTGAAGTCATTACTTTATTGTTAACAGAAGAAATTAAAAAAGAAACTCCAATAAAATCAGTTCAGAAAACACTTAAAAAATTAAAAGGAAGTTTTGCCTTAGGAATTATATTTAAAAATTTTGAAAATTTAATTATTGGCGCACGAAGAGGTAGTCCACTTGCAGTTGGCTACGCAAAAGATGAGAATTATCTTGGTTCAGACTCATATGCTTTAAAATCAATGACTAACAAAATTAGCTATTTAAATGATGGCGATATTTGTGTTTTAACAAAAAATAGCGTTGAGTTTTATAATTTGGATGAAAAAAAAATTAATAAAAAAGTTTTTCTTCTATCTGATGATAAAAATTTAGCTGAGAAAGGGGACTATAAAAATTTTATGAGTAAAGAAATTTTTGAGCAACCTACTACAGTAAAAAATGGAATAAATGAATATATCGATAGAATTAAGAAAGATATTAATCTTTATAATTTTCCGATCGATCCAAAATCTATAGAAAAAATAGTCCTTATCGCTTGTGGTACTGCATTTCATTCATGTTTGGTTGCTAAATACTGGTTTGAAGAAACAACAAATCTAGAAGTCGAAATTGATGTAGCATCTGAATTTAGATATAGAAAAATAAAATTTAATAAAAAAAATCTGTATGTATTTGTTTCACAATCTGGAGAAACTGCAGATACCGCTGCTGCCCTTCAACTATGTAAGGATAATAAAGTTAAAACCTGCTCAATAGTTAATGTTATAGAAAGTTCAATTGCTAGAAATTCAGATTGGGTTCTTCCTTTGCATACGGGTCCAGAAATTGCTGTGGCTTCAACAAAAGCTTTTCTTGGACAAATGTTAATTCTTTATATCCTTTGTTTAAAAATTTCGTTCATGAGAAATGAAATTAAGAAAGAAGAGTATATCAAAAAAATAAATAATTTAATTAAACTTCCAACAACTATTGATGAGGTTCTTAAATTAGAAGATCAAATTCAATTGGTCGCAAAAGATATTCATAAATCTAAAGGAGCAATGTTTTTGGGTAGGGGAACATCTTTTCCTATAGCATTAGAGGGCGCTCTTAAATTAAAAGAATTAACTTATTTACACGCTGAAGGTTATCCAGCTGGAGAAATGAAACACGGACCTCTAGCTCTTATTGAAGATGGGTTACCTGTAATTGTTATTGCTCCAAGAGATAAATATTTCGAAAAAACTTTTTCTAATACTCAAGAAGTCATAGCTCGAGGAGGAAAAGTTTTATTAATCACTGATAAGCATGACATGGTTATTAATGAAAATATTAGATTTAAAATTGATGTACCTTTTATTGAAGATTCTTTGTCTCCCTTTATATTAACGATCCCGCTTCAACTTTTAGCCTATCATGTTGCATTACTTAAAAAGTTTGATATCGATAAACCCAGAAACTTAGCTAAATCTGTTACTGTAGAGTAGCGAACAAAGAATACATAGATTTTTTAAAGAAAAATCCAAAATAGTTTAGTTGGTATTGAATAATCTAGACTTTGGCTTTATATACTCTTAGTTGAATATGAAAAAGTGGACACCAGATACATGGAAAAATTTTCCAGCTAAGCATCTTCCTGTTTATCAGGACGAGGCTGAGCTAAATTCTATTTTAAAAAATATTAACAAATTGCCACCGTTAGTATTTGCAGGTGAGTCACGATCTTTAAAAAAAGAATTAGCAAAAGTTGTGGAAGGAAAAGCTTTCCTTTTACAAGGAGGAGATTGTGCAGAAAGTTTTGCAGAGTTTCATCCAGATAATATAAGAGATACTTTTAAAGTTCTTTTACAAATGTCATTAGTTTTAACTTCGTCTGCATCTTTGCCCGTTGTTAAACTTGGAAGAATAGCAGGACAGTTTTCTAAACCAAGAAGCTCTCCAGTTGAAGTACAAGACGGTGTAGAGCTACCAAGTTATTTAGGTGACAATATTAATGGAATGGAATTTAATACCAAAGCAAGACAACCAGATGCTAAAAGATTATTCAGAGCTTATTCACAGGCAGCATCAACTTTAAATTTATTAAGAGCTTTTTCTCAAGGAGGATTTGCAGATTTAAGGCAAGTTCATCAATGGAATTTAGGATTTGTTAAACAAACCGAACAAGAAAAAAAATATAAAGTTATTGAAGATAGAATTAGTGATGCTCTAGACTTTATGGATGCATGTGGAATAAATCCAGAAAACAATAGAAGATTAAGAGTTGTTGATTTTTATACTTCTCATGAAGCTTTACATTTGCCATACGAACAAGCCATGACGAGAGTAGATTCTACCACAGGTGAGTACCATGATACATCTGCTCACTTTGTTTGGATTGGTGATCGAACGAGAGATCCCGATAGCGCGCATGTAGAATTTTGCAGAGGAATTAAAAATCCTATTGGAATTAAATGCGGCCCAACACTAAAAGCTGATGAATTAATTAAATTAATTAATATTTTAAATCCTTTAAATGAATCTGGCAGAATAACTCTTATTTCAAGATTCGGAGCAGATTTAGTCGAAGCTGGTTTACCAAAACTAATTAGACCTATTAAGAAAGAAGGATTAAATGTTGTTTGGTCGTGC
>CBDDXH010000051.1:0-7913 GCA_965235125.1 Pelagilacustribacter hypolimneticus (SeqCode) | reverse complement strand
TTCAGATGAAAAAGGTTTTTCTACAAATTCGTAAGCACCTAATCTTATTGCTTCTACTGCAACATGTACATTAGCATGACCAGAAATCATAATCACAGGTAAAGATTTATCTTTCTCAATTATTTGTTTTAATAAATCAATTCCATCTTTATCACTTTTATCTAATTTAATATCTACAATGGCTAAATCAGGCAACTTGGTGTTTATTTCTCTAGCAGCTTGATCATAATTTACTGCAGATCTTACTGAATATCCATTTTCTTTCAAAATATTGCAAATTAAAAAACGTATATCTGCGTTATCATCTATTACTAAAATTTCTGATTTCATTTAATTTATTTTAGGTAATGAAATTAATACTTTAACTCCAGGATTGTTGTTTGAAATTATTAATTCACCATTATGTTCGTTAATTATTTTGTTTACTATAGGTAATCCTAAACCTGTTCCATCTTTTTTGGTTGTAAAATATGGTGTCATTATTTTATCGACATTTTTTATGCCTGAACCATTATCAATTAATGATGTTACAATATATGCCCTATTTTCTTGAATTTCTATATTGATTTTACCTTTAAAAAGCTTGTTTTCAACTTTTTTTTCAGCGATTGCTTCTTCTGAATTTTTAATAAGATTTATAAAAACTCTGTAAAGTTGTTCCTCGTCTCCATTTATAAATTTTTTCTTTTTTATATTAGAATACAAATTAAATTCAGTTTTAGATGACATTTTATAAAGGTCTAAAGCTCTTTTGATAATAATGTCTATTTCGATTTTCTTAAAAATAGGAGATGGCATCCTTGCAAAACTCGAAAACTCATTTACTAAATTTTTGATATATTCAATTTGTCTATTTATTGTAGATAAATATTTTTTAAATTCGTCTTGCCCTTCATTAATTTTTTTATAAAATCTATCTTGCAATCTATCAATCGACAGCTGTATTGGTGTTAATGGATTCTTAATTTCGTGTGCAAGCTTTCTAGCTACGCTTTCCCAGGCAGAATAACGTTCTGCTAGTAAAAGTTTATCTTGCTGCTTTTTTAATCTTTTTATCATGTTGTTAAAATTTTTATTTAACATTGCAAATTCTTTATCAGTTTCCGACTCAGGAACCCTGCTATCTAAAATTCCTTTACTTATGTCTTCAGAAGCCTTGATTAAATTAATTATCGGTTTTGTAAGTCGGTCTGCAAAAGCAATAGCTATTATTGTTGAAACAAATAAAAGTAAGGCCACAACTAAGATATAAATCATTACAAATGTTATTTTTATACCTAACTGTTTATTTTCAACAGCATAGTAGAAATTAACAGCTTGTTCTGTTTCATTTAAATATTTAATAATTTCTGAATCAACGTTTCTTGAGATAAGCAAATATGTATCTATTAAATTATTTAATTTAATCATTGCTGAAGTTTTATCTTGGATATTGTTTGAGATTAGAACTGGAAAACCCTCTATTGCATTATTTATTTCTTCATCAGAAGGTTTAATAAAATTTTTATCATCATCAGTATCGGAAAATATTATATTAGCAGAACTATCGATTAAGAAAATATCGTCAACTCTTCTTAATAACTTTTCTGATCTTGCAATATTTTTAAATCCTTCCGGTGAAGAATAAAATAAATTTGAAGCTCTATTTAAGCCAACACTCATTAAAAAAACATCTGACTCAACTATTTTTTTATTTTGTTCAAGATAACTTTTTGCAACGTCATATGAGCTATTTACTGCTTTTGTAATTTGAGTATTAAAAAAATTTTGAAGTCCAAAATTAAAAATAAATAACGAAAAAATAGCAATAAGAAAGGACGGTATTAAAGTAAATAAGGCAAATAAAGATATGTATCGAAGGCTTGTTTTTGAACCAACTTTTCTATTTTTTATTAAAAGATATAGATTTGAACTTTTTTTAAATACAATTAATAAAAATAATATAAGTAAAATAACATCAAATATTAATAAAAGCTGTAAATTAATATTCGAAAAAAATAAAATCTTTGCATTAATAAAAGCTAAAAATGTAAGTATGCAAAGACAAATAGAAAGTATGGAAAGTAAAATAACTGTTCTAAAACCCTTTAATTTATTAAACATAAAAAATATCAATAATTTATATAAACATAATATAGTTTAACTCAATGAAATTTTCTTTTATTTTACTAGCTGGCGGAAATAGTAGTAGGTTTAAGTCTAAATTACCGAAGCCATATAATAAGATAGGTGGAAAAACTCTAATAGAAATATCAATAAACAAAATTAGACAATTTCAAGAATTTAAAAAGATAATTATTGTTTATCATAAAAAGCATATAAATTTTTTAAAAAAAATTAATTTAAAAAATATAATTTTTTTACAGGGCGGTAAAACTAGACAACAATCTACTTATAATGCTTTAAATTATTTAGAAAAACAAAATGGTATAAACAAAGTTTTAATTCATGATGCAGCGAGACCTAATTTTTCATCAAATTTAATAAAAAAAATATTACACGAATCGAAAAAAAATGACATAATTATTCCTGTTTTAAAAATATATGACTCCTTAAAAAAAAAGTACGACAAACATAAGTTTTTAAATTTAAAAAGAGATGATTTTTTTGTAACTCAAACTCCACAATGTTTCAATTTTAAAAAAATATTTAATCTTCATAGTAAAAATAAAGATAATTATAATGATGATGATTTATCATTAATAAATAGCAAAGATAAAATCAAATTTATAAACGGGGAAAAAAGAAATTTTAAAATTACAGATAAATATGATTTTTTATTATTAAAAGATATTTATAAGTCTAATTTAAAAATTGGTATTGGTTTTGATGTTCATAAATTGGTTGCTGGAAGAAAACTATTCTTAGGAGGAATAAAAATTCCATCTCCTATTGGCACATTAGGTCATTCTGATGGAGATCCTGTATTACATGCCATAATAGATGCGGTTCTAGGCGCATGCCAAATGAAAGATATCGGTGAATTATTTTCTGACAAGAGTAAAAAATATAAAAACATAAGTTCAGCCCTCTTAATTAAAGAAGTTATTGGAAAAATTAGGTTAAAGAACTATGAAATAAATAATATAGATATAAACGTAATAACAGAAACTCCAAGACTTAAAAAATTTAAAAATAAAATAGTTAATAATATTTCTACTTTGTGTGGAATATCATCTGATAAAGTAAACATCAAAGCTAAAACAACAGAAAAATTGGGTATTATTGGACAAGAAAAAGCTATTGCAGCTGAAGTAATAGTCTCGGTAATAAAATATGAATAAGAAAATAAGTATATTAATAATTACTATGCTGGGTATAGGTAATTCAAAATACTTACCAGGCACAGTTGCTTCTTTTGTAACGTGCTTGATCTATATTTTGTTTTATATTTTTCAAATAAGTATAATTGTATTAATTTTAAATGTAATTATAATTTTTATATTTTCAGTTTACATAATTGATAAATTTAATAATTCATTTTCAAAAGTAGATGCTAAAGAAATAGTCATAGATGAATTTATAGGCCAATCTATTCCGATCTTAACAATTTACAGTTTTATTGAAAAAAATAATTTAAATTATTTTATTTTTTTGACTCTAATGTCTTTTATTTTATTTAGAGTATTTGATATATGGAAACCTTATCCCATAAATATAATTGACAAATATATGAAGAATGGATTTGGTGTAATTTTAGATGACATAATTGCAGGTATTTTTTCGGTATTAGTATTTTTAATAATTCTCATGTTTATAAATTATGTTTAAAGAGGTAAAAAAAATAATTAATTTACTTAAAAATAAAAAAATAAGCATATCTGTTGCTGAATCATGTACTGGCGGTATGCTTGCACAAGCTTTAACTAGTGTTGACGGTGCTTCAAAGGTTTTTAAATTTGGAATCGTAACTTATTCAAATCAAGCAAAAATTAAATTCCTTAAAGTTTCTTCAAAAATAATAAGTAAATATGGTTCTGTTAGTAAACAATGCTGTAAGACTATGGTTAATAATTTATCAAAAATATCAAAAACAAAATTAAATATAGCAATCACTGGAATCGCTGGCCCTAAAGGTGGATCAAAATTAAAACCCGTAGGTCTGGTTTATATAGGAATAAAAAAAGGTAATAAAACTAAAATTGAAGAGTTTTTTTTTAAAAGCAATAATAGGGAAAAGATTAGAATAAATTCTGTAAAAAAATCTTTTGAACTTATTAGAAATTTTATTTAAAAAGCTTAAGAGCTCTTTGTTCAAAGGCATCAGTAATTTTATTTATTCCAAAATTAAAATAATTTTTCATAATAAGGTTTAAAAAATTATTTTTTAATTCAAAATCTATACTAAAATCTAGTTCAGTTTTTTTGTTGATTTCTCTGAATTTCCACTCGTTTTTAAGATATTTTAAAGGCCCTTTAATATCGGTCACAGTTATTAAATCTTTTTTTTTAGAATACAAAACTAGACTAGAATAAGTCTCATTTATAAATTTTTTACCAACTTTGAGGTCAGCTTTTATTTCAATAAAATCTTCTGACTCTTTCTTTTCATGTATTTTACCATTCAAACACCAGGGAACAAATTGAGGATATTGTTCAATATCTAAAACCATTTCGATTAAATTTTTTTTGCTACAAAAAAAAATTTTTTTTATTGAAGCTGCTGACATCCTAAAGAATTTTCTCTAGCTTCTTTTAGAATCTTAAAATCTGTATCTGCGTGATAAGAGGATCTTGTTAATGGTGATGAGGAAACAAGCAAAAAACCTTTTGAAATTGCAATATTTTTAAATTCTTCAAACTCATCTGGATGTAAATATCTATCTAAAGGAAAATGTTTAGTTGAAGGCTGAAGATATTGACCAATTGTTAAAAAATCTACATCGGCAATTCTCAAATCATCCATTACTTGAATTATTTCATCTTTTTTTTCACCCAAGCCAACCATAATTCCTGATTTAGTAAAAATATTTGGTTTTTTTATTTTAACGGATTTAAGAAGTTCCACAGAGGTAAAATAACGAGAGCCAGGTCTAACTTTTAAATACAAACTAGGAACAGTTTCTATATTATGATTAAAAACATCAGGATTTCCTTCTAAAACTTTCTCATAAGCATTTTTTTTTTTTAAAAAATCTGGAGTTAAAACTTCAATTGTTGTATTTGGATTATTTTTTTTAACCTCTGAAATAACTTCTTTAAAATGATTTGCTCCTCCATCTTCTAGATCATCTCTATCAACAGATGTGATTACCACATGATTTAATTGTAATTCATTAACAGCCTTAGATACCCTGCAAGGTTCTAAGGGATCTAACGCAAAAGGTTTTCCTGTTTTAACATCGCAAAAAGCACAACCTCTTGTGCAGATATCTCCCATAATCATAAAAGTTGCATGTTTTTTGCTCCAACACTCAGTTATATTTGGACAATTAGCTTCCTGACAAACAGTATTTAATTTATTTTTGTTTACTATTTCTTTGGTCTGAAAAAATATTTTACTATTAGTAATCTTAGATCTAATCCACTCTGGTTTTTTTTTTAGTGGACTTTCAATATTTTTTACTTTTTCAGGATGTCTTGGTTTCATTATTTTAGTTTAATTAAAATTTCATCTTTAGTGCCAAATTTAAATTTTGAACGATAAAGAGTATCTAAATAATCTAGATCAATATTTTCAGATAGCAATTTGTTTTTGTGCTCTACAGACTCTAATTCGCTTTCTAATTCTATCTTTTTATTTAAAAGTTTTTTTTCATATGCGTTCTTTTCAATATAAGAAATCAAACCTCGTTCTCCACCAATGAGATTAATGCCAATATATAAGGTGAAAAAAACTTGAAAGAAAAATATTTTTTTTGATTTAAGAATTTCTAAAATTTTCATGTTTAGATTTTAGCTATTTTAGAAGATTTTCCAAGCTGTTCTTCAATTCTCAATAACCTATTGTATTTAGCCACTCTTTCAGATCTTGCTAAAGAACCTGTTTTAATTTGAGTTGATTGAGTAGCAACTGCCAAATCAGCAATAAAAGTATCTTCGGTATCACCAGATCTATGAGAAATAATTGTACTAAAATTATTTTTTTTAGCAAGATCAATTACATCTAAAGTTTCAGTCAAGGTTCCGATTTGATTTACTTTTATTAATATGGAGTTAGCTGACTTTTCTTTAATTCCTTTTTTTAATCTTTTAGCATTAGTTACGAACAAATCATCTCCTACAATTTGAATATTTTTACCAATTTCTTTTGTAAGTTTTGACCATGCTCTCCAGTCGTCTTCAGCAAATGGATCCTCGATAGATTTAATGGGGTATTTTGAAACTAACTCTTTGTAATAAAGAATGCATTCATCAACTGAAAGATAATCAGAGGAATTTAATATATAGTTGCCTTCTTTATTAATCAATTCATTGGCTGCGACATCTAAACAAATATTGATATCTACACCTGGTTTTAATTTAGATTGATCTATGGCATCAACAATAAGATCAAGAGCTTCCTCATTGGAGTTAATAGATGGAGCAAAGCCACCTTCATCACCTACATTTGTTAATAAATTTTTTGATTGAAGAATTTTTTTTAAGTTTTGAATAACTAAAAAACATTTTTCAATAGCATCCATAAAATTTTTAGCTGAATCAGGTCTGATCATAAACTCTTGAATTTTTAAATTATTATCTGCATGAGCACCGCCATTGATAATATTCATTAATGGTTTTGGTATAATAAATTTTTTACCTAAATGTTGATACAATTCTTTTTTTTTTGAAATTGCTTCTGCTTTTGCAACAGCTAAAGATACTGCGAGTAAAGCATTGGCTCCTAATTTTTTCTTATTATCGGTCCCGTCAAGGTCTAGTAAAATTTGATCAATTTTTTTTTGATTTCCTGAATCTATGCTTTTTAAACTTTTATTAATAATAGTATTTATATTATTAACTGCATTTAAAACACTTTTTCCTAAAAAATAATTCTTATTATTATCTCTTAATTCAAATGCTTCAAATGCGCCTGTTGATGCTCCTGAAGGTACAATAGCAAATGCTTTAATTTTATTATTTAAAAAAACCTCTGCTTCGACAGTTGGATTGCCCCTGCTGTCAAAGACTTGTCTGCCTATCAACTTTGTGATTTTTGCCATTTATTAGTTCTTAATCAATTTATCGATTGAGACCAATTGCTTTAACAAAGCTTTTATTTCGCTTAAAGGAATCATGTTAGGACCATCTGATGGAGCGTTGTCTGGATCTTCATGTGTTTCCATAAACACCGCACCAATACCAACTGCAATTGCCGCTCTAGATAAATAAGGAACAAATTCTCTTTGGCCTCCACTTTTTTCTCCCATACCACCTGGTTGCTGAACGGAATGAGTTGCGTCAAAAACAATAGGATAACCAAACTTCGCCATTATAGGCAAAGCTCTCATATCTGTAACAAGTGTATTATATCCAAAACTTGCACCACGTTCGGTCAGTAAAATATTTTTATTTCCTGAGTCTTCTAGTTTTTTTATTACATTAATCATGTCCCAAGGAGCTAAAAACTGACCTTTTTTAACATTAACAATTTTTCCAGTTTTAGCTGCAGCTACTAACAAATCAGTTTGTCTGCATAAAAAAGCAGGTATCTGTAAAACATCTACATGCTTTGCAACTATTGAACATTGTTCGGCTGTATGAACATCGGTTAAAACTGGAACACCAACTTTTTTTCTAATCTTATCAAATATAGAAAGAGATTTTTCTAAACCAATTCCTCTTTTACCTTTTAAACTTGTCCTGTTAGCTTTATCAAAAGAAGTTTTATAAATTAAATTAATTTTTAAATCTGAAGTAATTTTTTTTAATTCATGAGAAACCTCTAAAGCATGTTGCTCGCTTTCAAGTTGGCATGGTCCAGCAATTAA
>CBDDXH010000050.1:0-8223 GCA_965235125.1 Pelagilacustribacter hypolimneticus (SeqCode) | reverse complement strand
TATTTTTGTTTGCAACTACAAAAAGTTTGTGCCCATGTTTTAAAATATTTTTAGCTATACCATAGCCCATGTAACCAACGCCAATAAATCCTATATTTTTCATGCTTCAAGATACCAAAAAATTAATACAGATATCACAAAAAAAATTTAATTGATTTATTTGTTATAATTTTTAATTGCTGAACAGATACTTTTTAAACTTATTGGCCAGTTGGATTGTTATTTCCAGGAGTATTAGTATTTGTACTTTGCACAGGATTAAGTGTTCCATCTGGGTTTATCGTACCACCTGCGGGCATAGAGGATAGTGCTTCTTGCACTGATATTTTCTGGCCATCAACACCTCTAAGGATAGCTCCCGCATTTAAAGACGCTTGTATTTCTGCTACTGCTGCGCTTAAACTACTTCCTAATGCGGCTGCAGCACTAAGGCCTTTAAAATTACCTGTTCCTTTTAAATCTTTTGCAGTCCCAGCTACTGATTCCTTGAAATCAGGTTTTGGTGCATCAATATTTCCGGTTTTCGTATATTTGTAATCAATCATTGAGCAACCTGGTGATCCGCAAGGCAAGATAGGAGCATTCAAACCATTTTTAATGTACTCTTTAACCATATCTGATGGCAAAACGCCTGAGGCAATTAATTCATAAGCTTGACGGTCAGATAATGAATTCATAACTTTTGTCAGCAACTCATTACTGTTAATGGAGCTCATCTTCATTTGCCTCTTTGCTTCTTGAAGATTGTCTAAAGGATTAAGCTCAGCTATTATTATACCATCCTTCATATATTCTTTGGCTAACTGATTATTTATTACGCCGCTTTGCAGTAGTCCCCTAACTTGTCGATCACTCATGGAATTCATTACACTAGATAGTCCTGTATTGCTTTTGATAGTGCCCATTTCCACTGTACGATTTTTGTTCTGAGCAATCGTTTGATTTGGATCCCAAGGAGTACCTGGTGAAGGAGGAGATATTGGCGTTGGATTTTTTGGTGGTTTTACTATTTCCGGTGGCAGGAATCCTAAATCTTTGAAGTACTTATCTAATTTTGCAAAAAAATTAGGATCAGCTTTAAACCTTTCATTATCTCCATACAATAGATCGGCCCATCCTTTCATTTCACCTGTCAAAGAATTTGCCCATTTGTCAACTGCTTCGTCCGCTTCTTTCCAGGTGTTACCTTTTGCTAATTCTGATTCTGAAACAACCGTGCCTTTGAACCAAATATCTAGATATCGAGTTGCTGCATTTTTTGCTAAAATTTCAGCTTGAATTTTGTCATAACCATTTTTAGTAGCCTGATTTATTATTGAATTTTTTACTAGCTCAGCTTCTTTTACAATGTCTCCCGTGACATTTCCTTTATCATCAAATTGTAGGTATGAAAGCGTTCGAGCAAAAGCTTCAGAATTTATCCTTTCTTTCGAAGGATCCAGTTTTTTAAAGTCTGAATCTTTTAAGTTTGAAAACCATTTTTGAAGTGCCTCATCATTAGGAATATAGTCTAGTTCATCGTCATCAAAATCTATTTTATCAGATGGGTTATAAAGCTTTGCGTCCCATTGTTTCATATAACTGTTTTGAGGCAAGCTATTCCACCACTTCACGACTGCCTCGTCAGCTCCATTTTTTCCTTCCCACTTATAACCTTTTGCCAGCTGTCCTTCGGCTACGAGTGTTCCTGCATACCAAGTATCTAAATAAGACGTTGCCGCATTGGAAGCCAACATTCCTGCTTTTTCTGCGGAGATGCCATATTTCATTGCAGACTCTTTTACTTTATTGTTGATTACTTTTGCTTCTTCAACGATCTTGCCTGCCGATCTACGATCACCAGTTGGATCATCAATTGTAAAATAACTCAATACTCTTGCTTCTGCTTCCTTAGCAATTCGATTAGAAGAGGCTAATTCTACTTTTATTTGATTAGGATTAAGCTCCTTTAAATAATCTTGCAAAGAATATCTTATAACTTGAGTTGGAGATGTATTTTTATTAAATAAATCTATCCAATTTTTTAAACCAAAACTACCACCGCCTGTATTAAGCCAATCTTGTTGAGCCGATTTTGCATCTGTAATAGTTCCACCTTTGGTTAAGACATTTTCGTAGACTTCTTTAGCATGAAACCAAACGTCAACATACTTCGTCTTCAAATTAAAGATCACTTGTTCAGATTGTTCTTTATTAAAACCCGCGGTTTTAATCTGCGAATATAATTCATTTTCCATTTTAGAAAATTCCGCATAAGGCACCCCTGTTGTTTGCCTATCATCGACATTGTTTAAGCCGAGAGATGAAAGTGTTTTTGCTGTTGTAATTGAGTCAATTCTTTCTTCTGAAGGCTTAACAGGATCAATTTTAATTGGACTAAGTGTTGTTTTTTCATCAATTTTTTTATTCCTCGTATCCTGTGGGATTTGAGAAATGGGCTGCAAGCTTACAACCGCAACGCCTTTTTCAACTTGGATCAACTCTTCATTCGTTACTCCGCTCGATTTTAATTCTTTGATGATGTCACTTTTTAACTTTTTATTATCTGGGTTTTTTGCCATTACTTGTGAGATTTCTTCAGTGTTAATAATGGAAATGCCTTTTTTACTTAAATCAGAATTAATTTTAAAAACATCAACGCCACTCTTTTTGAGAGTTACCATGTCTTCAAGCAAGGTCTCATTCTTATCGGTCTTCTTTGACTTCATCGATGAAGAAATGTCAGTAATAATCTTAGGGTCGAAGTCTTTCATTTTTTCGATGTCAATTTTGCTCAAGTCACTCTCATATTCGTTGGGTATTAGGCTTGAAGTTTTGGCAATCATTGTTGAAAGGAAATTTAAATTTGATTCAATCAGGTCCAAATTATTTTTTTCGTAAGCTTGATCGACTAAAGAGACCATTTCATTAATTTTCAGCAAAGCTTCATCTATGCCTTGTAGTTTAGCATCTTTTTGGTTTTCTGTTTTATCAATTTTATTATTTAATTTTTCAATATCTTTTTTAAAATCTTTGTATGCATCTTGGATATTTTTAGGAATTTCTGCTGAGCCTTTATTAACGAAGCTTATCGTACACAAGAACAAAGTTAGGATGAGATAAGTTTTTTTTATCATTTTAAGTATTCGTAAATTTCTTCCAACTCTTTATTTTGAATAGCCGACTTAAGTTTTAAGATGGGTGCGTTATATGAAGCTAGTAGTTTTTTTCTTTCTTTGTATTCCTTTGAAACTTTTTGTTCCTTTGTGCTCCCTTTTGACAAGAAAGTTCCAAGAGACCAATAAGCATTCATTGCTTCCTCCGGGCTGTTAGACAAACTTAGACCAACGGCCTCTCTCATCTTCTTTCGCGTTTCATTGAGTTTGATCAAGCTAGCGACGTCTTTTCCAAACCTGTTTTTTTTCCTAGGCCAATCTGATTTAAATTTACTTAAAAAAATCTTATTCTTCTCCAAGTTGCTTAAGTAAAAAACCTCAAATAGGGCCATAGCATATAATTGATCCTCTGGATTGCGTTGGTTATATTTTTCAGTTTGATTAAACATCAGTGACATCTTCCCTGGCACATCACTTGCAATGCATGTAAAATCTTTCTTTTCCTCGCAGTGTTTTGCAACTAAGTTAAAAAAGCCAATTGGATAGCTTTTTATTTCTGAATATTTACCAAGTTCTTGGATTTTTAAATCAATTGTTTTAATCAATTTTTCGTTAGCAAATCCTATGGACGACAAAAAAAAGTAGATTGTCAAAATATTTAAAATTTTCATATTATAGCAATATTTATGTTACAAATTTTTTTTAAAATACATAAATTTTATTTTTAAATGCAATGATATATATAATAAAACGAGCATTTTGCACTGAAAAAATTTTAAAATCTATAAAAAATTTAAGAATTTTAAATTTTAAATATATAGGTTTGTCGTTTAAGAACTAACAGTTGTTTATTAAAGCTGAAATATTTCTAATAAGTTTGAAATATAACTCTTTTCCATCATTTAAATTTGCGCCCAATGGGTCCATCACAAAAGTTTTAATTCCTGTATCTTGAGCTATTGCCTTTGAGATCCCAGGATTAAATTGTGGTTCTGAAAAAATACAATTAACTTTTTTTGTTTTGATTTCCTCTCTTATACTTGCTAATTGCTTTGCTCCTGGCAAAACTTCAGGGTTAATAGATAATGCGCCCGCAGTTTTAACTTCAAATCTTTTTTCAAAATATTGGTAAGCATCATGAAATACAATAAAACTTGCTTTTTTATTCGTGTCTTTACTAATATCCTTCATCAAAGCGTCTAATTCAGCTAAAGTTTTTCTTCCATTACTTTCATAAATAGATTTATTTTTACTGTCTAACTCCGATAATTGTTTTGTAATTATCTCAACCATTATTTTTGCATTTGCTGGATCTGTCCAAATATGAGCATCAAATTCTCCATGTCCATCAGAGTCATGCTCATCCTTTTTACTATGAGCATCTTTTTTCTTACCGTGATCGTCATGTCCGTGAGCGTCTTTTTTTTTACCGTGATCATCATGGTCATCATGCTCTTCATCTTCAAAAATATTATTTTCTCTATATTTTAACTTTTTAATTTCCTTGCTTTCTAAAAAAGCAGTTATTTTAGCTTTTTGACCAATTGTTTTAAGAGGTTTTTCTAAAAAAGTTTCTAAATCTTTACCTATCCAAAAAATTATATCTGCATCCTGTATCATTTTTGCATTCGCTGGTTTAAACTGAAACGTATGAGGGGAGTCATTTCCGATTACAATGAGGCCAGGTTTGCCAACCCCATCCATAACAAGACTAACCAATGAATGAACGGGTTTTATAGAAGTGGCCACTTTAATTTCAGCTTGAGCAGTAGTCATAAATGAAAAAACTGTAATAAAAGAGATAAGTAGACTTAATTTTTTTAAAATTTGCATAATTTTTATTAGAGATTGTTAATTGTTATAATATAACATCTTATAAATGTTAAATAATATAAGTCAACTATAAATTTAAATATGGATCCTAAAAAAAAAGAAATTCTTGTAAAAATAAAAAATGCCGGAATTTTTAAAAATAATAAATGGTTAGTTAAAGATGTTAGCTTTGAAATATACAAAGGTAATATCGTTACGCTTATAGGTCCTAATGGATCAGGCAAAACAACCACTGCTAAAATTGCATTAGGAATTTATAAAGATATTCACGGTAGTGTTGAAAGATTTACTAAAAAAATTTCCTATGTGCCTCAAAAAATTTCAATAGACTGGTCTTTGCCTGTTCGAGTTGTTGATTTTATGGTGTTAACGCAACAATTAGAAAACAATGAAATAGAGGAAGCTTTAAAATTAACTGGAGCTGAACACTTAAAAAATAATAGTTTGAGCAAATTATCAGGAGGAGAATTGCAAAGGGTGCTACTTGCAAGAGCTATTGCAAAAAAACCAGATCTTTTAGTGTTAGATGAGCCAGTTCAAGGCGTGGATTTTACAGGGGAAGCAGCTTTATATGAATTAATTAAAAAAATATCTGTAACACTGGGATGTGGAATTTTATTAATTTCTCATGATTTGCATATGGTTATGTCCTCAACTGACTTTGTAATCTGCCTCAATGGGCACGTTTGTTGTTCAGGTACGCCGGTTAATGTAGCTCAAGATAAAGAGTATCAAAAATTATTTGGGGACCATGCATCTCAAATTTTATCTCTTTATAAACATAATCATGATCATGATCATTCAACGGATGGAAGCATTAAAGAAAAAATAAACTAAAATGTTAGACGATTTTTTTTTTAGAGCATTGATTGCAGGTTTAGGAGTTGCCTTAGTCACAGGTCCGCTGGGTTGTTTTGTCATTTGGCGACGCTTATCTTTTTTTGGTGATACCTTAGCCCATGCCGCTTTACTGGGAGTGACGATTTCTCTAGCCATTGACATGAATATTTCTCTTGCTGTGTTTATAGTTTCATCCATTGTCGCCTTAATATTATTAAGACTTCAAAAAACTACTAATTTAGCAGGAGATGCACTTTTAGGTTTATTAGCTCACTCATCTTTAGCACTTGGCTTAGTGGTCTTGGGTTTTTTATCTTTTATAAGATTTGATATTATGGGTTTATTGTTTGGCGATATACTTTCAGTAACTAAAGTTGACTTAATAGTCATATGGGTCGGTGGTTTAGCGATCATTTTAATTTTAAAACTAATATGGAAATCATTGTTTGCCTCCACCATTAATTATGATTTAGCTGCAGCCGAAGGCATGAACCCTGAAAAAGCCAACGCGATATTTACAATATTAATGGCAGCGATCATTGCAATTTCTATCAAGATGGTTGGACTTTTATTAATAACGGGGATGTTAATTGTGCCAGCAGCCATGGCTAGAAATTTATCCAACAGTCCAATGCAAATGGTCTTTTTTTCAGTTATCGGTGGACTTTTGTCTGTGTTAATCGGTTTGTTTGTTTCTCTTGAAATAAACTCTCCCTCAGGCCCTTCAATTATTTCGGTGGCTTTAATATTATTTATTTTATCTCTAACAATGACTAAAAAAAATTTATAGACTAGCAAATAAAGTATGAAACAAAAAAACGAACTTTTATCAAAAAATCAACAAGTAGTTCTTGCATTAATTGAAAAAGCAAATGAACCTCTTAAAGCCTATTCGATATTATCCAATGTTCAAAAAAAAGGTATTAAAGCTCCCTTACAAGTTTATAGAGCCTTAAATAAGTTAATGGAAATAGGCAAAATACATAAAATTGAAAGTAAAAACGCTTTCGTTGCTTGTAAAAATAATAATTGTAAAATTTCAAAAGCAAGCGCTTTTTATATTTGTGAAACTTGTGAGGATATATCGGAGGTTAATGACTCTAAGTTAACTAAATATTTATCAAGTTTTAAAGGCAATAACGAAATGAAAGTGAACAAATATAACTTGGAATTTTTTGGTTTGTGTAAAAATTGTAAAATTTAAAAAAATTTAAGTAGAAAATTTTAAAATACTTTTTTCTAAAATAATATTTTTTATGATATTTTTAAACACAGAAAAAAATAAAAAATGAATATTAGTATAGTAATTGTATCTTTTAAAAGTTTTAATTTATTAGACAAGCTTATAGAAAATATACCAAAAGAGAATGAAATAATTGTTATTGAAAATTCTTTAGATAGCAATTTAAAAATAAAATTAGAAAAACAATATAGCAATGTTCAAGTTATCGTTCCTGAAAAAAATCTAGGATATGGAAAAGCTTTAAATCTTGGTATTAAAAAATCAAAATATAACTATGTAATGATATTGACACCCGATGTTTCTTTTGAAAAAGAATGCTTTTTAGAAATTTCTAATATCTTAAATGTTTTTAATGATTTTTGTATTTTATCTCCAATATATTTTGATGAAAAAATTTATAAAAATTATTTTATAACCAAAGACAATATAAACAAACTTAAAACTAAAAGAGTACTAAATAACTTTCTTAGAGAAGTAGATGAAATTGATGGTGCTATGATGGTAATAAATAAAAAAAATTTTGCCCAGGAAGAGCTTTACGATGAAAATATTTTTCTTTATTTTGAGAATACCGATTTATGTTTTAGACTAAGAAAAAATAATGAAAAAATTTATATCATTGAAAATTTAAAGCATCATCACCTTGGTACAAAATCTTCTGATCTAAATTATCAAAATGAAGTACTTAAATCACGTAGTTGGCATTACTGCTGGTCAAAATTTTATTTTCATAAAAAGCACTATAATTATTTAATAGCTTTTTCAAGAACCTTACCAAATTTTATAAAAGCAATTAAACTTTGTATTTATTATAAAATTAAAAAAGATAATCTAAAATTTCAACTTCACAAACATGAGCTATTAGGACTTTTAAATGCTTATTTTTTAAAGGCATCTTCTTATAGACCTAGTATTAAATAATTTTTAATTCTGCTATTTTATAACTTTAGTCCTGGTCCTTTTAAATATTTAGCTGAGGGATCTAAAGGCCATCTTGATTTAGCAACGAAATCTAAATTATTAATTAGTTTTTTTTTGTATCTTTTAATTCCAGCCCAGGCAATCATTGCAGCATTATCGCCACAGAATTTTAGATTAGGAAACACAGGAATAAAATTCATCTGTTCACAAACTTTTGTTAAGTTTTCTCGAATTGATAAATTAGCAGCAACACCCCCAGCTACGACAAAAGGTATTTTTTCTTTGAGAAAT
>CBDDXH010000049.1:0-8278 GCA_965235125.1 Pelagilacustribacter hypolimneticus (SeqCode) | reverse complement strand
TCCAACTTTTTCAATTATATGTTCTTGATTATTGGACATTAGTTTAATTTTCATGCCTTTTTTTATCTGTCCATCGATTACCCTTACTAAAATAACCACACCTAGATAAGTGTCATACCAACTATCAACTAGTAAAGATTTTAACTTTTCTTCTTTTTTACCTTTTGGAGCAGGAAGATTTTTTACAATACTTTCTAAAATATCATCTATGCCCTCTCCAGTTTTACCAGAACAGCTAACCACATTTGAGGTGTCAATACCTATAACATCTTCGATTTCTTTTTTTGTTTTTTCTAAATCAGATGCAGGTAAATCTATTTTATTTAAAATTGGAATGACTTCGTGATTAATCTCTAAAGCTTTATATACATTGGCTAACGTCTGCGCTTCAACACCTTGGGTGCTGTCTACAATTAATAAAGATCCTTCGCATGCAGACAGAGAACGGCTAACTTCATAGCTAAAATCAACATGACCTGGTGTGTCTATAAGATTTAGAATATAATCTTTCCCATCTCTAGCTTTATAATTTAATCTTACTGTTTGTGCTTTTATTGTAATTCCTCTCTCTTTTTCAATATCCATTGAATCAAGAACTTGGTCTGACATTTCCCTGTCACTTAAGCCTCCGCATTTATGAATAAGACGATCTGCAATCGTTGACTTCCCATGATCAATATGAGCAATTATTGCAAAATTTCTTATTCGATCAATTTCAGACATCAAGATCTTATTGTTGAACCCGTTTTGTCTCTAACCGTATTAATTATTTTTTCACTCATTTGGTCTAAGTCTTTTTCAGTCAAAGTTTTATCCATAGCTTGCATTACAACATTTATTGCTATTGATTTTTTTCCTTCTGGAATATTTTGGCCTTCAAAAATATCAAAAGTTGTTACTTTTTTAATAATATTCTCATCTAATTTTTTTATAATATTTTCAAGCACATTAGCTTTTAAAGATTTATCTACTACAAATGCAAAATCTCTTTCTGATTTTTGAAAATCAGAAGTTACATAATTATCCTTATTCATTCTTACTTTTTTATTTGGTTGGGGTATATTTTTTAAAAATATTTCTAAACCATAAATATTTTTTTCTTTAAAATCTAAATTAGAAACAATTGCCGGATGTAGCTCACCAAAGTAAGCAAGATAGGCGCCTTTTTCAGATTTTAAATTAATGGCTCCAGAGCGACCAGGATGATAACAATTTTTTGTCTTATCGCTTATATAAAGATCATTTAAATCCACACCTAGTTCAATCAAAGTACGAATTGCATCGCTTTTGATATCAAATACATCAACATTTCTTGTTTTTTCTAACCAACTTTTTCTAATAACAGCGCCAGATCTTAAAGCACCAACAACAATTTGTTGTTCGCCTGGAATTTTACCAAAGAAAGTTGGACCAACTTCAAATATTGATAGATCTTCGTGACCCTGGTCTTGATTTTTCTTTAAATGAATAGCTAAATTAGAAAAAATTGATCTTCGCAAAACATCTAAATCGGAAGATATAGGATTAAAAATTTTTATTTCTTTTTCGTCTCTTGCAAACTCTTTGTCAATTCGAGAATCTGTAAAAGACCACGTAATAGTTTCTACATAGCCTTTGCTAGCTAAAGCCCTTTGAGAAAGATGAAATAATTTTTGTTTAAAATTGAGTGTTTCTTTTTCTCTTGTTTTTTCAGGTTTAATTAATTCAATTTTATCAAAACCTTTAATTCTTATTAATTCCTCAATTAAATCTATATCTTGTAAAATATCAGGTCTCCAAGAAGGAACTTCAGCTTTAACAATTTTTTTATTAATTTTTAATTTAAAACCCAATAAAGTTAAAATTTTTTTAACCTCTTGCATAGAAATAGAAATGCCAATTATATTTTTAAACTTTTCAATATCTAAATTAACTATTTTATTTTTTTGAGGATTAGACCCTGTAATAGAAAATTTACTTGCAGTTCCTCCGCAAATTTTAATTATTAAGGCTGTGGCTGCTTCCAAACCTTCTATTATTGAATTGGGATCTATGCCTCTTTCAAATCTATATTTTGCATCTGTATTAATATTAAGCTTTTTTGAAGTTTTTCTAATTGATGAGGGTAAAAAATAAGCAGATTCTATTAAAATATTTTTCGTATCCAATTCGGTCGATGTTGTCACTCCACCAATAATACCACCTAAACCTATTACACCACTTTGATCGGTAATAACGCACATCCCATTATCAAGTTCATGCTTTCTGTTATCTAGTGCTTCAAAATATTCGCCTTCCTTTGAATTTCTAACTATTATTTCTTTGTTTAATTTATCTGCATTATAAGCATGCAAAGGTCTATTAAGATCAAACATTACATAATTTGTAATATCAACAACAGCAGAAATAGGTTTTAATCCAAGTGCTATAATTTTTTCTTTTAACCATGAAGGGCTTTCTTTATTTGTAATTCCTTTAATATAGCAACTACCAAACATTAAGCAGCCCTGGTCTTTTTCTTTAGAAATTGAAACTTTAATTGGTTGTTTAAAATTTTGTTTAAAAAAAAATTTTTTTAAATTTAAAAAATTTCCCAATCCAGAAGCTGCTAAATCTCTAGCAATACCTCTTACACCTAGGCAATCGGGTCTATTAGTCGTTACTGATATATCTATAACTTTTTGTCCCTCATTTTTAAAATAACTTTTTCCAATTTCATTTTTTTTGTTTTTTAATTCTATAATTCCCTGGCTTTGATCAGATAAATTTAATTCACTTTCAGAACAAAGCATTCCCCTGGACTCTATGCCTCTAATGAGAGCAACTTTTAATTTTAAATTTGATTTTGGAATTATCGCACCTGGAGGAGCATATATAGTTACCAATCCATCTCTGGCATTTGGGGCTCCACATACAACTTTTATAACTTTTGCGTTGCCAAGACTAACATCACAAACTGTTAATTTTTCTGCGTTTGGATGCCTCTCAACTCTTAGTATTTTTGCAATTTTAAATTCACTTAAATTTCCAGAATTTTCTTTAACGCTTTCGACTTCAAGACCAATATTTGTTAATTGCTCTAAAAGTTTTTTTTCATCTGCTTTTGTTTTTAAGTGTTCTTTAAGCCATGGAAATGTAATTATCATCTACTTAGACCTCTATAGTTTGTTGGGACATCTAATGGATCAAAGCCAAAATGACTTAACCAACGAAAATCACTCTCAAAAAAAGATCTTAAATCATTAATTCCATATTTAAGCATAACAAGCCGATCAATTCCCATGCCGAAAGCAAATCCTTGATATTTATTTGGATCAACTTTTACATTTCTAAGAACATTGGGGTGCACCATCCCGCAGCCAAGTATTTCTAACCATTTGTCTCCTTCACCTATTACTATTCTGCCATTTTCAATCCTGTAACCAATATCAACCTCTGCAGAAGGTTCGGTAAATGGAAAATAACTAGGTCTAAATCTCATTTTAAGATTTTTAACTTCAAAAAATTCTTTAATAAAATAATCCAAACAACCCTTTAAATGACTCATGGTAATATTTTTATCAATATGTAACCCTTCTAATTGATGGAACATTGGAGTATGTGTTTGATCGCTATCACAACGATAAGTTCGACCTGGTACAATAATCTTAAATGGAGGCTTGCCATCAATCATTGTTCTAATTTGAACTGGTGAAGTATGAGTCCTTAAAAGAATTTTTTTATTTTCTTCTAAATAAAAAGTATCATGCGTATCTCTAGCTGGATGATCTTCCGGAGTATTGAGTGCAGTAAAATTATTATATTCTGTTTCAACATCAGGTCCTTCAGCAACTGAAAAACCTAACTCAGAAAATATTGAAGAAATTTCATCAATCACTTGAGATACAGGATGAATCTTTCCATTCTGAAATGGTCTGATTGGTAAAGTTATATCAACTTTTTGATCTTTTAATTTTTCATTTATTTCAAGTGTTTCTAGCTCTAAAAACTTGCTTTCAATTTTACTAGTTAAATTATCTTTCAACTTATTTAAAGAAGAAGCAAATTCTTTTCTTTTGTCTGAGGATATCGTTCCAAGATTTTTAAATTGATTAGTAATTTGACCACTTTTTCCAAAAAATTCTGTTTTTAGAATTTGTAATTCTTCTTTAGTTTTTAAAGATTTAATTTTTTGTTCAAAACTAGAATTTATTTTATCTAAATCATTCATAGAGTTTTTTGATTCCTTTAATTAATATAAGATAAATCAAAGACCCTAATTAGTTAAGGGAGGATTGTGCTTTTTTTACTATAGTTTTAAAAACTTCTGGGTTATTGTAGGCCAATTCAGCTAATACTTTTCTATCTAATTTAATTTTTGATTTATTTAATCCATTTATAAGTTGAGCATAAGTCATACCTTCTGCTCTGGCTCCAGCATTGATTCTTTGTATCCATAAAGATCTAAATTCTCTTTTTTTTGTCTTTCTGTCTCTATAGGCATACTGCATGGCTTTTTCCATAGCCTGACGGGCAATACGAATGGTATTTTTTCTTCTGCCGTACTGACCTTTGACTCTTTTTAAAACTTTATTATGTTTTGCTCTACTAACAACACCACGTTTATTTCTAGACATTTTTTTTCTACCTATTGTAAGGCATGTATGATTTTACAATTTTTGTATCTGGATCAGACATTATCTTAGTGCCTCTTAGTCTTCTAATTTGAGCATTACTTCTTTTAATCATTCCATGCCTTTTACCTGCTTGAGGTCTTTTAACTTTTCCAGAAGCAGTAAATCTAAATCTTTTTTTTGCTGAGCTTTTAGTTTTTAATTTAGGCATAAATATTGGGGTTTTATATATAACTTAAATATTCTTTACAAGACGATATTGTCTTAACTAGATGGGTTGAATGATCATTATCATTTGTTTACCCTCAAATTTTGGATGTGTCTCTATTTTTCCAACATCTTTAATGTCTTCTATAACTCTATTCATTAAATCTTTACCTAGATAGATATGCTGCATTTCTCTTCCTTTAAACTTCACTGTAAATTTAACTTTATCTTTGTTAACTAAAAACTTCTTTGCATTTTTTACTTTAAAATTATAGTCGTGAACATCGGTACCAGGTCTTAATTTAATTTCTTTGAGTGCAACTACTTTTTGTTTCTTTTTTGCAATGTTAGCTTTTTTTTGTAAATCATATTTATATTTACCCATATCCATAATTTTACAAACTGGGGGATTTGCATTTGGTGAGATTTCAATTAAATCTAGACCTTCTTCTTTTGCTATTTCTATAGCTTTATTTAAAGGCAAGGTTCCCAAATTATTTCCATCGCTTCCTATAACCTGAACATCAATAGCTCTTATTTGCTGATTGGACTTTGGTCCTTGTGGCTTACTTCTTCTTTGAAAATAACCAGGTTTAAAGTTTGACACTTAATTTAAAGGAAGTTTATTTGCAGCAAGAATATTTTTAATCAGCTCATCTCTTTTAAAAGTTTCTTGTTTTTCAGAACCAAGTTTTCGAACTGTTACAGTTTCTTCTGCAACTTCTTTTTTGCCACAAACTAAGATCATAGGAACCTTAGCTAGAGAATGTTCTCTAATTTTATAATTAATTTTTTGATTTCTTAAATCCACTTCACATTTTATACCCTCTTTAAACAGATCTTCAAATAAGTTTTTAATATAATCATTGTTTTCCTCCGCGATTGGTAAAATTACAACTTGGTTGGGAGATAACCAAAAAGGTAATTTGCCAGCATAATTTTCAATTAAAATTCCTATAAATCTTTCAAGAGAACCAAATAAAGCCCTATGTAACATTACTGGTGTTTTTTTGCTGCCATCTTTATCAACATAGGTAGCTCCTAATCTGCCTGGTAAATTTAGGTCAACTTGTAAAGTTCCACATTGCCAATCTCTGCCTATAGCATCCCTTAATACAAATTCGATTTTAGGACCATAAAAAGCCCCTTCGCCTTTATTAATTGAGTACTCTAATTTTGAAAGTTTTATAGCAGATAGCAAAGCTGACTCTGATTTATCCCAAATTTTGTCGTCTCCAACTCTTTTTTTAGGTCTATCAGAATATTTTAATATAACATTTTCAAAACCTAAATCTTTATAAATTTTCAAAATTAAATTTGTTACACTTAATGTCTCTGCAGTAATTTGATCTTCGGTACAAAAAATGTGAGCATCATCCTGTGTAAAGGCTCTAACTCTTAAAAGCCCGTGCAATGCTCCTGAGGGTTCATAACGATGAACTTTACCAAATTCAGATAATTTGAGAGGTAAATCACGGTAACTTTTTAAACCTTGATTAAAAATTTGAACACAACCTGGACAGTTCATGGGTTTAATAGCAAAAATTTTTTTATCGGGTGTCTCTGATGTGTACATATGTTCACTAAATTTTTCCCAGTGACCCGACTTTTCCCACAAACTTCTATCTAATAATTCAGGTGTATTAATCTCTTTATAGCCAGCTAATCTTTGTTTCATTCTCATAAATTCAATTAATCTTTGAAAAAGTGCCCAACCTTTTTCATGCCAGAATACAGCGCCTGGACTTTCTTCTCTAAAATGAAATAGGTCCATTTCTTTTCCAAGTTTTCGATGATCTCTTTTTTCTGCTTCTTCTAACATATGAAGATATTCTTCTAATTCATTTTTCGATGTCCAACATGTTCCATAAATTCTTTGTAACATTTCATTTTTTGAATCACCTCTCCAATAAGCGCCAGAAACTTTTATTAGTTTAAAAGCTTTTCCAATTTTTCCTGTAGATGATAAATGGGGTCCTCGGCATAAGTCACTCCAATTTCCATGGCTATAAACTGATACTTCTTCTCCAGCTGGAATACTTTCTATAATTTCTGCTTTATATTTTTCACCTATTTTTTTAAAATGTTTTATTGCATCCTCTCTTTTCCAAACATGCCTGGAAGTTTTATCGTCTCTATCTACGATTTCTTGCATCTTTTTTTCAATTTTAATTAAATCGTCTTTTGTAAATGATTCTTTTCTAGCAAAGTCATAATAAAAGCCGTTTTCTATTACTGGACCAATTGTAACTTGAGTACCCGGATATAACTCTTGAACAGCCATTGCTAGAATATGAGCCGCATCATGACGTAAAACTTCTAGTCCTTCTTTGTCTTTAGATGTAATAATTTTTATTTTTGAATCTTTTTTAATTTCAAAACTTAAATCTTTAAGCTCTCCATTCACTGACATAATAAGAGCTTCTTTTTCAAGAGACTTGCTAATTTGTTTTACAAGCTCAAACCCATTGATAGATTTTTCAAAAGATATTTTTTTTCCGTCTAAAAGTTGAATATTTGGCATTGTTTTCTTTATTTAAGTAGTTTCTTGTATTCTGTAAAGGTAGTTTGGCACATTCGGTCAACATTATATTTTGTTTCTACATTTTTTCTTCCAACTTCTCCCATTAAACTTACTAATTCTTTGTCCATTTTAATGATTTTATTTATAGCCTTAGCTAATTCTTTTGGATCGTTAAATTTATACAATAAACCTGATTTACCATTTAATACTGTTTCTCTAGACCCTCCAATATCACTTGCAACAATTGGCTTATTCATAGCTTGAGCTTCAACAGCTACTCGACCAAAAGCCTCAGGTTCAATAGAACTTGATACAACAAGATTACTTAATGCATAGGCAAGTGGCATTTCCTTACAATGTTCAATAAAAGTTATTTTTTTTCCAAGTCTATACCTTTCAACTAAAAGTGAGAGTTTTTTAGAATAAACTTCTCTGCCTTGATTGGAGCCTAAAATAATTGCAAGAAAATTTTCAATATTATATTCCTCAGAAAGTAAATTTAATGCTTCAATAAAATTTTCTTGTCCCTTCCACCTTGTTAAGCGCCCTGGAAGGAGAATAATAAATTTTTTTCTATCAACCTTCCAATCCAAAGCAAGATCATTTAATTTTTTTTCTAATATATTCTTTTTATTAAAATATTCTAAATTAATTCCTCTAAAAATTACTATTAATTTTTGCTTTTTTAGGTTCAAATATTTTTGATAATTTTCATTAATATGATTAAAAATAAAATTTGAGCCCGCAATAATTATTTTTGATCGGACCATAATACTATTATAAAATTGCTTTAATTTACCTGAAAAATTATAGGTACCATGAAAAGTAGTTACAAATTTTTTTCCAGAAAAAAAACAGGCCCATAAGCAGGACCAAGCTGGAGCACGGCTTCTGGCATGCACAATATCAATTTTATATATCAATAATATAAAAAAAATAATTATATTCGGACGCT
>CBDDXH010000048.1:0-8366 GCA_965235125.1 Pelagilacustribacter hypolimneticus (SeqCode) | reverse complement strand
AAGAGCTTTTTTTACATCAGGAATCTTTCTCGTTCTTTTTGAAGGTAAGATAGCTATTCCACTTTTAGAAATTTGACCTTTGTATAAATTTTCAAATTCGTCATTTTCTTCCTCTTCAGTTTCTTCTATATCTAAATTTTCATCAGGCTCTTTACGTAGTCTTAAGATTGCACTTTTTTCTAATTCTTTGATTTGAACTTTACCCTCACCAATTTCTCTTAGTGAAATTATAGTTTTTTTATCATTTTCTTCTGGGACTAACATCTCTGCACCAGAATTTAATTGAGCAGTTCTTTCTTTTGCTAATAAAACTAAATCATATTGATTGTCTATTTTTGTCATACAATCTTCTACTGTAATTCTCGCCATGATGAAGGTTATTTATTTAATTAAGCTTGATAAATCAAGTCTATTCTGACAAATTTGCAAAATAAAAATAATCATTTATGAGCAGCAAAGTTTCTTTTATTGGATTGGGTGTTATGGGTTATCCAATGGCAGGTTTTATATCAAAAGCTGGTCACGAGGTAACTGTCTACAATAGAACGAAAGCTAAAGCAGAAAAGTGGATAAAAGAATACAAAGGTAAAGCTGCAAATACTCCTGCTGAAGCGGCAAAAGACTCAGATTTTATTTTTACTTGCGTTGGAAACGATGATGATCTTAGATCGGTAACAATTGGCAAAAGTGGTTTATTTGAAACTGCCAAAAAAAACTGTGTTTACGTCGACAACACTACAGCTTCTGCATTAGTTGCTAGAGAACTTTATAAAGAAGCTAAAAATAAAGGATTTCATTTTTTAGATGGGCCTGTTTCAGGCGGTCAGTCTGGTGCCGAGAGCGGAAAATTAACTGTGATGTTGGGTGGTGATGCAGATGCTTTTAAAAAAGCTGAACCAATTATTGCTTGTTATAGTCAAAAAGCAAAACTATTAGGTGGTCCTGGAAGCGGACAACTTACTAAAATGATGAACCAGATGTGTATTGCTGGGACTGTTCAAGGTTTAGCTGAAGCATTAAATTTTGGAATTAACGCAGGATTAAATATTGATAATGTGATTGAAACCATATCAAAAGGGGCTGCTCAATCTTGGCAAATGGAAAACAGATCTAAAACGATGGTTGCTGATAAATTTGATTATGGCTTTGCCGTAGATTGGATGAGAAAAGATTTAAAAATTGCAATGGAGGAAGCAAAAAGAAATGGTTCTGCATTGCCAATTACAACTTTAATTGATGGTTACTACGCAGAGATTCAAAAAATGGGTGGCAACCGATGGGATAGCTCAAGTTTAATTGCTTTGCTTAAAAAAAAATAATCAGTGACAACTGCAGTAAGTTACTACGAAAATTTTCAAGAAATAGAAAAGAAAATTTGGCTCATGCTCATTGATGCGGTAACTAATAGAAATTCGCCTTTTAGAATACCTGTATTTATTTGTGGTAATCAAACTAATTTTGATGGAAGAGTTGTGGTTCTTAGAAAAGCTGATCAACAAAATAAATTACTTCAATTCCATAGTGATATTAGATCAGATAAAATTAAAAAATTGAAAAAAAATAAGAATGCTTCTATGCTTTTTTATGACAAGGAAGAAAAAATTCAATTAAGAGTAAAGGTAAAGTGTGTAATTAATTACAACAATAAAATTACAAAAGAATCTTGGTTAAAGACTCAACATATCAGTAGAAAGTGCTATCTTGTAGAGAATGGGCCAGGAACAGAATCTGATGCTCCAACATCTGGACTAAAACCTGAATTAGATAATTTTGAATTCACAAAAGAACAAAGCGAAAAAGGCTATAAAAACTTTACAGTTATTCAATGTAAAATTAAAAGTATCGAATGGTTATATTTAGCTGCTAAAGGACACAGAAGAGCTTTTTTAGATTACGCTCATGGTTTGAAGTACACTTGGCTAGTACCTTAAATATTTTTATAACGTTTATAATTTTCAACATAATGTTTGGCGTTTTCTTTTATTTCTTCAATTTCTTTATCCGTTACTTGCCTAATCACTTTGCCAGGACTACCTAAGACCAAAGATCGATCTGGAATAATTTTATTTTCTGTAATTAATGTATGAGCACCTATAATACAATTTTTTCCAATTTTAGTTTTATTTAAAATAGTGCTTCCGATGCCAATTAAAGTATCATCATCAATTAGACAGCCATGAAGCATCACCATATGACCAACGGTAACACCTTTGCCTAAAGTTAAAGGACAATTTGGATCGGTATGAAACACACTGCCATCTTGAACATTCGAGTCTTCCCCAATTGTTATAGGTTCGATATCACCTCTAAGAACTACATTAAACCAAACATTAGCATTTTTTTTTAAGATAACTTTTCCAATTAAGACTGCATTACTAGCTACCCAGGAATCTTTATGAAGTGTTGGCTTATTATTTTCAAAATCGTAAATCATATAATTGCTGTAATTTGATAGTAAAATATTTATAATATTAATCCAAGAACAAAACTTATTAATGTTTGTTGTAATCACTCGAAATTTTCCACCTGATATTGGAGGCATACAAAGCTTAATGGAGGGCTTATCAAAAAGTTTAATAAATCATGGACCAGTAAAAGTTTTTGCTGACGAGTTTCTAAATGATAAAGATTATGATTTAAATTCAAAATTAGAAATACAAAGAATTAGCGGCTTTAAAATTTTTAGAAAATATAGAAAAGCATATACTGCTAATGAATATTTGAGAAATAACAAAGTTAGGGCTATTTTTTTTGATCATTGGAAAAGCATTGAACATATTGATGTCAAACTTTTAGATAGTTGTCCTAATTTCTGCCTGATTCATTCTAAAGAAATTAATCATCCACTTGATAGTTCCTTGAACACAAGAATGAATAAAGCTTTTAAAAAAGCTAAATTTATTATTGCCAACTCAAAATACACGAAAGAGCTAGGTATAAGTCTAGGGCTAGAAAAAAATAAAATTCATGTAATTCATCCAGGTACAAATTATCCAGTTTCAATAAATGAAGAAAATAAATCAAAAGCAAAAGACATTTTCAGCTCTTCATTTCCAAAAATTATTACTGTTGCTAGATTAGATAAAAGAAAAAGTCATCAAAATATATTGATGACCATAAAAAATTTAATACCCACTTATCCAAATATTAAATATATTTGTTTAGGTGATGGAAATGAAAAAAGTAATCTTGAGGCACTTAGAGAACAGTTAAAAATTGAAAATTATGTTACATTTTTGCCTAGAACAGATGAAAATTTAAAAATAGCTCTAATTAATGAATCTGACTTATTTTTAATGCCCTCGGTAATCTACAAAAAATCAATTGAGGGTTTTGGTATCTCATTTATTGAGGCGGGAAGTTATGGAAAAGCTTCTATAGGAGGTAAAGATGGGGGCCAGTCAGATGCAATTGAAGAAGGACGAACAGGATATTTATGCGATGGCAATGATTTAAACTCTATTTATGAGACTATTTTAAAGTTTTTTAAAAATGATCAATATAAAGTTCTGGGTTTACAAGCTAAGGAATACTCGAAAAAATTTAAATGGGAAAATATTATTAAACAATATTTAGATTTAATTTAATACTTTTTTAATCTCTTTCATTACAGTCTCACTCTTAAGCAAATTCAAATCTTTAACTGATATGGCTTTGAATTTTTCTGACTCTATACTTACTTTGTGTGCTGAAGTGTGGCTACCAAACAAAACTAATCCGGATTTATTCATATGGGTACAAATATGTGCAGGACCAGTATCATTTGATATTATAAAACTAGCATCTTTTATTAAACTAATAAGCTCATCTATTCTTAGTGACTTTCCTTTATTTAAAATTACTTTTGCGTTTAATAATTTAGATTCTTCAATTTCTTTTGGACCCGGAGCTACAGCGATATCGTATTTATTTCCATAATTAGATTTAAGTTGAGAAACTAAAATAGAATAATAAGGCCATTTCTTAATAATTAATTTTGATGAGCAAAAAGGAAAAATTAAAATATATTTTTTATCTAAATAAAGTTTTGTAATATGTTTTATATTTAAAACTGCCCAATTTAGATTGGATTTTTTAACATTTTCAGTTTTAATTCCACTTTTTTTAAGCTGAATCTGCATTCTTTTTAAAATGGGTGTTTCATCAAAATCTGATTTTAATTGATTTGATTCTAAAATGGTCTTGGTTGAGGACCACTTTACAGAATTGAGAAGATATTTACTATAAAAATTTGTTCTGCTTGAATTTTGCAGATCAAATACGTGCGTAAAATTATAAGAAGATAATTTTTTTTTTAATTTATAAAGATAAATCAAATTCCATCGCGGCAATCTTTTGTCCACTATAACCTCATCAACATAAGGACATTTGCTCATAAAATCAAAGTAGGAATACGAAGTTAAAAGAACAACATTTGATTTTTTAAAAGATTTTTTTATATCTTCCATCGCTCCATTGGCCTGAATTAAATCACCAAGAGAACCATGTTTTATAATTAATATATTCGACATTATTTTAACTGTATAAAATTATATTTATAGTATATTCAAAAAAATCACTATGAATAATAAATTAGACAAAATATTGGCTGAAATATCGGCTGGGGAACTCATTGATAAAATGACAATATTAGAAATAAAAAAAGCAAAAATTAATGATATAAAAAAGCTTAAAGATATAGAAAAAGAATTGTCATCTTTAAGAATTACATTTAAAAAATTTATTCCAAACTCATCTAAAATTCGACCATTAATTAATAATTTAAAATTGATTAACCTTAAACTTTGGAATATAGAAAATAAAAAGAGATTGGCTGAAAAAAATAAACAGTTTGATGAAAAATTTATTGAATTAGCTAGAAACGTCTACAAAAACAACGATGAACGAGCAAAAATTAAATTAAAAATTAATAATATTTTAGGTTCTAACATTAAGGAAGTTAAATCTCACTTCTAATTACTTCTTAGACTAGGAATTCTTTTCCTAAGATCTATTGCAGTTCTTGGATCAATATTTGCTGTGATAACTCCGGTTCCTTTTTTTAATTCTTTTAAAATTTTTCCATCTGGTGAAATAATTAAAGAATGACCATAAGTTTTTCTTTTATTCCAATGTTTGCCGTGTTGTGCGGGTGCAAAGATATAAGAAAAATTTTCTATAGCTCTTGCTTTAAGCAAACTATGCCAATGTCTTTTTCCAGTAGTTTCAGTAAATGCTGAAGGAACTGAAATAAATATTGAACCTTTTTGTGCTAATTTTCTAAACATATTTGGAAACCTTAAATCATAACAAATGGTTAGGCCCAATCTTCCCCAAGGAAGATTAGCTGTTTTTAAAGATTTACCAGAAGTAAAAGTTCTAGACTCTAAATATTTTTCTTTTTTACTTAATAAAGTGTCAAACATATGTATTTTATCATAATAAGTTTCAATAAAACCTTTAGGATTAATTAATACTGATCTATTTTTAATTTTATTTTTTTCTTTTATAATAATGCAAGTTAAAATCCATTTTTTATATTTTTTTGCTATTTCTCTAATCTCTTTTAAATAAATATCTTTATTCATTGAAGTTGCTGATTTAAGTAATTGTTTTTTATTTAAGCCAAATAATGAGGAAGTTTCAGGAGTGATAATAAAATCAGACTTTTGCTTTATGGATTTTAAGATTAATTTTTTAGAAATACTTAGATTTTTTAAAATATCATTGCCTGAACAAATTTGTATACAAGCGACTTTAAACATACAAAAAATAAATATTAAATTTTTATTTTAGTATAGAGGATGCAAAGTTCCAGTTACAATCAAAACTAGGGATATGTACATCTGAAATAGTATAGTTGCCAAAACTTTTTTCTAAAACTTTACACCAGCTTTCAACTTGTTTAGGTTTTTTTTCCTTGCTACCAACTTGGGCTGTAATTATACCGCCTGGTTTTAAAATTCTTTGTAAACTTTTCATGTTTTTTTTAGCAAGATCTATGCAGTATTGATCATCATTAAGATCAACAAAAATTTTATCATACTTAGAGTCTTCTACAGACTTGATGCTCTCAAATGCATCTCCCCAAAATGTATTAACACTATTGCTTTTTTTTACTTTCGAACAAATTTTAGGTAAGTGCTTGTAAGAAGACTCTACTACTTCAGGATCAAGCTCATACCAATCAATATAATTAGAATTGTTTTCTAAACATTCTCTTGCAACACCGCCGTCTCCACCGCCTATAATAGCTACATTAGAGTTCTTTTTACTTAGATCGTAACTAGATTTAAAAAATGTTGAACTATAAATTTTTTCATCTTTTTCGGCTACTTGAATTTCATGATCAATAAATAAAGCATTGCCAAACTCTTCTAAATTCATAATCTCAACAAATTGTCCAGCTTTAGATGTATACGTTTCTAAGACACTGTTAACTACATAATATTTTTTTTTGCCAGGTGTTGAATAAATATCGTCATACAAACTAACGCTGCTTCTTTCAAAACTATTCACGACTATTCTTTCATGATCAATTTCTTCTTTGAGTATTTTTAAAGCTATTTTTGGATGAACTTTTCCGCAGGTAAAGAAATCGAAACTAATTACGCCTCTTTCAGGAAAAGTATGAAAACTAAAGTGACTTTCTGATAATAGAGCAACTAAAGTAAAGCCTTGAGGTTCAAATTCGTGACTACTAAAATTTAAAATTTCTACTTTGGCTGCTTTTGCAATTTTATAAATTATTTTTTCGTAAAAAGACTTTGGATAGACTTTCTTTACACCTAGAAAATCTAAAGTTATGTGTTCACCAAATTTAAACATAAAAAACTATTCCCTCTTATAATTTTTCATTTTTCCTAAAACTATTTGCATTTCTTTTTTAGAAAGTATTTTAGGTACACCTATTCTTAGGGCATTTATATATTGAAGGCAAATATTTTCTATCTCTTGCGCAAGCTCAAAAGTTTTTTCTAAATTTTCTCCAAACGCAATCTGTCCATGATTCGAAATCAAACATGCTGATCTATTTTTTAAAGCTAATAAAATATTTTTTGATAATTTTCTCGTTCCAAAAGTCGCATATTTACTACATTTTATATCTTCTCCGCCAGCAACGGCTACCATGTAGTGAAAAGCAGGAATATTTTTTTGATGAGAAGATACTGCTGTAGAGCAAGTTGAATGAGCGTGAACGATTGCTTTTGCATCTTTTTTATTCACATAAATGTCCTGATGGAATCTCCATTCTGATGAAGGAATTCCTTTTTTTTTATCGAATCGACCTTTCAGTGAAACAAAGACAATATCTTTAGGTTTCAGGGAAGAATATTTCATGCCAGATGGGGTTATATAAAATCCATCAACATTTTTTTCTTTGCTTCTAATTGAAATATTTCCAGATCTTAAAGCTGATAAATTGGTAGAATTTAATTTTTTAGAATATCTTATTATTTCAACTTTGATTTTACTCACTTAAATAGCCTTTCCAATCCTTTTTTTGATGCTTCACAAATTCCTTTTTCTGTGATCAAGCCTGTCACTAACTTGGCAGGTGTAATATCAAAAGCTAAATTCATTGCTTTGCTTTTTTTAGGATAGATTAAAAATTTTTGAAGTTTGTTGTCTTTATCTAATCCTTGAATATGTGATAGTTCTGATGAATCTCTCTCTTCAATAGGAATATCTTTAAAATTTTTTGTTTTCCAATCTATTGTTGAACTTGGAAGAGCAACATAAAATGGAACATCATTATCCTTAGCAGCTAAAGCTTTTAAATAAGTTCCAATTTTATTACAAACATCTCCATTTGATAAAGTTCTATCTGTACCTACAATACACAGATCAACTTGACCTCTTTGCATTAAAATACCTCCAGTATTATCAGCAATGATTGTATTTGGAATCCCTTCTTCATTTAATTCGTATGAAGTTAGATTAGCTCCTTGATTTCTGGGTCTTGTTTCACCAACCCAAACGTGAACTTTTATTCCTTTACTATGTGCATGATAAATAGGAGACGTAGCGGTTCCCCAATCAATTGTTGCAAGCCAACCTGCATTACAATGAGTTAAAATATTTACTGTATCTTTTTTTTTATTTGCAATTTTTTCTATAATTTTAAGACCATTAACACCTATGCTCTTACAAAACTCTACGTCCTCTTCTACAATTGCCTTTGCTTCATATAATGCAATTTTTAAAATTTCTTTGCTATTAGCACCTGAGATTTTCTTCATCATTCGATCAACTGCCCATTTTAAATTTATAGCAGTGGGTCTAGCTGAAATTAAATCTTCACTAGATTTTTTCAAAAAAGATTGATCATTTTTTTCAATAATTGATAAAACTAATCCGTAAGCAGCTGTTGCTCCAATTAATGG
>CBDDXH010000047.1:0-8417 GCA_965235125.1 Pelagilacustribacter hypolimneticus (SeqCode) | reverse complement strand
TTATTAATAATATTTTGTAAAATAACTTCTAGATCTTGATCTAAAACAGATGATTTTCTTAATTCTAAACTTTTAGAAATAATTGGAGACTGTCTAATTATTTCTTCTCGTTGTTGATTATAAGTTTCTCCTACCTTTAAAATAATTTCTTTAAACGAAGGTAAACCGTGAGAAGGAACTTTGGGAAAATAGGTTCCTGCCATAAAAGGTATGGCATTTTCATCAAGAAACATAGTTAGAGGCCACCCCCCGCCTGACTGATTAAAAAGTTGAAAAGAACTTTGAAAAATATAATCAATATCTGGCCTTTCTTCCCGATCTACTTTTATATTTAAAAAATATTTATTCATAAGATCTGCTGTTTCTTTATCTTCGAAACTTTCATGGGCCATAACATGACACCAATGGCAACTTGCATATCCAATGCTGAGAAGTATAGGAATTTTTTTTTCTTTAGCGGTATCTAAAGATTCTTTTGACCACAACTGCCAATTTACAGGATTATTTTTGTGTTGCTGAAGATAAGGACTTTGATCTTCAAATAAATTATTTTTATTTATCTTTAACATTGAAAAATTTTTTCTTAATAAATAAAGTAATCATAACAAAAATTAAAAACATTAAGATTGGCAAATAAATTTCTTTAGTAGATAATAACCTAATAAAACTAAAATTTTCTGAATTTTTTATAAACATATTAATTCCAGATCCAATGGTATTCCAGATAAAAAAACCTGGTACAAATCCTAGAATACTTGCAAAAAAATAATTAATTTTTTTAATATTAAAAATGACTGGCAGGGTATTTTGTAAAGGGAATGGAAGACCTAAACCACCTGTAATTCTAAAAATAAAGAAATAATAAAATTCATTTTTATTAAAAAGAGTAATATATTTTGAAAATCTTTTTTTTAATAATTCATTAACTAAATCTTTAAAAAAAAAATTAGTAATTATATAAAGTATCGATGCACCAACAGATATAGCAATCAATGATATAAATGTGCCATACCATTTGCCAAATAAAATTCCCGAGATTATTAATAAAGGAGTTGCAAATCCGAGTAAAGAGACCCAAACTACAGAAAATATAAAGAAAATTAATAAATTAATATAAATATTATCTAGAATAAAATTCTCAAAATTTAATTGGACTTCTTTATAGTATGAGAAATCATTTAGTCTACTTAGTTCAATGTGCAAAAAAGTAAAATACAAAAATATTGACAGAATAAACAAATAAGAAATTCCTAAAAATATTTTGAGCTTTTTACTCATTATTTACATGTACAATACAAATTTAATAGATTATATAACTTTTAATATCCATGAAAAGAACTTATCAGCCCAGTAACTTAGTAAGAAAAAGAAGACACGGTTTTAGAGCTCGAATGGCTACTAAGGGCGGTCGAAAGTTAATTGCTAGACGAAGAGCTAAAGGAAGAAAAACTATCTCAACTTAATTTTTAATGATTAAGCTTGAAAGTCTAAAAAAAAATATTCACTTTAAAACAGTTTTAAAAGAAAAAAAAGTTCATACCGATTTTTTTTCTATTTTTGCAGCAAAGAATTTTATACCAAGCAAAAATAAAAACTTATTACATTTTAGTTTTGTGATGAAAAAAAAAGTTGGGAACGCTGTAAAAAGAAACAGAATTAGACGTAAATTAAAAGCTATAGTGCACAATCTTTTAAAAATAAAGGGTGCAATTAATTCTAATTATACTTATATAGTTTTTGGAAAATCAAAAGCCTATGAAAAAAATCATAAAATATTATTTTCAGCAATGCAAAAAAGTTTTGAAAAATTTTAGCGTTGTTATTGAAAATTGTTTAATTTTTTTAATTTTATATTTAATTAAATTTTATAATTTTTTTATATCACCCTTGCTTGGTATCAAATGTAGATTTTTACCCACTTGCTCGGAGTACTGCCAAGAATCACTAAAAAAACATGGTTTAATAAAAGGTGGTTTTTATACTTTAAAAAGAATTTCAAAATGTCATCCTATTAAGATTTTAGGTGCTGGGGATGGAATAGACTTAGTTCCAGAAAAAAATCTTAAATCGAAAGAATTAAATTAAATGGACAATAAGAATGTTTTTATCGCGGTGGCTTTATCTATGTCTGTATTACTTTTTTGGTCAGCTTTTGTTGATCCTCCTAAGTCTAATAAAAATCAAACTGAAATAGTTGAAAATCAAAAGCCAAATAATAAAGAATTAAATAATGGTCTTGTTCCGAATATAAACGAGTCAAAAATAGAGCAAAAAATTTCAAGAGAAGAATCAATAAAAAAAACTAATCGTATTTTATTAGAAAATAATAAAATTAAAGGATCTATCTCTCTTGATGGAGCTATAATTGATGATTTATCATTTAAAAATTACCGAGAAGATCTTAAATCTATTAAAAATGTAACATTTTTAAACCCTAAAGAAACAGATGAGGGATATTTTATTGAATCTGGTTGGGCAAGTATTGGTGATAAAATTAAAGTTCCAACAAACAAAAGTGTATGGAATATAGTAGACAACAAAGTCCAATCAAATAAAAATCTAATTATTTTAGAATGGAATAATGGTTCTAATATCATTTTTAGAAAAAAAATTACTCTTGACGATAATTATCTTTTTAAAATTGTTCAAGAAGTCGATAATAAATCATCTGAAAAAATTGAATTATATCCATATGCTCAAATAACAAGAAATAACAAACCAAAAGATTTACAAGGTTTTTTTATTCTACATGAAGGATTTATTGGAGTTTTTAATGATGAACTAAAAGAAGATGCTTATAAAGATATAGAAGAGAAAAAAATAACAAGAGAAGCTAATAAAGGTTGGATTGGAATAACTGATAAATACTGGATGACAGTACTTGTTCCTGAATCTGGAGAAAGTTTTAAATCAACTTTTTTATATCAAGATGCGTACAAGGCTAATTTTTTATTAAATAAACCAAAAACTATTGAACCTTCTTCAAAAATTAATAGTGAAGTAAAAGTATTTGTGGCAGCTAAAGAAGTTAAAACTATTGATACGTATGCAGTAAATGAAAAAATAGATAAATTAGATTTAATTATTGACTGGGGTTGGTTTTACTTTTTTACAAAACCATTATTTTTTATAGCTAATTACTTCTTCGAGTTAACTGGTAATTTTGGAATTTCTATTATTATTATTACAGTAATCATAAGATTAATCTTTTTTCCTCTTGCAAACTATTCCTTTAAATCAATGGCAAAAATGAAAGCCTTACAGCCGGAGATGACTAGACTAAAAGATCTACACAAAGAGGATAGGGTTAAATTTCAACAAGCAATCATGGCTTTATACAAAAAAGAACAAATTAATCCTGCTTCAGGTTGTTTGCCTATCTTGATACAAATTCCATTCTTTTTTGCAATTTACAAGATGCTTTTCATTTCTTTAGAAATGCGACATCAACCATTTTTTGGTTGGATAAAAGATTTATCTGCTCAAGACCCTACGTCTATATTTAATCTTTTTGGTTTAATACCTTGGGGTCCGCCAAATTTCTTAATTATTGGTATTTGGCCCATACTAATGGGTGTAACGATGTTCATTCAACAAAAATTGAATCCAGCACCAACCGATCCCTTACAAGCTAAAATCTTTATGTTCTTACCAATATTCTTAACCGTAATACTAGCTCCTTTCCCTTCAGGGTTAGTTTTGTATTGGACTATTAATAACGTGCTAACTATTGCTCAACAATGGTTCATTATGAGAAGTACAAAAGTTAAAACAATTTAGATGAGCTCTAAAGAAGAATATTTAGAAAATTTGAGATCATTTTGGCCAAAAAATGCACCAAATATTTCTTTGGTTTCTAAATATGCAAATAAATATAAAAAAGAAAAAATAGTTATAAAGTGTGGTGGAAAGGTTTTAATAGACCCAGATTTATTTGATAAATTTATAGAAGATATATCTGTACTTCATAAATTAGATCTAAAAGTTATAATTGTTCACGGAGGTGGACCAAAAATAAAATCAGAATTAGAAAAATTAAATATAGAAAGTCAATTTATAAACGGACTAAGAGTTACTGACAAACAAACTATGGAGGTAGTTGAAAGAGCTTTAGTAGATTTTAATTCTGAAATTATTGAAAAATTAGATAAAAAAAATTGCAAAGCTGAAGGTTTAAATGTCAATACAAATAACGTTATTATTGTGGAACAAGAAAGCAAAGCTCTTGGTTTTGTGGGAAAACCGAAAAAAATACTTAATGAAAAAATTCAAGCTATTATCGAAAAAAATATTATACCTGTTTTATCGCCTATGGGTAAAGATGATAATGGTCAAAAATATAATATTAATGCAGATACTGCGGCGGCGGCCGTAGCAAAAAGTTTAAAATCTCGAAGACTGCTTCTTATGACCGATGTTGAAGGTGTTTATGACGAAAATAAAAAACTAATTAATGAAATTAAACCGAGTGATGCAAAAAATTTAATTGATAAAAAAATAGTACAAGGCGGTATGATTCCAAAGGTTTTAAATTCGATAGATGCTATTGAAAATGGAGTAAGAGGTGTAGTAATTATTGATGGAAGAAAACTTCATTCTATTCTTTATGAAATATTTTCTGACGAAGGAGCTGGTACTCTTATTAGAAAATGAAAGAATTAAAAAAAATAAAATACTGGCTATTTGATTTAGATAACACACTTTATTCTGGTGATACTAAAGTATTTAACCAGGTAGATAAAAAAATGTCTTTTTTTATATCTAAAAAACTAAATGTAAATTTAGAAGAAGCAAAAAAAATTCAAAAAAATTATTTTCAAGAATATCATACAACGCTTAATGGAATGATTAAAAATCATAACATAAATGCTGAAGAGTTCCTTCAATATGTCCATGACGTGGATTTAAATTTTCTTAAAAAAGATTTAAATCTGCAAAATGAATTAACTAAATTAATGGGCAAAAAGTATATATTTACCAATGGATCTAAAGCTCATGCAAGTAATGTTACTAAAAGAATAGGTATTGAAAATCTTTTTGATGGCGTATTTGATATAATTGATTCAGACTTTATACCCAAACCTTCAATCGAGCCTTACAAAAAAATTATTCAAAAATATGGAATAGAACCGGATTATTGTATATTCATAGAAGATATAGCTAGAAATTTAAAACCTGCACATGAACTAGGGATGAAAACAGTCTGGATTAAAAATGACGAACCTTGGGCGGCAGAGTTTTCTAATGAGGATTTTATTGATTATAAAACAGATAATTTGTCAGACTTTTTAAGTAAAATAAATGAATAATAAAGAAATTGAAAAAATAATAGAAGAAGCTTGGAATAAAAAAGAGCAGATTAATAAAAATTCAGATCAAAAAATTATTGATGCAATTAATGAATCAATCAAAAATTTGGACTCGGGAAAAGTAAGGGTTGCTGAAAAAATTAATGGTAGCTGGATTACTCATCAGTATTTAAAAAAAGCGATAATGTTAAGTTTTAGAGTTTACGAAATGGACACTTTGAGTGGTCCTTATAGCACCTGGTATGACAAATCTCATTTATTAAAAGGTAAAACAGCAGGCTGGACTAAAGAAGATCATATCAAAGCTGGATTTAGAATGGTTCCAAATTCTCCAGTTCGCAAAGGATCCTTTATAGGAAAAAATGTTGTACTCATGCCATGCTTTGTAAATATTGGTGCTTATATCGATGAGGGAACAATGATGGACACTTTTTCAAGAGCGGGCAGCTGCAGTCAGATTGGTAAAAACTGTCATATATCAGCTGGATCCGGTATAGGTGGGGTCTTAGAGCCAGCTCAAGCTTTGCCAACAATTATTGAAGATAATGTTTTTCTTGGAGCCATGTCAGAAGTTGTAGAAGGAGTAATTGTTGGAGAAGGGTCTGTAATTAGTATGGGAATGTATATCGGTCAATCTACAAAAATTGTTAATAGACATACTGGAGACATTACTTATGGTAAAATCCCTCCTTACTCCGTTGTTGTGCCAGGATCACTACCTGATAAAAAGAATCCTAACGCACCATCATTAAATTGTGCAGTTATAATCAAACAAGTTGATGAAAAAACTAGAAGTAAAACTTCAATTAATGATTTGCTAAGAGATTAATGAAAAATTTTGACGAGCTACAGTTATCTAAAGATCTTATAAGTTTCCCAAGTGTAACACCTATTGATGCTGGAGCAATAAATTATATAGCAAAAAAACTTAAACAATTAAAATTCAGTTGTAAAATTTTAGAATTTAAAGATAAAAAAAATCCACCAATTAAAAATCTCTATGCGAGACTAGGAAACAAACAACCTAATTTTTGCTACGCAGGTCATACAGATGTTGTGCCTCCGGGTAATTTAAATGATTGGACGGTTAATCCCTTTAAGCCGATAGTCAAAAACAAACATTTAATTGGTAGAGGCGCTAATGATATGAAAAGTTCAATTGCCTGTTTTATAGCCGCTGTCAGCAATTTTTTAAAAACTAATAAAAAAATAAATGGATCTATTAGTTTTTTAATTACAGGAGATGAAGAAGGCCAGGCAGTTAATGGTACTAAAAAAGTAGTAGATTATTTAATTAAAAAAAAAGAAAAAATTAATTTTTGTATTGTTGGAGAACCAACAAACCCAACAAAATTAGGAGAAATGATTAAGATTGGCAGAAGAGGCAGTCTATCATGTATGTTAGAGATACTAGGTAGTCAAGGTCATGTTGCTTATCCGCATCTCTCAAAAAATCCTATAAATACTTTAATTGCTATATGCAATAAACTTAAAGAAAAACCTTTAGATAAAGGAAATAAACATTTTCAATCTTCGAATTTAGAATTTACAGCTATAAACGTAGATAACCAAGCCCACAATGTTATTCCAGCTAGAGCAAAAACTCAATTTAATATTAGATACAATAACTACCACACATCTGTAAGTTTAAAAAAAAGAATAACCTCTGTGATTAAATCAATATGTAAAAAAAATAGAACTAAATATAAATTAAATTTTTTGGTTACAGGAGAATCTTTTTTAACTAAGCCAGGATCAACTATTTATATGGCTAAGAAAATAATTAAAAAAATTACTAAAATTAATCCTATTTTTTCAACAACCGGTGGAACATCGGATGCAAGATTTATAAAAAAAATTGCTCCCTGTCTTGAATTTGGCTTGGTAAATAAAACAATGCATAGAGTTGACGAATGTGTTTCTATATCAGATTTAAAAAAATTAACAAAAATTTATCAAAATATTTTGATTGAATATTTTAAGTGAGACTGATCAATAAAAAAGAATCCAAAGTATCAATAATATTACCTAATTATAATAGCTCTCGGACCATTCAAGAAACGATTCAATCTATTATAAATCAATCTCATAAAAATTGGGAACTAATTATAATTGATGATAATTCAGATAAAATTACAAAAAATATTTTATCCAAATATAAAAAAAAAAAAATTAAAATTTTTTTTCTATCAAAAAATAAAGGTACAGCTTATTGCAGAAATTTAGCAATTAAAAAGTCTAAGTCAGAATATATAGCCTTTATAGATTCTGATGATTTGTGGAAAAAAAATAAATTAAAACTTCAAATCAATTTTATGAAAAAAAATAATTATTTTTTTACATATACTCATTACAAAACGTTTAAGGTAAATAATCCAATACAAAATACTATTTTTGTACCTAACAAATTTAATTATAAATCTTTTATTAAAAACACTTCTATAGCTACAAGTACAATGATTATAAAAAGATCTATTTCAAAAAATATAAAATTTCCAAATACTGAAATTTGTGAAGATTACTATTACAAATGCCAATTACTAAAAAAAATTGATTATGCATATTGTTATCCGGATTGCTTAACTGAATATCAAATAAGAAAAAATTCCCTTCAAAGTAGTCGTTTAAAGAACTTATATTGGGTTTGGAAAATTAATAAAAATTTAAATCAATTAAGTATTTTAGAGAATTTAATTTCTATATTCTCTATTTCATTCAATTCAATAAAAAAATATGGTTTTAGATAATAAAATATTAATAAGAGACTTTAGACAAGTACAAGCCATGCGCTGGCGCTGGTGGAGCACAATTAGCTCTTTTTTTTGATTTAATAATAGTTCTAAATTTTTTTAAGTTCCATTTATCTTCTCCGACATATTTTAAACATCCAACCATCGATCTAACTTGCTGCTGTAAAAATGATTTTGATTTAAATATTATTATTATTTTATCACCTAATTTTTTTACTTTAGCTTCATCCAGGGTTTTAATAGGTGATTTAGCATTACAGGATGAAGACCTAAAAGTTGAGAAATCCTTTTTACCTTTTAATAAGTTTGTAGCTTTTTTCATCAATTTTAAATTTAAATTAGTTTTTATATGCCATGC
>CBDDXH010000046.1:0-8491 GCA_965235125.1 Pelagilacustribacter hypolimneticus (SeqCode) | reverse complement strand
GGTACTCGATGGTGGAAGTTTAGAAATTTGGAAGAAATATTTTGGTAAAAATTCAAGAATTATTGGAATCGACAACAACCCAAGTTGTAAAAAATTTGAAAATAAAAATTTTGAAATTTATATTGGATCTCAGTCTGATCAAAATTTTTGGAATTCTTTTTATAAAAAAATTGGAAAAATAGATATACTTTTAGATGATGGGGGACATACCAACGATCAGCAAATAACGACTATTATTAATTCAGTATCACATATAAAAGATGGTGGTTTGATAGTTATAGAAGATACGCATACAAGTTATCAAAAGCATTTTGGAAATCCTTATAAATATTCATTAATAAATTTTGCAAAAAAATTAATTGATGATGTAAATTTTACTTTTCCTAATTTAGGAAAATTTAGCTATTCACTAAATAAAATGATTTATTCAATTCAATTTTTCGAAAGCTTAATCGTTTTAAAAATTAATAGAGAATTATGTAAGATAAATAGGAAAATACAAAACAATGGTTACCGAAAAAATAATGAGGATTTCGGATTTGAAGAAAAAATTCAAGATTTTAAAAAAAAATATATATTTTTATATAAATTTAAATTCAGTTTAAAAATAGAAAGATTTTTAATTAAAATAATAAGAAGAATGAAATCTTATAAATTAAAAAAATATTTTAATTAAAATATGGATAAAATTTTAGTTTCATATTTATTTACTAAATTTGATGACAATAATTCTATTTTAAATTTTTTTAAAAATTATTCAAAGTACAAATCAGGAGTAAAACATAAATTATTAGTTTGTTTCAAATTACTGGATAAACAGAAAATAATTTCTTTAAGGTTATTACTTAAAAATACAAATTATATTGAATTTATTGATCCATCAAATGTTAATGATTACGATTTTGGGAGTTATAAACGTATAGCTCAAAAATATCCTAAATATAAAATTTTTTTTTTAAATAGTCATTCATATCCAATTGTTAATAATTGGTTAAAGAAAATTGTAAAACATTATAGAAACAAATCTTTAATAGGATGTTCGGGCTCTTATGAAAGCAAGTTATCATCATTAAAAATTAAAAAATTTTATAAATTTTTTGGATATATTATAAATTATATCAATTATTTTTTTAAATTTAATTCTTTTCCAAATCCTCACATACGAACTACCGGTTTTCTAATTAATGGGAATGATTTTTTAAATTTTACTCAAAATAGAAAATTTGATAACAAAGAAGATGCGTGGGTTGCTGAAAGTGGAAAAAATTCATTAACAAATTTTTTTAAAAAAAAAAATTTTAACATTTTTTTAGTTAACTCTGATGGAGTAAAATTTAATGTATCTTTGTGGGATAAAAGCGAGACCTACTGTCACAAAAAATCATCAAAATCATTAATTTCTGATAATCATATAAGAAAATACTCATTTCTTAAAAAGAAAGAAAAAAAAATATCTCAACAAAAAGTGTGGGGTAAAGTTTTATAATCTTAAAAAAGATTTTCTTCCAAGAATTGAAGCTATCATTCCACGTAATCTATATTGATATTTTTCCATTTTTTTTTCATTTTTTGTAAATAAAGTATAAAAATATTTAAATATTGTTCTTATTAAAATTGGACTAAAAATTATTAAAGATGTGAATCTTCCAAATTTTTTTTGATAAAAATAATATTTTGACCAAATAAAGTGCCACGATAATAAATTTTCTAATTGTCTTTCATTTTTTTTATTATTAAATTTTACAGTTTGACCTTTTTTCTTAATAAAAGTTTTATTCACTTGGTAAGCAAATAAACCTAATTTTTTTCCTCTATAACAATAATCATTTTCTTCAAAATATAAAAATATTTTTTCATCTATTTTTCCTATTTTATTAAAATTTTTTTTATAAATAAACATCGCAGAACCATGAATAGCATCAACGTTACCGATTAAATTTTGTTTATCTGATTGTTTATGTCCTTTTTCATTTACATTTAAAAATCTAGGCCCAAGTGCTGAGAATTTATTTTTTAGTTTCTTAGCTACTTCATAAAATTTGCTTAATTGTTTAAAATTAAATTCTAAATCTGGACTTATTTGAAAAAAATAATTAGTTTTTATTTTGCTAGCAGCATAATTTAAAGATGTTCCAAATCCATTATTTTTATGAAAATAAATCTTTATATTTTTTTTATTGAATTTTTTTAATGAAAAGTCATACGAATTATCAACAATTATTACTTTTAAAAATTTAGGTATTTTTTTAATAAAGTTTATTACATTTTTATTACTTTTGTATGTAACTACTATTATTGTAATATCGTTATAATATTCGTTCATTTACTCAATTTTAATTTTATTTAATGCATTGTTTTTAAATAAATTTGCTTCCTGAATATATCTTCTGACCATTTGAGTAGTTTTATGTCCTGTCATTGCCATGATATTTCTTTCCTCTACACCTGACTCAGCTGCAGATGTTGCAAATCCAGATCTTAAGCTGTGTCCTGAGTAGTTTTTGTTGTCTATGCCTGCTAGTTTTAAATTTTCTTTTATTAATAATGCAATAGTTTGATCTGTTAGTCTTTTATTTGATAGTATAGATCCTTTTGAAAACCTGAGAAATAGAGGACCTGAATTAATTTTAGCTTCATTCATCCATTTTTTTACAGAATGAACTGGACAATATTGATTATTAGTAAAGTAGGGTAGTGCTTTTATATACCCTTCTCCAAATTGATCTGTTTTTGATTTTTTAATTTTTATTTTAACACCTTCAGAGACGAAGTCTAAATCCTCACAGTCTAAACTAACGATTTCATTTCTCCTAAAACCCCCAGAAAATCCTATTAAGATTAATGTTCTATCTCTAAGCTTTTTAATATCCTCACTTTTTTTTTCATCTATTACATTTATTATTTTTTTTAAATCATTGATTAATATAGGTTTTTTACTTTTTTGAATGCTGCCTTTTCTTCTCTTTATTCCCATTAAATTTTCAATAATAGCTGGATGTTTTGTATCTAAATAATATCCTTTAAACTTATGAATAACTCCAATTGAAACCAGTCTTCGTTTTAAAGTGCTCATTTTAATATCTTTTGTGGATAGGTGGGTAAGATATATTGAAACTACGTTAGGTTGACTTGGTAAAGATTTAAAACCATTTTTTGCGCAAAATAATGCAAAATCATGAAAATCTGACTTATAAGCTCTTATTGTATTTAAAGCTTTTGAGCTTTTAAGGTTTAATAAGGTTTCTTCCTGTAAAGCTTTTATATCAGATACTAGATCATTCATAAATATTACTATTGATAACCATTAATTATCAATAGTAATAAATTAGTTATATTGCTAAGTCAATACAATATAAAAATTAGTTATGAGTAAATCGCTATTAAAATTGCAAAGTAAGATTTTCACGCACAAGCATTGTACAAATTGTCGTTTATTACTTCACTTCTCAAAATTTAGGAAGATAAAACCATTAAAAACTGGTCCATTTAAAGGATCTATACGCGGATGGAGAGATAGTGAAGGCGGGAGAAATTATAGTAATTGCTATGAATGCGAAGCAAAATCTTTTAGAAAAAGATATAAAATTAGCCCTATTCCACAAATGTTATCTAATTCTAAGATAAGAGCAAAAAAAAAGGGAATTTTGCATAATATTAACGGGGCATATTTAAAAGAAATATGGCCAAAAGACAATAAATGTCCTGTTCTAGGTACTGAGTTTGAAATGGGCTTTAAAGATGGGAAAACAAAAAAGTTTGCCCCTTCTTTAGATAGAATTGATCCTGAAAAAGGTTATGTTAAGGATAATCTAATAATTGTTTCTGATATTGTTAATAGAGTAAAAACAGATGCATCATTAGAAATAATGAAAAAAATATTAGATTTTTATATAAAAAAATTAATGAAATAAATTATATGAAAAAATAGTAAATAATGCTGAATTTGAACTATATTTTTAAGTACAAAACAGTTTAAATAATTAATATGATAATTGTTAGAAGCATTGGATATTCCTTTATAATTTGCTGGTTAATTATTTTATTTAGAATGGAGCCCATGTTTAGTTTATTTAATAAATTTCCAATATCTGAAGGCTGGTTAAGTTTTATCAGTATTGCAGGTTGGTTTCTTGTATTTATTGTTATTTTTCGTAGATTAAAAAGATTATTTTTTAAATGAAATGAAAATGAGCTTAAAAGGGACTAAATTTCAGTTAAAAGTTTGGAACTACCTAAAGAAAATACCTAAAGGATCAGTTAAAACTTACCATCAGGTGGCTAAAGGCATAGGAAAGCCACTTGCAGTACGTGCTGTTGCTAATGCTATCAGCAAAAACCCCTATCCACCTAAAATACCCTGTCACAGAGTGATTAGATCCGACGGAAAAATTGGAGGGTATTCCGGCAAGGGAGGAATATTTACTAAGAAATTGCTCTTAAAAAAAGAGGGTATAAACCTCTAGAATTATTATATTACAAGGGTTTTAGCTCAATTTAAGCCACCTACTCTGTATTTTTACTTATACATCGCATAAGTTGCACTACATTCACGTTAATCAAAAAAAAATAGGCATCTTTGCTCGTTTAAAGGGCATATTCATTTAAAGCATAGCTCTAGAATCTAGTATAGACAATGCTTTTAAACGGTCTAAAATCATTGATAATCATAGTTATTATAACTCAAAAAAACTCAATAAATTAGCCATTTTTGAATTATTACTATAATTTCTATTCAATAAGTTGTTTTTAAACGGTCTAAAATCATTGATAATGAGACATGTACTAAAAATCGTAAATATTAATACTTAAAAAACTCAATAAATTAGCCAATTTTAATACTAAATCTCTTTTTTAGGTCGATCTTAAATCGATTTATATTACATTTTATCAAAAATAAACTTTTTTTAATATAAACATATTAATTTTTAAACATAAAAAAACTGAATAAATACAATAACATAAAATGTTTAATTAATCTAAAACTTTAATATTTATGTCAATACTATTTACTTTTTTTTAAAAAATAAAATGTTGTTTAAGAGTAATAATAAAATAAAATCTGAAAATGAAGGTATTGATAATAGGGTCAGCTGGCATGCTTGGCCAGAAACTATTAAGTAAACTAATAGACTTAGGAAAACTAAAAGGTGAAGAAATTAAAGAAATAGAACTATTTGATCTTAGTAAAACTCAAATCCAAAAAGCGGAAAATATTAAGATTACTGCAAAAAAAGGAAACCTTCTTAATAACAGGTTAATAAAAGCTCTTATTATCAGTAAACCCGACGTTATATTTCACCTTGCTGCTATTGTTTCAGGACAAGCTGAAGCAGAATTTGATCTAGGATGGGATATAAACACTAAAGCGACTTGGGATCTATTTGAAAATATTAGATCTATTGGAAATGGGTATCGTCCTAAATTAGTTTTTACTAGTTCAATTGCAGTTTTTGGAGCGCCCTTTCCTAATAAAATTAATGATGAATTTTTTACAACGCCTTTAACATCATATGGAAATCAAAAAGTAGTCTCGGAGCTTTTATTAAGCGATTATTCCAGAAAAACAATAATTGATGGCATATCAATAAGGTTGCCAACAATTTGTGTAAGACCGGGTAAACCAAATTTAGCTGCATCAGGTTTTTTTTCAGGAATAATTAGAGAACCACTTAATGGAGTTGAAGCAATCTTGCCGGTGAGTACAGAAGTCAGACACTGGTTCGCATCACCAAGATCGGCAATCAATTTTTTAATTCATGCGGCGGAAATTGATACCAAAAAGCTTAATAATAGAATTACCTTAAACATGCCTGGTTTATCAGCAACTGTTCAGGAACAAATAGATTCTTTAAAAAGAATTGCGGGAAAAAATATTACTAAACTAATAAAGCAAAAATTAGATCCTAAAATAGAAAGAATAGTTGGATCTTGGGCTAAAAATTTAGAAACAAAGAGATCAATTGAATTAGGTTTTAAGGCTGAAAAAACGTTTGATGAAATAATAAAAATATATATTGAAGAAGATTTTAAAAATAAACTTTTTGTTGAAAATTAATTAAAAAACTTAAGTGCAATAAAAACAATAATTGGAATTGTAAAAAAAGAAGCTATGGTAGAAACAACTATTGTACTAGCGATATTATTTACCACTGTTTTATTAGAGTACATAGAACCAACTAAATAAGTTAAAATTGCACTTGGCATAGAACATTGAATGAACAAAACTCCTGCTGCAAAACCTTTTAATTCAAAAAAATAAATTAAAAATAAACCGACTAATGGACCTAAGACCAGCCTTGCAAAAGAAGAAACAATTGCATTAGTTAAAGAAATAACTTTTAACTTTGTAAGTGCTATTCCAAGAGACATTAAAATTAATGTTATTGTGCAATAAGCTAATAAAAGAGCAGTATTTTCAAGGAATTTGGGCGGTTGGATCTCAAAGTACAAAAAACCTACAGCTATAATAACTCCGTAAACTGGAGCACTTTTCAAAAGCACTTTGAAAGATATTTTTTTACTTGCTAAAAAAATTCCAATAGTGAAATGTGACATTATAATTAAAGCTGATATTGCTGATGCAATGCCCATCCCTGCCTTTCCATAAGCAAATAAACATATAGGCAAGCCCATATTTCCACAGTTAGGTAAAAGCAATGGAGGTAATTCGCTTACAAAATCTCTTTTTTGAATGATAAGTAAAATTACTCCTATTACGGCAAAGCATGAAACCGCTAACATAGTATAAAAAAAATAGTCAACGAATAGATTGAGACTAATCCCTGTTGAGGTAATAGCGTAGAAAGCTAGTGCGGGTGAGCCGAAATTGGCAGCGAATTTAGTAATAAACGATGTATCAAATTTAGGTTCTTTTCTACCTATATAGTACCCTACCCCAATTAAAGAAAAAACGGGTATTATAACATCTAGTAACTTAAGAAATATTTCCACTCTTAAGCTCTTTTAGTTTTAAATTTAACCTTTTTATTAAAACTAATAGCATCTTCAAATTCATTTAAACGTTTATAAATCGACCTAAGTTCAGTAATTCTTGTCCAGTTTTGTAAAAATAAAGAAAAACTACCTTGTACTTCTCTAAAGGCACTAGAGGTTTGAATTAAAACTCCTAATGTCATTGCACCAGTAAATAATCCAGGTCCCATCATAAGATATGGGACTATAATCATCGACTGGTTATACATAATCAACCACAAATCAAAATATCCGTAGTGTAGAAATAACTTATGATAGTTAAATTTAATGCCAGTAAATAATTGTAAAATAGTTGGAGGACTTGCGTAACTAGCTCGATCATCTTCTCCATAAACTAATTCTTTTCTAAAAGCTGCCTCAACTTTTTGATTATTATATTCTAATCCTGGAAGTTTAATACCCACTATCCAGCTAACTAATAGTCCTCCTAAACTTGCAGTAAGAGAAACAACTACTAATGAACCTGATATATCTTTAAAAAAAGGAATAACTACATTTTCTGATAACGTCCAAAGGATTGGAATAAAAGCAATTAACAACATTATAGATCTAACAATCTGCAAACCCAAACTTTCAACTATTTTTGCAAAATTCATTGCATCTTCCTGAATACGTTGAGACGCTCCTTCAACTTTAGAATCTTCTGCCTTCCAATAAGGCATGTAAGAAAAAGTCATTGCCTCTCTCCATCTAAATGCCCAAAGTCGTGTAAAATAATTCGTAATAGTATAAATAATTACATAAGGCACTGCTAATTTCATAAATACAATTATTCCGTCATAAAATTCTGAAAGTTTACGTTCTGGAGCTTTTTGTAAAAGATCGTAAAAACCTTTATACCATTCATTAATTTTTACATCGATCCAAGTTTGAGAAAATAAAGATATGATAATAAAAAGGAAACCTCCCCAAGACCAAAGTAACCATTTTTTTTCTGTAAAGTAACTACGCCACATATCTAATTTTTAGTAAAATTTTCTTCATAAGATTTAATAACAAATTTTTTTTCTTTAGGTTCAATCACTTTATACTCTATATCATTAGCATCAGCATATTCTATGGCTTTTTCCTTTGATGAAAATTTTAGTTTTACTTCTTTTAATGTATCGTCTGATGACTCCCACCCCATTAATACATTGGTTACCGGGTCTCTTGTTTCAAATTCTAATATCCAATATTTTTGCTTTCCTAAACCTGATTGCATAGCAGTTTTTGTAGGTATATAAATTTTTGCTTGTTTTTTCATAAAATGGTCGGGGCGGCAGGATTTGAACCTGCGGCCCTCTGGTCCCAAACCAGATGCGCTACCAGGCTGCGCTACGCCCCGATTGGTTGATTATATAGGTTAAATAAGACTTTTTGGCAATTGAAACATTCTTAATATATATACTAAAGATATCAAAGCAAATTTCTTTATGAAAAAAATTGGAATTCTTACGAGTGGCGGAGATTGTGGTGGATTGAATGCCGCTATCAGATCAATTTTCTTTAGAGCTAA
>CBDDXH010000045.1:0-8872 GCA_965235125.1 Pelagilacustribacter hypolimneticus (SeqCode) | reverse complement strand
TATTTGGAACTTTTATACCTTACCAAGCAATTTTGTTACCAATGGCTAGAACACTTGGTCTTATAGGTTTGTCAAATTCAATAACTGGATTAATAGTTGTTCATGTAATTTATGGATTATGTTTTACTACACTTTTTTGTAGAAATTATTATGTTTCAATTTCAGATGAAATAATTAGAGCTGCTCGAATTGATGGGGCTGGATTTTTTACTATATTTTTTAAAATTCTACTTCCTATTTCTCTTCCAATTTTAGTAGTAACTGTAATTTGGCAGTTCACTCAGATTTGGAATGATTTTTTATTTGGTGCAACTTTTTCCTTTGGAGAAGCAGCTCCTATTCAAGTTGCGTTAAATAACATGGTTTTAACTAGTACAAGCGTTAAGAGATATAATGTAGATATGGCTGCTGCAATCATAGCAGGGCTGCCTACTTTAATTGTTTATGTACTAGCTGGTAAATATTTCATTAGAGGATTAACAGCTGGGTCTGTGAAAGGATAAAATGGCTACTTTGAAAATAAATGATATTAATAAAAATTTTGGAAAAACTGAAGTATTAAAGGGGATTAATTTAGATATTGGAGATGGAGATTTTTTAGTTTTACTAGGTCCTTCAGGCTGTGGAAAATCAACTTTACTCAATACTATTGCTGGACTTGAAACTGCTAATAGCGGGGAAATTCTTATCGATAATTATAAAGTCAACGACATGGAGCCAAGTGATCGAGATATAGCTTTAGTATTTCAATCCTACGCACTTTATCCAGCCATGACAGTTAGAAAAAATGTAACATTTGGACTGGAACAAAGAAAAATATCAAAAGAAAAAATTGAAGAGGCGTTAAAAAATGTAGCTAATTTATTACAAATAGAACAGCTATTAGAGAGAAAACCATCGCAACTTTCCGGAGGTCAAAGACAAAGAGTGGCCATGGGGAGAGCTTTGGTTAGAAATCCTAAAGTTTTTCTTTTTGATGAGCCTTTATCAAATCTTGACGCCAAATTAAGAGTGGAGATGCGACGTGAAATAAAAAAATTGCATCAAAAGTTAAAATCAACAATTGTATATGTAACGCACGATCAGACAGAAGCTATGAGCTTAGGCTCAAGTATTGCAATTATGAACCATGGTGTAATTCAGCAGTGTGATAAGCCAGAGATAATTTATAAAAGACCTCAAAATATATTTGTTGCAGATTTTATTGGATCTCCATCAATGAATTTACTTAAAGGTCGATTAATTAAAGAAGGTAATAATTATTCTTTTGAATGTCAAAATTCACAATCTACAACAAAAATTGCCGTTAGTTCTTACAATTTTATAAATAAAAATATTAGAAACAACCAAGAAGTTTTATTTGGAATTAGACCTGAACATATTTATTTGTCTAAAACAAATAAAAATGAATATGAAATAAAATTAAAGACTATTTTAAATGAATATATTGGCCATGAACAAATTATTACTTTTAATTATTTCGGACAAGAGTTACTTGGAAAATTTAATTCATCAGTTAACATTCCAATGAACAAAGAATTTAATTTATTCTTTGACATAGACCAGGTTTCGATATTTGATAAGGAAACAGAACAAAGATTATAAATGAAAGTTAAGTATTTTGATTTAGTAAATAAAATTGTCTTTATAACAGGCGGTGGCTCTGGCATAGGAGCTTCAATTGTTGAACATTTTTGTGAACAAGGAGCAAAGGTAGCTTTTATAGATATTAATGAAGAAGAATCTAAAAAATTAATTCAAAATATAAAAAAAAAAAATTATTCCTTACCAACTTTTATTAAATGCGATCTTTTAAATATTAAACAACTTCAAAAAACTATTGCTGATGTTATTAAAGAATTAGGAACTATTAATATTTTAATTAATAATGCGGCAAATGACACACGACATAAATTAGATGATGTTACAGAAGAATATTGGAATGAGAGAATAAATGTAAATTTAAGACATTTTTTTTTCACTGTTCAATCTGTAAAAAAATCAATGATAGAAAATGGTGGTGGTGTTATTATTAATATGGGCTCTACTTCTTGGATGGTGGGACAAGGAGGCATGGCAGCCTACACTGCCGCTAAATCAGGCGTTGTCGGTCTTACGAGGTCTTTTGCAAGAGATTTAGGAGAGTTTAATATTAGGGTTAACTCAGTAGTTCCAGGTTGGGTAATGACCCAAAGACAAATTGATTTATGGCTGAATAAGGAATCAGAAAAAGAATTAATGAGAAGACAGTGTTTAAAAGAAAAATTAATGCCTGCAGAAATTGCACAAGCTGTTTTATTTTTTTCTTCAGAACAATCATCGGGTTGCACTAATCAATCTTATGTTGTTGATAAAGGTTGGTTATAATAGTCTCTGTGAAAATACAGAGTTCTATAATAGAAAATAAATACTTAAGAATAAAAACAATAAATATTGGCGCAACTCTCTTTGAAATATTTCATAAACAAAAAAAACTTAATTTAATTTTAAATTTAGGCTCTATTAATAAATATAAGTATAAAAATTTTTATGTAGGATCTACTTGTGGTAGATATGCAGGGCGAATATCTAATTCAAATTTTTTAATTAATAAAAAAAAATTCTATCTATCAAATAATGAAGGTAAAACCACACTCCATGGAGGGAAAAAGGGGTTTAATAGTCTCATTTGGAAAAAAATAAATCATTCTAAAAATAAGATTACATATTTTTTAAAATCGTTACACTTAGATCAAGGATTCCCAGGCAATTTAAATGTATGGTGCAGTTATCAACTTTTAAAAAAAAATTTAATTATTAAATATGATTATATTTCAGATGAATATACCCACGTAAATTTAACTAATCATAGCTATTGGAATTTAAACTTAAATAAAAAACAAAATATTTTTAATCACGATTTAAAAATTAATTCTTTAAAATTTTTAGAAGTAGATACAAAATTAATTCCTACAGGAAAAATAAAAGATACAAAAAAAACAATTAATGATTTCAGTAATTTTTATAATTTAGGAAAAAAAATTATTTTAATAAAAAAAAGAAATATAAAAAAAGTTTCAACTACAATTAATCAATCTGGATTTGATTTGACATATGTAGTTAAAAAAAATTCTAAGAATTATGTTGCCTCATTAAGAAATAATGATAGTAAAATTAAATTAGATATTTTTTCAAATTTACCAGGTGTTCAGCTTTATACTAGTCAAGGACTCAATTACCAAAAAAAATTATTTCCTTATCAGGGAATTTGTTTAGAAACTCAATTTTTTCCTGATGCTCCTAATAATAAAAGATTTCCAAGTACTTTAATTAAGCCAAATAAAAGATACTCGTTCTTTACAAAATTTTTAATTAAACATTAGATTAAAATTTTTTTAATCTCTTGCTGCGTATATATTTTTGGCTTTTCGCAATTAGTTCTTATCATTTCTGCAGTATTATTTTTTGATGAATTCATCGTTGACTCTATAATATCCAAAACATGCAGTGATAATTCAGCATTACATCTGTGTTTTATTCCTTTTTCAATGCTGTAAGCCATTTCTGCTAAACCAGCTCCTCTATAATTAGCATTAGAAGAAGCTTCATTTAAACGACCGCTTTTATTAGTTATATTAATTTTACCCAATTCAAGACCGTCGGTTTTGTGCTCTTCCCAGCTTCCCATATATTCTTTAGAGATAAAAACTGATCCACCAAACATGTTTGGATCTGGAACAATCATGGATCCTTTATCACCATAAAGTTCAATGTGGTTTCTTTGATGGTTTTGTACGTCAAAAGAAAGAGTCACTTGTATGATTGCCTCTGAGTGAAATTCAAGATTGAAGAGGTAGGTTGTAGGACAATTTACTTTAAATTCTTTTCCAATCTTTGGCCCAATACCAATCGTTCTAGTTTCAAACACTTTTGTTGATAATGATTGAACTTTTTTAACAGGCCCTAATAAATTTACTAACGCTGTGATATAATAAGGCCCCATATCTATAACTGGACCACCTGCTTCTTCGTCAAACCAAGACTCTGGATTTGGATGATAAGATTGAACACCAGGAAAGGCAAATATAGCATTACCTAATCTGATATTTCCAATTATTTTATTTTCTATTAATTCTCTGCTTTTTTGAATTCCACCACCTAAAAAAGTATCAGGAGCATTACCTAAATATAATTTTTTTTTATTTGCTAATTCTAATAAAGTTTTTCCATCTTTAAATTTAGTACACATAGGTTTTTCACTATAACAATGCTTGTTTGCATCAAGTGCCTTCTTACTAACTTCAAAATGAGCTTTGGGTATAGTTAAATTTAAAATAATATCTATATCTTTATCATTTAATAATTCTTCAATTCTTACAGCTAAAATTTTATTTTCATTTGCACATTTAATAGCAGCATCGTGATTTATATCTGCACATTTTACAATTTTGAAATTATTAAAATAAAGATGACTTCTAAAATAGGTTTCTGCAATATGCCCGCAGCCTATCAGGCCAACTTTAAAAATTTTTGCCATATGACTAGATGCCTTGTCTTTGTTTCTTTTTACCTTCTTGATGCTCTTTTAAAGCTTTTTTGTTTTCAGCCGTGTTAGGTAATTGTAGGGTTGGGGACTCCCAGTATGCTGAGCCTTCTAACCATTTATATCCATCTGTCTTAATCGAGATAACATAGGTATGTTTAGATTTTTTTGCTCTTTTAAATGCTTCTTCTAATTCAGCAATTGAATTTACATTTTCAGCTTTTGCTCCCATGCTTTCTGCGTGTTTTGCAAAATCAACAGGGACTAAATTTGTTATTTTTGAAGAACTAAACTGACAATTAAATTCTTTTCCACCCTTATATAATTGAAGTCTATTAATTACTGCGTGTCCACCATTGTCACAAACTATAATAATTAATTTGTGGCCCGTAATTACTGCGCTATAGATATCTGAATTAAAAAGAAGATATGAACCATCCCCTACGAATGAAATTACTTCTTTATCAGGATTAGCCATCTTGATGCCTAAGGCACCAGAGATTTCATAACTCATACAGCTAAATCCCCATTCACTTTCATGAGTATTTAATTCTCTTGGCCTCCATACTTGAACCACTTCGCCAACTAAACCTCCGGCGGCTGTAACAGCGATATCTGTTGGATCAGAATTTCTGTAAACAGCTCCCACTGCTTGAGCGTAACTTGGTAATTTTTGATTAGTTGGGCCGCTTTCTTTTTCAATATATGCATCCCAGTTTTTTAGCTCTAATTTTGATTTATTATGCCAATCAGCAGGTGCCTTCCAAGAGCCGAGTGCATGTGAGAGTTCTAATAAAGTAACTTTAGCATCACCTACAATAGCTTGAGCCATATGTTTATTTGCATCAAATCTAGCTGCATTAATTGATAATAATTTAAAATTTGGATTCTCAAAGTTTGTCCAAGAACCAGTTGTAAAATCTCCAAGTTTTGTTCCTATAGCTATTGCTAAATCTGTTTCTTTGGATAGATTATTTGCTGCCCTTCCACCAAGACCCCCGATAACACCAACATAATGTGAATGATCTTTTTTCAATGTTGAATATCCCATAACAGTTTGAGTTACAGGAATATTATGTTTTTTTGCAAAATCACTTAATTCATTCATAGCATCAGAGTAAAAAACACCTCCGCCTGAAATAAGAATAGGTTTTTCTGATTTCTTTATTAATTCAACAGCTTGTTTGATTTGAAAATCATCAGGTCGTGGTCTTCTTATACTATGAATTTTTTCTTTAAAAAAATCACTTGGATAATCATAAATTTCTCCTTGCACATCTTGAGATAGTGATATGCATGTAGGTCCGCAATCTGCTGGATCTAACATGATTTGTATAGCTTGTGGTAAACTCTGTAAGATTTGCTCTGGTCTTGTTATTCTGTCAAAGTATCTTGTAACAGATTTAAATGCATCATTAGCAGTAATATTAGGAGCATTAAAATGCTCTACTTGTTGAAGAACAGGATCTGGCATTCTATTTGCAAAAGTATCTCCAGGCAAAAAAAGTATTGGTAATCTATTACTCATAGCAACAGCTGCAGCTGTAATCATGTTTGTAGACCCCGGGCCTACTGAAGAAGTTGCAATAAATATTTGTTTTCTTCGCTTAGCTCTTGAATAAGCAATTCCTGTTAAAGCCATGTTCTGTTCATGATGACCTCTCCACGTAGGAAGTTCTTTTTTATTTTCTTCTAGAGCTTGACCGATACAAGCAACATTTCCGTGACCAAAAATACCAAATACACCTGGGAATAGGGGTTCTTTTTTTCCATCAATTAGTATTTTTTGAGCTATTAAATGTTTAATTAGAGCGTGTGCACAAGTTAGTTGAATTGTTTTCATAATTTCACTAAATTGGAAATTAATTAATTAGCTTCAATTAAGCAACAAAAATTTATATGTACGAAAAATTCGGACAATTCATAGATGGTAAATGGCAAAAATCTGAAAAAGGTGAAACTTATGATGTTATCAATCCAGCTACTGAAGAAGTTTTAGGTAAAGCATCAAAAGCTTCTGAGGCAGATGTTAACAAAGCTTTAAAATCAGCTGAGAAAGGTTTAGAGGTTTGGAAAAAAACTCCTCCTTGGCAAAGGGCAAAAATAATTCGTAAAATTGCTGATCTCATGAGGGAACGTACTGATGTATTAGCAAAATGGTTAACTTTAGAAGTTGGTAAACCTTTAACCGAAGCGGCAGGCGAAGTAGGTGGAGCAGCAGATATTTTTGAATGGAACTCTGAAGAAACGAAAAGAATTTATGGACAAATTGTGGAAAGTAGATTTGAAAATACTAGAATGTTTGTTAGATACGATCCTGTTGGAGTAGTCGCGGCATTGATACCATGGAACTTTCCGATCGTTTTAGCTTCAAGAAAAATTTCAACCGCTTTAGCAGCAGGATGTTCGGTCATTTGTAAGCCCGATGTTATTACACCTGGTAGTGTGATGGAATTAATGAATTTAATAAATGAAGCTGGAATTCCTCCTGGCGTTGTTAACCTTTTGTCTGGCGATCCTGAAAAAATTTCAACTCAATTAATTTCATCAAATATCGTAAAAAAAATTTCTATTACTGGATCAACAAGAGTTGGAAAATTGATATTAAAACAAGCAGCTGACAAAGTTCAAAGGGTTACTATGGAATTAAGTGGTCACTCTCCATTTATTGTTTTTGATGATGTCGATATTAATAAAGTAACTGATATGGCTATTACCGCAAAGTTTAGAAATGCTGGACAAGTTTGTATTTCTCCAAATAGATTTTATATTCACGAGTCTAAAAAAGAAGAATTTACTAATTTAATGGTTACAAAGGCTACTAAATTAAAGATTGGAAATGGATTGAACAAAGATACCGTATTAGGTCCCCTTACAACTGACAAAAGATTAAAAGAAATCGAAACTTTGGTTGAAACTACCAAAAAAGAAGGTGCTAGAGTTTTATGTGGCGGAAAGAGACCTGCGGAATTTAATAAAGGTTATTATTATGAGCCCACTGTATTTGATAACGTGAAAGACCATTATACTATAATGAGACAAGAGCCATTTGGTCCTCTTGTTCCAATTTTAACATTTAAAGACACTGAAGAGGTCATTAAAAGAGCAAACGATAACGATTTAGGATTAGCTAGTTATATATTTACAAATAACTTAGAAAAAGCTCATAAAGTTTCTGAAAGAATGGAAACAGGAACATGTGCGGTTAATACAGCAGCTGTCGCTTTTGCAGAAGTTCCCTTCGGTGGTATCAAACAAACAGGTTACGGAAGAGAAGGTGGATCTATGGCAATTAAAGATTATCTAAACATAAAATATACTCACTTTGGGATTAATTATTAACTGTGAGAAAAAATAATCTAAAAAAATTAATTCAAGAAGGAAAACCAGTTATTAATGGTTGGCTACAAATTCCACATTCATATCCTGCCGAAGTAATGGCAAAGCAAGGATACGACTCTCTTACAATTGATATGCAGCATGGGGTAGTCGATTATCCAAATGCGCTCCAGATGCTTCAGGCTATATCAACAACAGACGTTGTGCCAATGGCTAGAGTAAACTGGAATGAGCCTGGACAAATTATGAAAATATTAGATGCTGGTGCCTATGGTATTATATGTCCAATGGTGAGCAATAAGAAAGAAGCAGAATCATTTGTTCAAGCATGTTTGTATCCACCAAAGGGATATAGAAGCTATGGACCTATTAGAGGACTTTTATATGGAGGCGCTGACTACGGGAAACATGCAAATGATGAAATTTTAAAGTTCGCAATGATTGAAACAAAAGAAGCATTGTCTAATTTAGATGAAATTATGTCGACAAAAGGTTTAGATGGAATCTATATTGGGCCGGCTGATTTAAGCTTAGCAATTGGAGAGGATCCTAGTTTTGATATACCTGAATCTAGTCCTGTTTTTAAAGTGATACTAACTATTTTAGAACATGCTAAAAAAAATAAAATTATCCCTGCTATCCATAATATGAGCCCTGAGTACGCGGAAAAAATGATTAATCTTGGTTTTAAATTGGTAACAATCGGAGCAGATCAAAGATATATGGCAGCGGGAGCAAAAGCAGCTATAGACAAGGTTAGAAAAATTAGTACAAAAGATACTTCTAAAACTTACTAAATTTTAATGAGCTATTATGTATATATGCTCAAATCAATTGAAAAAAAACCTGTAACATACGTTGGTTATTCGATTAATTTAAAAAAAAGGATTGAACTACATAATAAAGGTAAGGGTGCTAAATTTACTAGAGGACGCAAGTGGAAGCTTATTTACAAAGAAAAATGTACTTCAAAAAATCAAGCAATTTCAAGAGAATATTATATAAAGAAAA
>CBDDXH010000044.1:0-9188 GCA_965235125.1 Pelagilacustribacter hypolimneticus (SeqCode) | reverse complement strand
AAGCATTTAACTCTTCTAATTAAATCTAATAAATTTGCATTTGCAATATGTTGTCCTTTATTTAAAAGCAATGAGTCTCTGACCGCTCTAAGTGGTTCTTCAATTTCATTTTTATCTTTTAATAATTTTTTTTCATCTAAAGGTTTATTTTGATTAAGATATCCCTCAATTAATAAATGAGTTAATCTTACCTTGTCTCTAACTGGCCTTAAAAAAACTCTATATGGTTCAAAAGTTTTACCAGTAAATCTTTTAATCTTTGCTGAACAATCTTCTGCGGATAAATCTTGAATTAATTGTGTAAGCTCTTTTTCATATAACTTTGCAGCTTGCCATCTTGAATATAGAATAACTTTTTTAGTTATATTTGCTGTTACGTAAGGATTACCATCTCTATCTCCTCCCATCCAGGATCCAAATTGAATAGGATTAAAATTTCTAGGTAAATCTTTTCCCATATTTTTTTTAAAAATATCATTTAATCTTTTGTGAACTTTGGGAATGGTGTCCCATAAACTATCTTCGATAACTGCTAGTCCCCATCTAGCTTCATCTAACGGAGAGGGCTTTACTCTTTTTATTTCATCAGTTTTCCAAATGATTGATATTTCACTATAAAGTTTTTCATCTATAGCTAAAATTTTTGAAGGATATTTTTTATAAAGATGTCTTTGTTCTAATAATTCAGTCAAATTGGCATATTTTTGGATTAGGGTTCTTCTTTTTACTTCGGTTGGGTGGGCTGTTAGAACAATATTAATTTCTAATTTCTTTACTTTTTCATAAATTTTATTGTTAGAAATATTTTTATTCTTAAATAAATTTTCAATTATATCTTCGATAAATAAACTTTGATCCTTATTTTTTTGAGAAGAATTTTCATACTCAATAAGTTTTCTGGAGGCATCAACAGATTCTGCTAAATTCATTAAATTTAGAATATGTGAAAAAGATCTTGTTAATTTAAATATTTGTTTAGGTGCAAGTTTCTTAATTTCTTTCGAAATTTTTGAAAAAATTTTACTTTTATTTTTATCGTATAAAGAAGTTTTGGAGAGTATTCTTAACTTTTCTACTGTCTTAAAAAAAGTAATACCCTCTTGTTCTTTTATAATACGGCCAAGAAACGTTCCTAATAATCTAATATCTTCTCTTAAAAGTTTAGTAGGTATTCTCTCGTAATATAGATCTCTTTTTTTTATCGTCACAGGAATATTAAAGTTAGTAGTAATATTTAGGTTAAATTAATTTATTTTTTTTTAAATTTTATAATCTATCGCAAAAAGATTTAATTCTCTCAATAGCTTTCTTTAAATTTTCCATCGATGTTGCGTAGGAAATTCTAAAGTAGCCATCTAGTCCAAAGGCAGAGCCTTGAACAACCGCAACGCCAGTTTGTTCTAATAATTTTTCAACAAATTCTTGATCTGTCTTTAATTTTGTTTTCTTGCTTAAAATTTTTTTACAGCTTGGAAAAACGTAAAAGGCTCCATCTGGATTCAAACATGAAATACCTTTAATATTATTTAATTCTCTAACAACAAAATCTCTTCTTTCTTTAAAAGAGTCTGATCTAATTTTAATAAAATCTTGTGGTCCATTTAATGCTTCTACAGCAGCTGCTTGACTGATAGATGAAGGATTAGTTGTTGATTGAGATTGAATTTTAGCAATAGCTTTAATAATTTCTTTGGGTCCACCCGCATAACCTATTCTCCAGCCGGTCATTGAATAAGATTTACTTACCCCGTTCATAGTAATAGTTCTGCTTTTTAATTCTTTAATTTGCCCGATAGTAAAAAAATTAAAATTATCAAATACAATATGTTCATAGATATCATCGCTTAAAATATAAACATGTTTATTTTTAATTAAAACTTTTCCTAAATCTTCAATTTCTTTTTTTGAATAACATGCGCCAGTTGGATTTGAAGGTGAATTTAAAATAAACCATTTTGTTTTTTTTGAAATAGCTTTTTGAAGTTTTGTAGGAGTTAATTTAAATTCTTCGGTTTCACTACATTCAACTATTTTAGGTGATCCGCCGGCTAATAAAACCATATCAGGATAAGAAACCCAGTAAGGAGCAGGAATAATTACCTCATCACCTTTATTCATGGTTGCCATGAAAGTATTGTAAAGAACTTGCTTACCTCCTGTTCCAACTGTTATTTCATCTAGTCCATAACTGAGTTTGTTTTCTCTTAAAAATTTAGATTGAATAGCTTTTTTTAAAGCAGGAGTTCCATCTACAGCTGTGTACTTAGTATCCCCTCTTTTAATTGCTTCGATTGCAGCATTTTTAATATTTTCAGGTGTGTCAAAATCTGGTTCTCCGGCTCCTAGAACTATAATATCTTTACCTGCTTCCTTCATTTCTTTAGCTTTTTGACTAATGGCAATTGTAGGCGACGGTTTTATTCGTTTTAAACTGTTGGAAACTATGCTCATTGAATTTTATAATAGTTTTTTTAAATTATTAATTACACGAAATGCAAAACACTTACCAAGAAAAAATAGCGGATTTGGAGATTGCCCACAGTCAAGTTAAAAAAAAACTTGAAGGTGGAATTAAATTTAAAATTAAGAGTGATTTTCAGCCTGATGGTGACCAACCAAGGGCGATAAAAAAGTTAATTGAAAATCTTGAAAAAAACAACCGTGAACAAGTGCTTTTGGGTGTCACCGGTTCTGGAAAAACTTTTACAATGGCTAAGGTCATAGAAGCAACTAACAGACCAGCTTTAATACTTGCTCCCAATAAAACACTAGCTGCTCAGTTGTACGGTGAATTTAAAAGTTTTTTTCCTAATAACGCTGTTGAATATTTTGTCTCCTATTATGATTATTATACTCCTGAAGCATACGTTCCAAGATCAGATACTTATATAGAAAAAGAAGCTTCAATAAATGAGCAGATAGATAGAATGCGTCACTCAGCAACACGTTCTTTGTTAGAAAGAGATGATGTTATTATCGTTGCCAGCGTTTCTTGTATTTATGGCTTAGGGTCGGTTGAGGCTTACAGCAAAATGACTTTAACTCTTAAAAAAAATAATGAATACAAGAGAGATGATTTAATTCGAATGTTTGTGACTTTACAATACAAAAGAAATGATCAAAGTTTCTTCAGAGGAACATTCCGTGTAAGAGGAGAAAATTTAGAAATATTTCCTTCGCACTTAGAAGATAGAGCTTGGAGATTATGTTTTGATTTCAATAAATTAAATAAAATTGAAGAGTTCGACCCTTTAACTGGAGATACCTATAATGATTATTCGTTAATAAAAATTTATGCAAATAGTCACTACATCACACCAAAACCTACTATGGAGCAAGCTATTAAAGAAATCAAAATTGAATTAGAGCAGACTTTAAAAGAACATGAAAAAAATAATAAATTGTTAGAGGCGCAAAGGTTGCGAGAAAGAACTAAGTTTGATTTAGAAATGATCGAAGCTACAGGAACGTGTAATGGAATAGAAAATTATTCTAGATATTTATCTGGTAGAAAAGCTGGAGAACCACCTCCGACTTTATTTGAATATTTTCCAGATAATTCGATTATATTTGTTGATGAAAGCCATGTAACTATTCCGCAATTAAATGGAATGTATAAAGGTGACCATACTAGAAAAAAAACTTTAGCTGAATATGGTTTTAGATTGCCATCCTGCATGGATAATAGGCCTTTAAAATTTGAAGAATGGGATACGATGAGAACTCAAACTATATTTGTTTCTGCAACACCTGGCCCGTGGGAATTAAAACAAACTAATAATGATTTTATAGAACAAATTATTAGACCAACAGGATTAATTGATCCGCCTGTTGAAATTAGACCTGCAAAAACACAAGTTGATGACCTGATGCACGAGGCTGCAAAAGTAATAAGCAATGGCTTTAGGATTTTAGCAACCACACTTACCAAAAAAATGGCAGAAGATTTAACTGAGTACCTCCATGAGAATGGTTTGAAAGTTAGGTATATGCACTCAGATATAGACACTCTAGAAAGAATTGAAATTATTAGAGATTTACGTATGGGTGTTTTTGATATTTTGGTTGGTATAAATTTACTAAGAGAAGGATTAGATATTCCTGAATGCGCTCTTGTGGCAATTCTTGATGCTGACAAAGAAGGATTCTTAAGGTCAGAAACATCATTAATTCAAACCATTGGAAGAGCAGCAAGAAATATTGATGGAAAAGTTATTTTATATGCCGATAAAATTACTAAAAGTATTAAAAAAGCAATTAGTGAGACAGATAGAAGAAGAAACAAACAATCCGAATTCAATAAAAAAAATAATATTACGGCCATGTCAATTAAGAAAGATATTGGAGATATTTTATCATCGGTTTACGAAAAAGATTATGTACAATTAAACGGAGAATCAAATATCGGAGGAAATTTAAAAAAACATCTTAAGGCTCTAAATAAACAAATGAAAGAATCGGCTGCTAACCTAGAATTTGAAGAGGCAGCGAGAATGAGAGATGAAATTCGAAAACTAGAAGCTAGTGAACTTGAAATTAATTTGAATCCTAAAATTAGTCAGTATAATTTAAATAATAAAATATATCCTAAAGGACGATCTACAATGGGTATGCCTGGTGTCAAAGTAAACAAAGCAGCAAAAAAATGGAAGCCAAAAAAATAATTATAACTGGTGCGGCAACAAGAATTGGTGCAGCTATTGCCAAGTCTTTAGCTAATTTCGATGTCAAAATTTTATTACATTATAATAAATCTTCTGCAGAAGTTAAGGAGCTAAAAATAAATCTAGAAAGCCTTGGTACAGAGATTTTTTTATTTAAAGCTAATTTAAACATAATTAATGAAACAAAAAAAATTATTCCTTATGCTTATAAAAAAATGAAAGGTATTGATTGTTTAATTAATAATGCCTCCATATTTGAAAACGATAATATAGAAAATTTTGATGAAAAAAAATTTGATAAACACTTAAATATAAATCTGAAATCTCCTTCCTTACTTTCTAGAGATTTTTATAAATTTACTAAAAAAAATAAAGGAAATATTATTAATATTATCGATCAGAGAATATTTAAATTAACGCCTCATTTTTTATCTTACACTTTAAGCAAGACTGGACTTCAAACTTTAACAAAAGTAAGTGCTATGAAATTTGCACCGAATATTAGAGTGAACGGTATAGCACCTGGTCCAACACTTAAAAATAAAAGACAAACCGAAAAGCATTTTAAAAAACAATGGCAGGCAACTTTACTGAAAAAAAAAGTAGAAACTGAGAATATTTGTTCAGCAATAAAATTTTTAATAAAAAATGATAATATAACAGGGCACATTATCCCTGTAGATAGTGGTCAAAATATAGCTTGGCTGACCCCTGATATAATTAATATTAAAGAATGAAAAATAAAAATTTAAAAGTCTTAAATTTTCCAAATATAGAAAAATATACTTATAAAAGAAAAGTATTAATCAAAGACTTGGTTTTTAAAACCTCAATAGGAATTCATGATTTTGAAAAGAAGAAAAAGCAACAAATTAAGTTTAATATTGAAATTAATATCAATCCATTTCTAAAACCAAGCGGTAATAATCTCGACAATATCGTTAATTATGAAGAAGTTATTAGTAATGTAAAAAAATTAACTCAAAAAAAACATTATGATCTTTTAGAGACTTTAGCTGAAAAAATATTTTCAAATCTATTTATAAACAAAAATATTATTAAAATTAAACTGAGAATAGAAAAGCCAGAAATTATTAAGAATGCTTCTTCAGTGGGTATTGAAATTCTAAAAAAAAGAAAATGATAAGCAATTTAGAAAAGGGTAAAAAAATTATTAAAGATAAAATACCTTATATTTCAAATAACCCGGGCGTTTATAAAATGCTAGGTGAAAAAAAAGAAATTCTCTACATAGGTAAAGCTAAAAATATTCCAAACAGACTTAAGAGTTACGTATCTGACAATAGCTTGCCTATTAGAATTGAAAGAATGTTAGCTCTAACAACGGACTTAGAAACTACAACTACATCAAATGAAAGTGAGGCTTTACTTCTTGAAGCAAATTTAATTAAAAAACATAAACCAAGATTTAATATCTTGTTAAGAGATGACAAATCATTCCCATATATTTTCATAAGTAATAATGATCAATGGCCTCAAATTATTAAGCTAAGAGGAAAAAAATCTAAAGAAGGATATTATTTTGGACCCTTTACCTCAGCTGGTTCAGCAAATTGGACTATAAAAATTTTACAGAAAGTTTTTATGTTAAGAGTTTGTGATGACAATGTTTTTAAAAATAGGAATAGGCCCTGCATGCTTCATCAAATAAAGAGATGTTCTGCACCGTGTGTTAAATATATTAATGAAAAAGATTATAAAAAAACAGTAAATGATGCTGTAGATTTTATATCGGGTGAGTCACGAAAAATTCAAGAAAACTTATCTCAAGAAATGGAAAAAGCAAGTAAAGAGCTCGATTACGAAAAAGCTGCAGTAATTAGAGACAAGATTAAAGCGCTAGCGCAGATTCAATCCTCGCAAAAAATTAACCAATCTAATTTAAACGAAGCAGATGTCATTGGTATTTTTAAAGATTCTGGTAGAACTTGCATTCAAGTTTTCTTTTTTAGATCAAAACAAAACTGGGGTAATCAAGCATATTTTCCAAAACATGACCCAGATGAAAAATTAGAAAATATTCTTTCTTCTTTTTTACCTCAGTTTTATGAAAATAAAACTATTCCAAAATTAATAATAACTAATCACAATGTTTCAGAAAAAGATCTTCTGGAAGAAGCATTTCAAAATAAGGAAAAAAAAGAAATAATATTAAGAGAAGCTAAATCAAAGGAAGAAAAAAATCTTGCTTACCTAGCTGAAAAAAATGCTAAACAAGCTTTATCTCAAAAAATTTACGAAACTCAAAGCAATGACAATTTAATTGATAGTTTAATTAAAAAATTTAACCTTAACAGCAATATAAATTTATTAGAGGTTTATGATAATAGCCATAATCAAGGCACAGATTGTATTGGTGCTTTAATATGTTTTGGTAATGAGGGCTTTATAAAAAAAAGATACCGAAAATTTAATATAAAAAATGAATTGGTAAAAGGTGATGACTATGGCATGCTCAAAGAAGTTTTGTTTAGAAGATTTTCTAAAGCTGTTAAAGAACAATCGGGGTCTTTATCTTTACCAGATTTAATCATGATAGATGGTGGAAAAGGTCAATATTCAATTAGCAGAGAAGTTTTAAATGAGTTGGGACTTCATGATTTACCAATTATAGCAATAGCCAAAGGTAAAAATAGAAATGCGGGTGAAGAAAAAATGTATTTTGAGAATAATGAATTTAAATTAGAAAAAAATGATCCATTGCTCTTTTTTATTCAAAGATTAAGAGATGAGGCTCATCGATTTGCTATCAGTTCACATCGAGCAAAAAGAAAAAAAAACCTAAGTAAATCTTTATTAGATCAAATAGCTGGAATAGGTAAACAAAGAAAAAGAGCTTTGTTAAACTATTTTGGATCTGCAAAATCAATCGAGTCTGCAAGTCTCGATGATTTAAAATCAGTTGAGGGTATTAAAGACAATATAGCTAAAAAAATATATAATTATTTTCACGAATAAATTTAAATGAGATTAAAAATACCAAATATTCTTACCATCGGTAGAATTATTATCGTTCCCATATTTGTACTAACTTTTTTTTTACCAGGAATGTATGGAGATCTAATTCCATTTTTCTTATTTGTAATTGCAAGTTTTACAGATTTTTTAGATGGTTTATTAGCAAGATTACTTAAAGAAGAATCGAAGCTTGGAGAGCTATTAGATCCTATTGCTGATAAGATTTTAGTATGTGCTGCTTTAGTTTTGCTGGTGATGAATGAGACAATTAAAAATTATGAAGTAATAGCAGCTATTATTATTCTAGTTAGAGAAATACTAATTTCTAGTTTACGAGAATTTTTAGCTAAGATTAGTTTTTCCATACCAGTTACAAAGCTTGCAAAATTTAAAACTTTTTTACAAATGTTCTCAATTTCAATTCTATTAACAGGTGAAGTTGGAAATAAAATAATTAATTTTAAAGACTATAATGCTGAAACTATCGGGATAATGTTTTTATGGGTCTCTGCTTTTTTAACCTTATACACCGGATATGACTATCTTATAAAGGGTATAGAACATGCAATATCTGAAGATAATAAGAATAACTAATTAAATGAGTTTAACAGAAATTAATTTAAGAGAAAAAAATTTTCACAACGATCTTCAATCAAAAAAAAAAAGTAGATTTGAAAACATATTTTATAAAGCTCTTCATAATATGTTTGAAGATTTTAATTTAATAATATCTAAAAAAGTAAATCAAAAAATAGTTCTTGATTATGGTTGCGGTGTTGGAAGTGTTACGGAAAAAATTGCTAAGTCCAATCCAAAAAGATTAGTTGGTGTAGATATATCTGAAGTTTCAATAGATAAAGCGGTTCAAAGCGCAAAAAACTTAAATTTTAAAATTGAATATTTAATTGATAATTGTGAAAATTTAAAATTAAAAGAAAAAACTTTTGATTTAGTTTTTGGCAGCGGAATTCTTCACCATTTAAATATGGAAAAAGCAATTAATGAAATTAGTAAAGTCCTTAAAGATGATGGTGAAATGGTTTTTATAGAACCTTTAGGAACTAACCCCATAATAAATTTTTATAGAAATTTAACACCTAATTCTAGATCAGTGGATGAACATCCTTTTATAAAAAAAGATTTTGATTTAATTAATTCTTTATTTAAAAATGTAAAAATTAATTATTATGGTTTTTTTACTTTAGTATTTTTTCTGTTTTATATAAAACCTGAAAAATCATTATTGTTTAAAATTCTTTGCAAATTAGACAACTATTTTTTTAAAATTAAAAACTTTAAATATTTTGCTTGGTCAGTATTAATAATTGCTAAAAAAAACTAAGCAGCGTCTTTCTTTTTTCTAACAAGACCTTGGTAGCTTTCGGAAAGATCCGTGATTACATTGCAGACTTTAAAATTATACTTATCAATAGATGCAACTGGCGTTACTTCTGCTGCGGTTCCGGTTAAAAAACAACCTACAAAATTAGACATTTCTTCTGGTTTGATTTTACGCTCTATAACTTTAATACCTTTCGATTTTGC
>CBDDXH010000043.1:0-9258 GCA_965235125.1 Pelagilacustribacter hypolimneticus (SeqCode) | reverse complement strand
CCCGGTCCAGCTGTTGCTGCTATTCCATCCATATCAGTAATTGCTAACTTACTTTCGTCTAGCGCTTTGTTAATAATAAAATCTATATTTTCAACATGTGCCCTGGCAGCAAGTTCAGGCACTACACCACCAAATTTTTCATGTTCTTTTATTTGACTTGAAACTATGCTCGATAAAATTTTTGCAGATCCATTTTCATTTTCTTGAATTACCGCTGCGGCAGTTTCATCGCAACTAGTCTCTATTCCAAGGAATGTAATATTTTTTTTCATTAATTTATGAACTCAATATAAGAATAGTATAAAATAAAATTCTTAAAAATATAAATTAATAATGAAAAAAATTGTAATTGGAGTTCGAGGTAGCAAACTTTCATTAGCTTATGCGGCTAAAGTGAAAAAACTTATATTAGATAAAGAAGCAAGCTTATCCGATGATTTAATCAAAGTTGAAACTATTAAAACTTCAGGAGATATCTTTCATGATAAAAAACTATCAGAAATAGGAGGAAAAAATTTATTTTGTAAAGAGATTGAGGAAAATCTTTTAGAAAAAAAAATAGATATAGCGGTTCACTCTTTAAAAGATATGGCCTCTGAAGAAATAGAGTCGCTTACTATTGCTGCCTATCTGGAGAGAAACGATCCAAGAGATGCATTTATTAGTCTCAAATTTAAAAATATTCACGAATTAAAAAGTGGCATAATAGGTTCAAGTTCTAGAAGGAGAGATCTGCAATTAAAAAAGTTGAATAAAGAAACAAAAGTTAAAAATATTAGAGGGAACGTTGATACTAGAATTCAAAAACTTAAAGATGGTTTGTATGACGGACTAGTACTTGCTCTTGCTGGAATTAAAACTTTAAAATTAGAAGAACACGTTAAACAAATATTTTCGCAAGATGAAATGTTACCAGCCGTAGGGCAAGGTGTTATTGCTGTTCAATGTCGAAAGGAAGATACTTTTATAAATAATTTACTTAAAAAAATTGATCATAAAACTACCAGACTATGTGCTTTGGCAGAAAGAAATTTTCTAAAAACGATTGGTGGTGATTGTGACACTGCTGTTGGCGGACTAGCCATGATTAAAAATAAAGAATTAGTTTTATCAACTCAACTTTTTTCAGATAACGGGAATTTCTTTTTTACTCATCAAATGAAGGGCAAAGAAGATGATGCCGTAAATATTGGCAAAATAACTGGCGAAAAAATTTTAAATTTAGCTGGCCATCACTTTACAAAAAATAAATGAATATTTTAATTACAAGGCCATTAATGGATGCTGAGGACTTAATGGAAAAGCTTTTCACACTTGGCCATAGAATTATTCATTTACCAACTTTAAAAATTTTACCTTCAAACATAGATCCTATTAATCCAAATGAGTTTGATGCTTTTATTTTTACAAGCGCTAACGCTATAAGAAATCTTAAATTAAATTCTACTAATAAAAATCTGCATTGTTTTTGTGTTGGATCATTAACAGAAAAAATTGCAAGACAAGCCGGTTTTAAAAATACCTCTTCAGCTGGCGGTACGGTGAATGCATTAAAAAATTTAATTATGATCTCTGATAAAATAAATATAAATTCAAAACTTGCCTATTTTTGTGGGGATTATATTGCTTATAATTTAGATTCTGAGTTGAAAAAAGAAGGAATAAAAGTAAAAAAAATAATTAATTATCACTCTGAGCTCATTCTTGATTTAAATAATGAGAATAAAAAATTAATTGAACTTTATCCCCCAGATCTCATTTATATTTATTCATCTAGAAGCGCTGAAAGTTTTGTTGCTATTGTTAAAAATTATTCGCTAGGTCCATTAATGACACAATCCACTGTTATGTGTATAAGTGAAAAAGTTGCAAGTATTTTTAAATCTCAAGGTTGGAAAAAAATTGAAATTTTTACACCTGGAGACGAAATGATAAAACTAGAAAACTAAAATTAATGAATTCTCTCCTTATTTTATTTAATCAAATTGTAGAATTGTATATTTGGATTTTAATTATAAACGCAGTTGCAAGTTGGTTAGTTGCCTTCAACGTTATCAACACAAGTAATCGCTTTGTTTATTTGATTTTAGAGACAACTTACAGATTAACAGATCCTGCTTTAAGATTTATAAGAAGGTATACTCCAAACTTAGGATCTGTAGATATTTCTCCAGTAATACTTATTCTTGGTTTAATTTTTTTAAGAAATTTTATTAATGAAATTTTCAATAAACTAGTATTTTAGAAAATGATCATAGACGGAAAAAAAGAAGCAGAATCATTAACCAAAGAAATTAAAAAAGAAATTTCTTCACTAAAAAAAAAATATAATAAAGTTCCTAGTTTATCTGTAATTTTAATTGGCGATTTTGCTCCAAGTAAAATTTATGTAAAAAACAAAGAAAAAAACTCTAGAGAAGTTGGTATTAATTCCAAAGTTATAAAATACAAAAAAAATATTACAGAAAAAAAAGTTTTAAATAAAATAAAAGAACTAAATAAAAACAAGAATGTTTCTGGTATTTTAGTTCAGCTGCCTTTGCCTAAGCAAATAAGTAAAGAAAAAATTATAAACGCCATTCATCCAAAAAAAGATGTTGATGGTTTTCACCCTATTAATGTTGGAAATTTATCTTCTGGTTATAAATCTATTATTCCTTGTACGCCACTTGGCTGCTTACTTTTGATCAAGAAGGTAGAAAAAAAATTATCAGGAAAACATGCGGTTATTATAGGAAGATCTAATTTAAATGGCAAACCTATGGCTCAATTACTTCTTAAAGAAAATTGTACAGTTACAATTGTTCACTCAAAAACAAAAAATTTAAAAAGTGTATGTCAAAAAGCAGATATTTTAGTTGCAGCTGTCGGTATTGCTAATCTTGTTAAAAGTGATTGGGTTAAAAAGAATTCAATTATTATAGATGTAGGGATTAATAAAGTCGGAGATAAATTAGTTGGTGATGTTGATTTTGAAGCTGTCAAAAAGAAAGTTAAAGCGATAACTCCAGTACCAGGAGGAGTAGGACCTATGACGATTGCGTGTTTATTAAAAAATACTCTCGAGTGTTTTAAAGATCAGCAGACTTTGAAGGATCTAGCTTAAGATATCTACTATTTCTAAATCTAATTACAACTGTTGCTATTGCTACAATCAATATAGCAAGAGAGATATATATTAAATTTGTTGGATCACTATTCTTATCTTGAAGAATTATAAATCTAGCTAGCGCAGTGATGGCTATGACCAGCGGATATGTAATTCTAACCGCTCTCGTTTCCCAATAAGATCTTACTAAACCAAGAACTTCTATATAAATAAACATCAATAGCAAATCAGCTAGTCCAATATTTTTTGTTTGATACATAACTGACAGCTCTACAAAAAATGCAATTACAGTTGCAATTAAAACTGCAATGACTGCGGTAAGTTGAATATTTCGAATCGCTTGGTTCATTAATGGAATCGTATCAGACTTTTATGATTTATTTAACTGTTTTGAATGATATTTAATAAATCTTTCAACTTTAGCTTTATTAAATGATTTGTTTTCTTCGAATGAAACTTTTTTCATTGAGTATGCATTACTTGATGTGTTTCTTGAAATAATAGTAACATTTCCTTTGTATACTTTTAGACTAACGGTTCCATTAACTTTATTTTTATTTTTATCTACTATTTTTTGAAAATTAAGCCTTTTTTTTGAAAACCAATATCCATTATAAACAAGCTCAGCGTATAAAGGCATAATCCTTTCTTTCTCATGCATAGTTTGTTTATCTAAAGTAACTGACTCTATCGCTCTATGTGCCGCATAAAGTAATGTGCCACCTGGTGTTTCATAAACTCCTCTAGATTTAATTCCAATAAATCTATTTTCAACAAGATCGACTCTGCCTACACCATTTTTACCACCGATCTGATTTAATTTTTCTAATAAGTTTGCTGGGCTAAGTTTTTTTCCATTAATTGAAACAGGCTCACTATTTTTAAAACCAATTTTAACTATTGTTTTTTTATTTGGTGCTTTTTCTGGAGAGACAGTTCTTTGAAAAATATATTCCGGTGCAGAGTTTTTTGGATCTTCTAAAGCTTTACCTTCTGTAGAAGTATGAAAAAGATTATCATCTACCGAGAAAGGCGGAGCTCCTTTTTTATCACTTGGTATAGGAATATTATTTTTTTTTGCGTATTTTATTAAATCTGTTCTAGAGGCTAATTTCCATTCTCTCCATGGTGCAATGACTTTAATTTTCTTTCCAAAAAAAGCATAACCTAATTCAAATCTTACTTGATCATTTCCTTTACCCGTAGCGCCATGAGAAACTGCATAGGCTCCATATTTCTTTGCTATTTCTATTTGTCTTTTTGCAATTAATGGTCTTGCAATCGAGGTACCTAGTAAATAAGTTCCTTCATATAAAGCATGAGCTCTTAACATTGGAAACACGTAATCTTTTACAAAAACATTTTTTAAATCTTCGATAATTATTTTTTTAACACCTAATTTTTTTGCATTTCTAATAATTTTTTTTTTATCAATAACTTGGCCTATATCCGAAGTATAGGCGATGACTTCTGCTTTATAATTTTCTTGCAGCCATCTTAAAATAATCGAGGTATCAAGCCCTCCTGAATAGGCCAAAACTATTTTTTTCATTGATTAAGTGCAGTTTTTCTTAGCTTCATTATATGCTTTAGTGAAACCCATCATAGAGTAGTAATCTGCAGTCTCAGCATTTTGCAGCGTTTTTGCTTTTACAATTATAGTTGTAGATTTTTTCATCACATCAATAAATTGTTTTTCTTCTTGGTCGTTAAGTATCCATGCAAAATTTTTTTCTGAAAAAAACGAATAGTTTGTGCTCCCTGAACTAGCTATTACCGTTGAAGCTTTATAGTCATGGCCACTTGTTAAGCTAACTTCATCTTTAATATTTTCTGACGGTCTAAAAGTTACAAATAATTTTGACTGTTCTCTCGTAATTGTATCTGGAGCTCTTTTTGAAGGTATAGTTTGGGCAAAACAAATTTTTTTTCCTTCCATTTCAGCCGTGAAGCTCTCCCAATTTTTAAATATACCAGTTGAAGTTGGTGTATTAGCAAAAGAATTAAAAGTGAATGTTAATAGAAAAACTAAAGTTAAAAGTTTTTTGAATAACATAAATTTATTTTTATACTAAATTGAAATAATTTCAATGATTTGAACATTACGGAGTTGGATTTGGATTGTTGGCATGAATTAAATTAATTTTATCGACGATTTCATGGCTAAGTTCAATATGTATACTTCCAATATTCTCTTTAAGTTGTTCCATTGTTGTTGCACCGATAATATTGCTTGTCATAAAAGGTCTAGAATTTATAAAAGCTAGAGTCATTTGAGCTAAAGTAAGCCCATTTTCTTTTGCTAGATTATAATAATCTTCAACTGCTTTTTTAGCATTATCTTCTTTATATCTAGTCCAAAAATGTCCATATAAACCAATTCTAGATTTTTTTGGCATTTGATTATTTCTATATTTTCCAGACAAGTAGCCTAACGCAAGAGGAGAGTAAGCAAGTAGACCTACTTTTTCTCGACAAGAAATTTCTGACATCGCTATGTCATAGGCTCTATTTAATAAGTTATAAGGATTTTGCACTGAAACTATTCTTGGTAATTTAAGGGCGTTCGATATTTCCAAAAATTTTGCAAAACCCCAAGGTGTTTCATTTGAAATCCCGATGTATCTAATTTTTCCTTGATCAACAAATTTTTTTAAACCTTTTAGAACAGACTCCAAATCATTCCACTTATCTTCTTTTGGATCGTGTGTGTAATTTCTTTTACCAAAATAATTTGTATTTCGTTCTGGCCAATGTAATTGATAAAGATCGATATAATCTGTTTGAAGCCTTTTAAGGCTCCCATCAATAGCGATCGACATATTTTTTTCAGTAAAATCTCCACCGCCATTTCTTATCCACTGAGGCCCAGGACCAACCATTTTGGTTGCTAAAATAATTTTTTCTCTTTTTTTACTTTTTATAAACCAATTACCAATAATTTCTTCGGTTTTTCCTTGTGTCTCTTCTCTTGGCGGAACAGCATAAACTTCAGCCGTGTCAAAAAAATTTACACCTTGGTCATAAGAATAATCCATTTGTTCAAAACTTTCTTCTTGAGAATTTTGTTCTCCCATATTCATGGTTCCAAGACAGATTAAACTTACGTCAATATTGGTATGACCTAATTTTTTAAATTTCATAAAAGCTGATTACTTGATTTTTATTTAACACTAAAGTCTTAATTTTTTTAAGGAGCAGGATTTGGAAAATTGTGATGGATCAAATCAATTTCTTTACTAGTTTCATCGTCTAATTCAACATCTATACTTGCGATATTCTCTTTAAGTTGTTCCATAGTCGTTGCACCAATAATATTACTAGTTACAAAAGGTCTTGTGTTTACGAAAGCTAAAGCCATATGTGTCAGAGATATTTTTTTTCTCTCAGAAAGTTTAAAATATTCATCGACTGCTTTGTAAGCTTTTTCTTTTCTATATCTTCCCCAGATATCAGCATACAAACCCATTCTTGATTTTTTTGGCATTTGATTATTTCTATACTTACCCGATAAATAACCAAAAGCTAAAGGTGAATAAGCAAGCAGACCCACATTTTCTCTTAAAGAAATTTCAGACATGCCCACTTCATAAGTTCTATTGAGAAAATTATATGGATTTTGAACAGAAACTATTCTTGGTAAATTTTGGACTTTAGCTTGTTCTAAATATTTTGAAAATCCATAAGGAGTTTCATTTGAAATACCAATGTGTCTGATTTTTCCTTGTTGAATAAATTTTTCTAATAATTTTAAAACAGAATCAAAAGCATGCCATTTGTTTTCTTTTTCGTCATGTACGTAATCTAATTTACCAAAATAATTTGTGTTTCGTTCTGGCCAATGTAATTGATAAAGATCGATGTAATCTGTTTTTAATCTTTTTAAACTATTATCAAGTGCAGTTTCTATTCCTTCAGAGTAATATTCATTTCCACCACCTCTTATCCATTTAAAGCCAGGGCCAGCAATTTTTGATGCTAATATAATTTTATCTCTGTTCTTTTTTTTTAAAAACCAATTACCAATAATCTCTTCAGTTTTACCGTAAGAATGGTCCATAGGCGGGGTTGCATAAAGCTCAGCTGTATCAAAAAAATTTATGCCTTTTTCTAAGGCATAGTCCATTTGGGCAAATCCATCTGCTTGAGAGTTTTGCTGCCCCCAAGTCATAGTTCCTAGACAAATTGAGCTTACTTTTAAATTTGTAGCCCCGAGTTTCTTAAATTTCATAAAAATATAACATTAAAATGTAATATTTTTTATGAATTAAAGAGGCTGAAGTAAAGTAGGTATTGAAATTTTAAAAAAAATAATTATATTGGTTCTATGGCATTAAACAGACAAAACGCAACAAGTAGATCTTCAGTTTCAGCAGCAATTATTGATCAGGGTTTACGATCTTATATGTTGAAGGTTTACAACTACATGGCCTCAGCATTATTGTTGACAGGTTTTGTTGCTTTACTAACTTTTAAATTAGCGGTTCAGTCTTTAGAACCTTTAGTGTTATCAAATTTTGGAAACTCACTTTATAATTCCGGTTTAGCTTGGGTCGTTATGTTAGCTCCGCTTGGAGTTATTATTTATATGAGTTTTGGAATAGCAAAAATGAATGTGGCTAAAGCCCAATCAGTTTTTTGGGTATTTGCAGCTTTGATGGGATTATCTTTATCATCAATATTTGTTGCTTATACAGGAACTTCAATTACAAGAGTTTTTTTCATAACCGCCGGTACTTTTGGTTTAATGAGTATTTACGGTTACACGACAAATAGCGATTTAACTAAGTTTGGATCATTTTTAATTATGGGTTTAATTGGAATCCTAATTGCTTCAGTCGTTAATATATTTATGAAATCTCCTATGATGTATTTTGTAATTTCTATCTTAGGTGTTTTAATTTTTGTAGGCTTAACAGCTTATGATACTCAAAAAATTAAAAACATGTATTTAGAAAGCGATAGTGGCGAGTTAATTGGCAAGAAAGCTGTTATGGGAGCTTTAACTCTTTATTTAGATTTCATTAACTTGTTTATAATGCTTTTAAGACTTTTCGGTCAAAGAAGATAATTATTTTACAGCTTTTAAATTATTCCATCTAGTTTTTTCTATAAGACCTAAAAGATTATTAGACTTCTCTAATACATTTCCGTGTTTATCTTTAATGTAAAATTTTTCATTATAATTTTCAGGTTTTAGATTCTTTAGAATCCTATAAATTGGTCTCTCAGAGGCTTGTTGGTAGATATCGAAAGAAATTTCTCTTGGTCCAATAGAAACACCGTAGTCTTTCCAAGTACCATTAGAGACCATTTTACCATACAAGTTTAAGATTGTTTGAAGTTCTTTTTTTACAAAAAAGATTTCTTTTTCATTGCTTTTATAGTTGTTATTAACGACTAATTTTAAATTTCTCATATCTTATGTTTATTAATCATTGGTATTTGTAAAGCAGTAAAGACAAACGTTAGCGGTAGTATTCCCCAAACTTTAAAATTAACCCACACAACTTCTGTTTGTGTTCTCCAAATCAATTCATTAATTAAAGCTAGAAAGATAAAAAACAACATCCATCTACTATTTAATTTATCCCAACCCATTTCATCAATTTGAAATGCATTTTGAAAAAAATATTTGAGCAAATTCTTGTTAAAAAAAGCCCTACCAACAAATAAAATAATAGCAAAAATAATGTTAATGATTGTAGGTTTCATATATAAAAAAATAGGATTATTAAAATATAAAGTAAGACCACCAAAAACTGATATTATAATTCCACCTACTAAAGGAAGATAAGGAACTTTTTTTTCGACTATATAACTGATAAGGACGGCAATTAATGTTGCAATAATGAGTGGAGGAATAGCAACACTTAAGTTATTTCCACTTTTATAATAAACAGTAAAGAAAATTAATAAAGGACCAAAGTCAGTAATAAATTTTAAGAGCGACTTATTCACATTATATTTTTAACATAAATCTATTTTTAAAGAAATTTATATATTGATTTTTATTAAAAAGTTATTATCTTAGAATCAATGACTGCGAACATTGCAAAGTTTTCAATTGGAACAATTGTAAAACATAGACATTTTGATTTTCGTGGAGTTATTTACGATGTAGATTTTGAGTTTAATAATTCTGAGGA
>CBDDXH010000042.1:0-9368 GCA_965235125.1 Pelagilacustribacter hypolimneticus (SeqCode) | reverse complement strand
CGATATTCAATTTTAGACAAAGAATTTTATCTCCCAGAAAAAGAAAATTTATCAGCACAATCAACAGCTAATAGACAGGGAAGAGGTGATTTAATTACGGGCACACAGGCAGATGAAGTTCTTCAAATTTTAAAAGATGATGCGACAAGAACTTATTCTAATTATGAAAAAATGCTTAATGAAAGATTTGATGGAACTATTATTGATGAGAAGAAAACTGGCTTAGCTAGAGAGCTAGCAAGAATGAATTTAACATTAAATTCTTATACGCAGTGGTATTGGAAGACAGACTTACTTAATCTTTTAAACTTTTTATTTTTAAGAGCAGACAGTCATGCACAATATGAGATCAGAGTTTATGCAGAAGCTATGTTAGAGACGGTAAAAAAATGGGTGCCTATGACTCACTCAGCTTTTTTAGATTATAGAGTTGGAGCAGCGCATTTATCCTCTAAAGGATTAAAAATTGTAAAATCTATGCTTAGCGGCAAAGAAGTTAAATTTGAGGATTCTGGACTTGGAAAAAGAGAATGGAATGAACTGATGGAAACTTTAGAATTAAAAAATAAACTTATTTAATTTTTTCTAATATTTTTTCTGCGATCTCTTTAAATATTAAAGATATTTCATGCTTTGGATCAGAAAGTGTTAAAGGTATACCTTTATCTGCTGAAATTCTTAAATCTTGGTGTAATGGAATTTTACCTAAAAAATCTTTATTAAATTCTTTTGCTGTTTTTTCAACTCCTCCTTCACCAAAAATATTATAATTTTTTCCATCATCTCCTTTAAAAAAACTCATATTGTCTACTAGTCCAAAAATATTAATCTTAGTTTTATCAAACATTTGAATGCCTCTTTTCACATCTAATAAAGCCATATCTTGAGGAGTTGAAATAATAATGGCCCCATCTATTTTTATATCTTGAGCAAAGGTAAGTTGCGTATCTCCAGTGCCTGGTGGCATGTCGATAACAATTATATCTAAATCACTCCAAAGCACTTTTTCAGTTAAAGTTTTAATTGCACTAATCACCATAGGACCACGCCAAATCATGGGTGTAGTTTCTTCCACTAAAAAACCCATAGACATGCATTGAACGCCATGACTATCAATAGGGACTATATATTTTCCATCTTTATTTTCTGGTTTTTCATTTTTACCAATTAATTTTGGAAGAGATGGTCCGTAAATATCAGCGTCAAGCATCCCAATTTTTTTACCTAAATTTTTTAATGCAAAAGCTAAGTTGATCGCAAAAGTTGATTTGCCAACCCCACCTTTAGCGCTGGAGACCATAATTGTGTGCTTTGTTCCTTTAATCGGATTTTTGGTAAAAATTTTTGGAGCAAACTTTTCTTTGATTGTTCGGCTCATTTCTGCTTTTTTTTCGGACATAATACCGCTTCAAGTTAACTTGTTTTTGATTATAAAGTAACTATATAAACCACATGTTTTTAAAAAATAAGATCTTAAAAAACCAATCACCTTGGGGCTCTGATTCTGACGATAACAATAAATCTGATAATACAAGACAGCCGCCAAGTCTTGATGAAATTATAGCTAATATTCAAAAAAAAATTAATCAATTTTTCCCTGGCGGTAAAACAGGTGGAAGCAAAACTATTTTTCTTGGTTTAATTATTTTAGTTTTAATCTGGCTTGCTAGTGGACTTTATAGAGTATTACCCGATGAGCAAGGTTTGGTATTAAGATTTGGAAAATTTATTAAAACGACTCAACCAGGATTAAATTATCATCTACCTATGCCCATTGAGAGAGTGCTAACTCCAAAAGTTACAAAAGTAAATCGACTCGATGTAGGCTTTAGATCTGCAAGTGATAGCGGAAGAGTCTCAGGCACAGGTTCTGTTCCAGAAGAAAGTTTAATGTTAACTGGAGACGAAAATATCGTAGATATAAATTATTCTATATTTTGGGTAATCAAAGATGCAAACAAATTTTTATTTAAAATTCAAAACCCAATAGAAACAGTTAAAGATGCTGCAGAAACTGCAATGAGAGAAGTTATTGCAAGAAGTCCTATTCAATCAGTTTTAACTGAAGGAAGATCAAAAATTGAAATTGATGTTCAGGAAATTGCACAAAAAGTTTTAGATGAATATTCTGCGGGGATTCAAATTACACAAGTTCAAACTCAAAAAGCAGATCCCCCAGCTCAAGTTATTGACTCATTTAGAGACGTGCAAGCCTCAAGAGCAGATAGAGAAAGATCGAAGAATGAAGCCGAAACTTATGCTAATGATATTATTCCAAGAGCTCGAGGGGAAGCAGAAAAAATTTTACAAGAAGCTGACGGTTATAAAAAACAAGTTGTAGCATCTGCACAAGGGGAAGCAAGTAGGTTCATTTCGATTTATAATGAGTATAAAAACGCTAAACAAGTTACGCAAGAGCGTATGTATTATGAAACAATGGAAAAAGTTTTTGCTGATATTAAAAAAGTTTTAATCGATAAAAATTCAGGACAAGGCGTTGTACCTTATCTACCTTTACCAGAATTGAAAAATTCTGAAAGATCTTTACCAGCATTAAAAAATAATGGAGTTAAAAAATAATGAAATCTTTTCAATTTTTAATTGCTGTAATTATTTTAATTGGATTTACAATTTTCCAATCTCTTTTTATTGTACAAGAAATCAATCAGGCTATTGTTCTTCAATTTGGTAATCCAAAAAAAATTATTACTGAGCCAGGTATAAAAGTTAAATTACCCTTTATTCAAAACGTTGTTTACATAGATAAAAGAGTTTTAAATTTAGATAGCCCACCTGAAGAAATCATTGCATCAGATCAAAAAAGATTAATCGTTGATGCCTTTGCAAGATTTAAAATTATTGATCCTTTAAAATTTTACATTTCAGTTGGAAACGAAAATGTTGCTAGATCAAGATTATCGACTATTATTAATTCTAGAATTAGGGGTGTTTTAGGAACACAAGAATTATCTACTTTATTATCAAAAGACAGAACTAAACAGATGTCAGTTATTAAAAACGATGTAAACGTAGAAGCTAAAAATTTTGGGATTGAGATAATAGATGTAAGAATTAAAAGAGCTGATCTTCCTCAGGCAAACAGCGAAGCTATTTTTAAAAGAATGCAAACCGAAAGACAAAGAGAAGCTAAAGAATTTAGAGCCGAAGGAGCGGAAGTTGCAGCAAAAATAACTGCAACAGCCGATAAAGATGTAGCTGTAATTTTAGCTAATGCTAATAAACAATCTCAAATTTTAAGAGGAGAGGGCGATGGCCAAAGAAATAAAATATTTGCTGAGGCTTTTAATCGTGATCCTGAGTTTTTTAGTTTCTATCGAGCTATGCAAGCTTACGAAAAAGCTTTAATTGGTGGAGACACCTCTTTAATTCTTTCTCCCGATAGTGAGTTTTTTAAATTTTTTGGTAAATCAATAGATATCAAAAAACCTTAGTTTTTTTAAATGAAGGATCTTATAACGGCTTTAGGGTTGTTACTTTTTATTGAAGGATTATTCTTCGCCCTTTTTCCAACAAGAATGAAAAATATGCTTAAAACCATTGAAGTAATTTCTCCTACTAAATTAAGAAGTGTTGGAATTTTTTTTTTAATATTAGGTTTTATAATTGTTTGGTATATAAAAAAATAAATGCAAAAATTTAAAAAAATATTATTTACTTTTCTTCTATTCAACTTAGTATTTGTTAACTCTTTAAGAGCTAAACCCATACCAGATTCTTTTGCAGATCTTGCAGAAAGATTAATGCCATCCGTTGTAAATATTTCTACAACACAAACAATCAAAACAACCGCTAACCCTTTTCCTTTTCAATTTCCTCCAGGATCGCCTTTTGAAGAAATGTTTAAAGATTTTAATCAACCAACAGAGAGAAAAGCATCTTCTTTAGGTTCAGGTTTTATTATTGATAAAAATGGAACGGTTGTTACTAATAACCACGTAATTGATAAAGCAGAAGATATTGTCGTAAGGGTAGGCGAAAAAGATTATAAAGCTAAAATTATAGGAGCGGATTCTTATGCCGATGTTGCGGTGTTAAAAATAGAATCTAATGATGAATTTAAACCTGTTAAGTTTGGAGACTCAGATAAAGCACGAGTTGGTGACTGGGTTGTTGCTATTGGAAACCCTTTTGGTTTAGGAGGAACGGTAACTTCAGGAATTATTTCAGCAAGAAATAGAGATATTAATTTAACTCGTTATGATGATTTTATTCAAACCGATGCATCCATTAATCAAGGAAATTCTGGAGGACCACTTTTTAATTTAAATGGAGATGTGGTAGGTGTGAATACAGCTATTCTTGGACAAGGAGGATCTATCGGAATTGGTTTTTCTATACCCTCTAATGATGCTTCAAATGTTATCGATCAATTAATTAAATATGGTGAAACTAAAAGAGGATGGCTCGGAGTTAACATTCAAGAAGTGACTAAAGAGATTGCGGAAGTTGAAGCATTAAAAAATACTGAAGGCGCATTAGTATTAGGTGTCAATGAAAAAGGACCCGCAGACAAAGCCGGACTTAAGGCAGGAGATATCATTTTAAAATTTAATGGTCAAAAAATAGACATGATGCGAAAATTGCCTAAATTAGTTTCTCGAACAGAAGTTGGTAAAATAGTAGACTTAGAGATATGGCGTGATAAAAAAATAATAACAAAAAAATTAACGTTAGGAAGATTAGAGACATCTGAGAGTTTTAAAGCGGAGACAAAGCCAACCGCACCCAAACCCAAAACAGTAGATGCTGAAATTGAAACTTTAAAAATAAACGTTAGAGATATTACTGCAGACGATATCGAAACTAGGAAATTAGAAAAAAATCTCAAAGGAGTTGTGGTTACATCTATCTCCAGCAAAAGCCCTGTAGCAGGCTATTTGCAGGAAAAAGATATTATTCTAGAGGTGCAAAAAAATAAAGTTTCAAACTCTAAAGAATTGAATAGTTTGATTGAAGGTATTTACAAAAAAGGCGAGCAAACATTATTGCTTTTAATAATTAACGCCAACAATCAGAGAAGATACATTGGCATTAAAACAAATTAAGTTTGCCTAAGAAAATCATACTTCTTGCCGGCCCCACTGCTTCAGGAAAATCAAAACTTGCAATCAAAATAGCCGAAAAAATTAATGGAGAAATTATAAATGCCGACAGCATGCAGGTTTATAAAGATTTTTCAATTCTTTCTTCAAGACCATCAAAAACTGATCTAAAAAAAATCAAACATCATCTCTATGGATTTATATCTTCAAAAAAACATTTTTCCACAGGCTCCTGGTTAGCTTTAGTTAAGCAAAAGATAAAATTATGCTTAAAAAAAAATAAAACTCCAATCCTTGTAGGGGGCACGGGCTTGTATTTTGAAGCGGTAACAAAAGGGATAAGTAAAATCCCTAATATTGATTTTAAAAAAAGAAACGCAATAAGAGAGCTACAAATAAAATTAGGTCAACAAGAATTTTATAAAAAACTTTTAATATTAGATCCTTTAGTTCAAAATAAAATTGAACCCTTTGACACCCAAAGATCAATTAGAGCCTATGAAGTAAAAAAATTTACTAAAAAATCCTTATTTGAATGGTATAAACACACTAAATCAGATTTTAATCAATTTGAAATTTTTAAAATATTTTTGGATACACCAAGAGAGAAAATACTTAAAAATATTTCTAGCCGAACAAAACAGATGATTAAAAAAAACTGTATAAGAGAAGTTAAAAATTTTTTAAAATTAAAGATTGATCCAACCTTATCCGCTAACAAAATAATAGGTGTTAAAGAGATTAAAGAGCATTTAGATGATAAATTAAATATTAACCAGGTTATAGAGCTTATTATTATTAAAACGAGGCAGTATGCCAAAAGGCAAGTGACCTGGTCTAGAGGACATATGACGGATTGGCAAAGAGAATATTCAAACAGTTTTAGCGAACTTTCAAAAAAAATTTTAAAACTTTTAAGCTAAAACTTGACCAAAGTAATTTCTCCGATAGATTGCAATAATGCAACAATTATTGTCAGGAGCAGAAATAGTTTTTAAAGCCTTAGAGGACCAAAAAGTTGAATATATTTTTGGTTATCCAGGTGGAGCTGTACTTCCTATTTATGATGAATTAAAAAATCATAAAACAATTAAACATATTTTAGCAAGACATGAACAGGGTGCAGGCCATGCTGCTGAAGGGTACGCAAGATCATCAGGCAAACCTGGTGTTGTTTTAGTTACCTCAGGTCCGGGCGCAACTAATGTAGTTACTGCATTGGCAGATGCTTATATGGATTCTATACCTTTAGTTTGTATTAGCGGACAAGTACCAACCCATTTAATTGGAACGGATGCCTTTCAAGAATGTGACACGACTGGAATTACAAGACCATGCACCAAATATAATTGGTTAGTTAAAAACGTAAATGATTTAGCTAAAATTTTACATACCGCTTTTGAAGTTGCAGTAACCGGTAGGCCTGGTCCAGTTCTTGTAGATATCCCTAAAGATATCCAATTTAAAAAAGGTGTTTATCAGTTTCAAAAAAATAAAAATTTAAAATTTAATGGTTCTAAAAGTAAAAAAATATCTGAAAAAGAATTAGATCAATTTATAGAGATGATGAAAAAATCATCGAGACCTATTTTTTATACGGGCGGAGGTGTAATTAATTCAGGTCCTAAAGCCAGTAAGTCTTTAAGAGAGCTAGTAGCTATAACAGGTTTTCCTATCACATCGACACTACAAGGACTTGGAGCATTTCCAGGAACTGATCCTCATTTTTTAGGTATGTTAGGCATGCACGGTACTTACGAAGCTAATAACGCCATGCACGATTGTGATTTAATGATAAATATTGGTGCCAGGTTTGATGATAGGATCACAGGAAAAATTGATGAATTTTCTCCTAAATCAAAAAAAATTCATGTGGATATAGATCCCTCTTCCATTGGAAAAAATATAAAAGTAGATTTAGCTTTAGTGAGCGATGTCAATATTTTTCTCTCAGATTTAATCAAACGATTTAAAGCTAAAAATAAAAATTTTATAGATGTTAATAAAAAAAATATCGATAAATGGTGGAAACAAATTGATAAATGGAGAGAGAAAAAATCTTTAGGTTTTAAGAATAGTACAACAACAATAAAACCTCAGTATGCCGTACAAAGACTTTATGAACTTACGAAGAATAAAGACACTTATATAACAACCGAAGTGGGTCAACATCAAATGTGGGCTGCTCAACATTATAAATTTGATAAACCCAATAGATGGATGACCTCAGGCGGTTTAGGTACCATGGGTTTTGGTTTACCCGCAGCTATCGGTGTTCAAATTGCTCATCCGGGTAAATTAGTTATTGATATTGCAGGAGAAGCATCAGTTCTTATGACTATGCAAGAAATGTCAACCGCTGTTCAGTATAGACTTCCGATCAAAATTTTTATTCTAAATAATGAATACATGGGAATGGTTAGGCAATGGCAAGAATTGTTACATGAAAAAAATTATTCAGAAAGTTACACTGCTGCATTACCTGATTTTGTAAAACTTGCAGAAGCTTATGGATGCGTTGGTATCCGAGCTACTAAACCAAGCGAGTTAGATGAAAAAATTAATGAAATGATCAATACGGATAGACCCGTTATTTTTGATTGCATGGTAGATAAAATGGAAAATTGTTATCCTATGATACCTTCTGGAAAAGCACACAATCAAATGATATTAGGTCCTGAAGATGAAAAAGAAGAAATTTCAGCAGAAGGTAAAATTTTAGTTTAATGGCAAAATCAAAATCAGCTTATAGCGAACCTACAAAATTAGGAAAAGCAGAGCATCATATTATTGTTGTTTGGGTTGATAACGAAGCAGGAGTTTTAGCAAGGGTGATAGGATTATTTTCTGGAAGGGGATATAATATAGAATCTTTATCAGTTGCTGAGGTGGATAAATTAAAAAACTTATCTAGAATTACAATTGTTTCAGTTGGTACACCTGAAGTTGTCGAACAGATCAAACAACAATTAAAGAAGCTTATTTGTGTTCATAAAGTTGCAGATTTTAAAAGAAGCGACCCACATATATTATTTAGAGAGCTTGCTTTATTTAAAATTGTTTCGTCTGCAAAAAATCAAGAAAAAGTTAAAAAAGTATGTAAAAAATATAATTCAGTGATCTTAGATAAAACAAAAAAGTCTTTTGTTATTCAAATAACTGCCTTAAGAAGAGAAGTTGACAAATTAATTGAAGACATCAAACCTTGGGGATTAGTTAGTGTTTCAAGAACTGGTGCAGTAGCAATGACTAGAGGATCAGAGATATTTAAATAATTAGGAGAAAAAAAATGAAAATGTATTACGAAAAAGATGCTAACGTGAATTTAATCAAAGAAAAAAAAGTTGCTATTTTTGGCTATGGCAGTCAAGGGCATGCTCACGCATTAAACTTAAAAGATAGCGGTGTTAAACAAGTCGTTGTAGCTTTAAGAGAAAATTCTCCTAGTATTAAAAAAGCAGAATCAGCAGGTTTAAAAGTTATGTCCTTGTCAGATGCTGCGGCTTGGGCAGATGTGGTTATGATTCTAACTCCTGATGAATTACAAGCTCAAATTTATAAAAATCATGTTGAACAAAGAATGAGAGAGGGAACAAGTTTAGCTTTTGCTCACGGATTAAATATTCATTACAAATTAATTGAAGCAAGAAAAGATTTAGATGTGTTTATGGTTGCGCCAAAAGGACCTGGTCATTTAGTAAGAAGCGAATATCAAAAAGGTGGTGGCGTTCCATGTTTGATGGCAGTGCATAAAGACAGTTCTGGTAAAGCAAGAGACCTTGCCATGTCCTATGCCGCATGCATCGGTGGAGGAAAATCTGGAATCATTGAAACCAATTTTAAAGATGAATGCGAAACAGATTTATTTGGCGAACAAACAGTTTTATGTGGGGGATTAGTTGAACTTATAAAAAATGGTTTTGAAACACTAACCGAAGCTGGCTACCCAGCTGAGATGGCTTATTTTGAAGTTTTACATGAAGTTAAATTAATTGTGGATTTGATCTATGAGGGCGGAATAGCAAATATGAATTATTCAATTTCAAATACGGCTGAATATGGAGAGTATATTTCTGGAAAAAAAATAGTAGACAACAAAACTAAAGAAAGAATGAAAGAAGTTCTAAAAGACATCCAATCTGGCAAGTTTACCAAAGATTGGATGGAGGAGTGTAAAAATGGTCAAAAGAATTTCTTAAAAATGAGAGCTGATTTAGCAAAACACCCAATTGAACAAGTGGGTAAAAAGTTAAGAGCTATGATGCCTTGGATTGCCAAGAATAAATTAGTAGATCAATCTAAAAA
>CBDDXH010000041.1:0-9836 GCA_965235125.1 Pelagilacustribacter hypolimneticus (SeqCode) | reverse complement strand
ATATTTCTCATTTCTTCAAAAATATGAACCAAAGGTAAAGCTTTAGCTACTATTTGAAGAAATTCAGGCAGTATTTCAATTGGATAATAAATACATCCAAGTGGTGCTAAAAAAAATAAACTTGCCCAGGCAATATTTTCAAATGAAGGACCGAATCTTAGTAATCCAGCTGTCACCATTAAACCTAAACTTATGCCAAATATATAAAGAGCTATTAAAAGAAATATTAGTGGGATTCCTAATTTAAAAATAGAAACACCAAATAATGGAATAGCAAGCAATGTCGCTGGAATTAATCCAATAAGTGTTCTGAAAATTGCAGTTAGAGTAAGTGCAGCAATAATTTCACTGATTTTAATGGGTGCAATAAAAAGATTTGTGAAATTTCTACTCCAAATTTCTTCTAAAAACATCATATTATAGCTAATACTTGATCTAAACAAAAAATCATAAAGAATTGCAGCGGTCAAAATAATTCCAACTGTATTATTGTAATAAGAGGAACTTACTGTAAAAAATTCTGAAATAAATCCCCATAAGAAAACTTGTATTGATGGCCAATAAATTAAATCTAAAATTCTAGGAAAAGAACTTCTGATTAAATATATGTGCCTTAGGCTTAAACCATAGATTTTATGCCATCTCATTTTTACTCCTTGCAATTTTAAGAAATGTATCTTCAAGATTATCTCTACCGTGTCTTTTAATTAATTCTTTACAGGTACCGCGATCAACTATTTGTCCTTCTTTCATCATAATTACAGTATCGCAGAGTCTTTCAACTTCTTTCATATTGTGAGATGCTAATAAAATAGTTATCTTATTTTTTAATTTGTAAGTTTCTATATATTCTCTTACAAAATCTCCAATGTCAGGATCTAAACTGGCTGTAGGTTCATCAAGAAACAAAACTTCTGGTTTATTTATTAATGATTTAGCTAAAGAAACTCTATTTTTTTGCCCTGAAGATAATTCACCCGTTTTTTTATCTAAAAAACTATTTAGGTTTAAATTATCTGAGATTTCGGCAATTCTATATTTTAAATCTTTAACACCATAAAGTCTTCCATAAATTTCTAAATTTTGTTTAACCGTTAGTTTTTTTGGTAGCTCAATATAGGGAGATGCAAAATTCATTTTACTTAAAAGATCGTTTCGATTAGCACTATCAACATTTTGACCATTTATTAACACAACTCCACTCGACGGAGTAATAAGTCCCAGCATCATTCCTATAGTTGTTGTTTTTCCGCATCCATTTGGACCTAACAGGCCTAATGTTTTATTTTTTTCTAAAGTGAAATTAATATTATTTACTGCCAGAAAATTATTAAATTTCTTACTTAAACTATCTACTTTAATATCCATGAATTATTTTGCAGCTCTATTTAATCTGTCGTTAATTGCTAAGCCAATACCATTTTTGGGGATTGAAGATACACAAATCATTTTATAATTTCTATTTTTAATTAATCTTAGTGTTTTATATAAATTTTTAGCAGCTTCATTTAAATTAGATTTATAACTTAGATTGAAAACATTTTTAGCCTTTTTATATTTTTTTCCAAAAACAATAAAGGCTTCATTATTTTTAGCTTTTTTTTGATTAAGCTTTATTGGAATACCAGGAGAGTAATGCCTTTTAAGCATACCTGGGGCTTTAATAGTTCTTAAATTATTATTAATTGAAATTTTTTTATTTAAAGTTTTTGAAATAGAGTTAAGTCCAATAAATCCTGGTCTTAATATCTTTGGTTTAGCAGTTAAATCTACAACAGTAGATTCAAGACCAATCTTGCTAGAACCATCATTTATAATAAATTTTAAAGAATTTTTAAATTCCTGAGCAACATCTTCTGCTGAAACGGGACTGATACTAGATGATTTATTAGCACTTGGTATAGCCAAAGGAAAATTAATAGCTTTTAATAATTTTATAAGTGTTTTATTTTTTGGAAATCTTACAGCAACCGTATTTAAATTTGCTGTTGCTATATTTGATATTTTTGAGTTTTTCTTTTTTTTTAAAACAAAAGTAATTGGTCCTGGGGAAAATTTTTTATAAAGTTTAGAAAAATTATTATTAAACTCTGCATCATTTTTTAATTGTTTTAGATTATGGTAATGAATAATAAGTGGATTTTTAAAAGGTCTTTTTTTTAAATGGTAAATTTTTTTTACCGCTGTAGAAGAGTAAGCATTACCTGCTAAACCATAGACAGTTTCTGTAGGTACACCTATAATGTCTTTTTTTTTAAGATAGTTAATAGCTTTAGATAAGCTTTTGTTATTAACTTTAAATATATTTGAATAGATATTTTTCATATTGTAATTATTATGCTTTTAATGAAGAAGGAAAATATTCCAGAGAATACTAAAAGTAAATCAATAAAAGAGCTTAAACAGGAAATTAATGAGATTCTTGAAAAATTAGAAAGCAATCAGACTAATTTGTCAGAATCGGTTAATGATTATGCCCGCCTCATTACTTTAAACAAACAGGTAGACTCATTATTTAAAAAAAGGAATAAAGAAATTGCTACCATAGGAAAAAAAATTAAATAAATTTATAATTTATGACTCTATCATTCTTAGATGCTAATGCTAAAAAAATAAATATTTTTTTAAAAAGATATTTTAATCATCAAAATAAATCTGGTTTAATATCTGCAATGAAATACGGTTCTTTATCTGGGGGTAAAAAAATTAGATCATCAATAATTATTGGAGCTGGAAAATTGTTTAATATTAAAGCAAGTAAACTTTTGAATATTTGCGCAGCTGTTGAATGTATTCATTCTTATTCATTAATCCACGATGACCTTCCTTCTATGGATGATGATAGAATGCGAAGAGGAAAATTGGCAACGCATATAAAATTTAGCGAATCTACAGCAATTTTAGCCGGCAACTCATTATTAACCCTAGCTTTTGAAATGATATTAGATAGCAATTATAAAATAGAACATAAGGCAAAAGTAGATCTTGTTCGAACTTTAGCTTTTTGTTCAGGCCATACGGGCATTGCAGGCGGACAATATCTTGATTTAAGTTTTGAAAAGAAAAAGAAAAAATTATCAGACATTCTAGATATGCAGAGAAAAAAAACAGGAAAATTATTTAATTTTTGTTGTTTTGCGCCAGGTGTTATTGCAAAAAAAAAAATTGGAGAACTAAAATCTTTAACTCAATTAGGTGAAAATATTGGGCTATTATTTCAATTAGTTGATGATTTTATTGATTTTAAAGGATCAAAAAAACTAGCGGGTAAATCTACTAAAAAAGATCAAAAAAAAGGAAAATCCACTTTAATAAGTTTAATAGGTTACGAAAAAGCTAATTCTTATGCCCAAAAACTAAAGAAAAATATATTGAGTAAACTTAAAAAACATGGAAAAAAAGCACAAGATTTAATTAACACAGTAGAATTTATTTTAGAAAGAAATTTTTAATGAGCAAATTATTAGATCAAATTAATTTTCCAGCAGATTTAAGAAAATTAAAAAAAAACCAATTAAAAAAAATTTCCGATGAACTTAGAGAAGAATTAATAAGCGTAGTTTCTGAAACAGGTGGTCATTTAGGTGCTGGACTTGGTGTGATTGAACTTACAGTTGCTATTCATTACGTCTTTAACACTCCGAAAGATAAATTAGTTTGGGATGTAGGTCATCAGTGCTATCCGCATAAAATCATTACAGGTAGGAAAAGTTCTATAAGAACTTTAAGAAAAGGGGGAGGTCTATCTGGTTTTACTAAAAGATCAGAAAGTGAATATGATCCATTTGGAGCAGCGCATAGTTCAACTTCAATTTCCTCAACTCTAGGCATGGCTGTTGCAAAAAAATTGTCAAACGATAACAATAATGTCATAGCAGTTATCGGCGATGGTGCTATGAGTGCGGGAATGGCCTATGAAGCCATGAATAATGCAGGCGTACTTAAATCAAGACTTATTGTAATTTTAAATGATAATGAAATGTCAATTGCAAAACCAGTTGGCGCAATGAGCAAGTATCTTGTAAAACTTATGTCTGGAAAGTTTTACTTTAGTTTTCGAGAAACTGTAAAAATGGTTATTTCAGCTTTTTCAAAAAGATTTGCAGAAAAAACAGCTAGAGCTGAAAATTTAATTAAAGGATTAGTTAGTGGTGGAACATTATTTAGTGAACTTGGTTTTTATTATATTGGCCCTATCGATGGTCATGATGTTGATAATTTAGTTCAAGTTTTAGAGAATGTAAAAAATTCGAATCATGAAGGACCAGTTTTAATTCATGCTATTACGCAAAAAGGAAAAGGATATAAACCCGCAGAAGAATCAGGTGATAAATATCATGGGGTTGCTAAATTTAATGTCATAACTGGCGAGCAAACAAAAAGTAAATCTAATACCCAATCTTATACAAAAATATTTGCTGAAACTTTAGTAAAGCACGCTGAGCAAGATACAAAAATTATAGGAATAACTGGAGCTATGCCTTCAGGAACGGGAATGGATATTTTTGAAAAAAGGTTTCCAGATCGTATGTTTGATGTAGGCATAGCCGAGCAACACGCTGTTACTTTTGCAGCCGGACTAACAACCGAAGGCTACAAACCTTTTGCTGCAATTTATTCTACTTTTTTACAACGTGCTTATGACCAGGTGGTTCACGATGTTGCTATTCAATCTTTACCTGTACGATTTGCTATTGATAGAGCCGGTTTAGTTGGTGCAGACGGACCAACGCACGCAGGCTCTTTTGATATTACTTATCTATCTACACTTCCTAATTTTATAGTTATGGCCGCAAGTGATGAAGCTGAACTTGTGAGAATGATTAATACCGCAGTTAAAATTAATGATAGACCATGCGCATTTAGATATCCAAGAGGAGATGGGGTCGGAGTTGAATTGCCAAATATAAATGAAACGCTTGAAATTGGTAAAGGCAGAATTGTAAGACAAGGAAAGCAAGCAGCCATTTTATGTCTTGGCGCAAGATTAGAAGAATGTAAAAAAGCAGCAGAAATTTTATCAGCAAAAGGAATAGAATTAACAATTATGGATGCAAGATTTGCTAAACCTTTAGATGAAAAATTAATTATGGAAATTACAACATCACACGAAGTTGTAATTACGATTGAAGAAGGTTCAATCGGGGGTTTTGGCTCTCATGTAGCTCAATTATTATCTGAAAGAGGAGTATTCGATAAAGGTTTAAAATTTAGATCCATGATTTTACCTGATGTATTTATTGATCAAGATAGTCCAGAAGCGATGTACAAAAAAGCAGGTTTAGACAGTTTATCGATTGTAAATAAAATTGAAAATGTTTTAAAATCTAATATCGTTTTGGCAAAGAATAAGAATAAGAATAAGAATTTGAATTAACCGCACTGCGCGCGGTTCATCAAAAAGTGATCTAATAATACACAAGCAAGCATTGCTTCCCCAATAGGAACCGCTCTAATTCCTACACAAGGATCATGCCTTCCTTTTACAGAAATATTTATATTTTTCCCTTTTTTGTCAATGGTTTCTCTACTTGTTAATATAGAAGAAGTTGGTTTGACAGAAAAAGAAGCAACAATATCTTGTCCAGAAGAAATTCCACCTAGAATTCCACCAGCATTATTCGATTTAAAATTTATTTTTCCAGATTTAGTTCTCATCTCGTCTGAATTTTCTTCACCACTTAAAAAAGCAGAACTCATTCCAGCTCCGATATTAACTCCTTTAACTGCATTGATACTCATTAAGGCTGCAGCAATATCTGTATCTAATTTTGAGTAAATAGGTGCGCCAAGCCCGATAGGTACTCCACTTGCTCTTAATTCAATAACAGCTCCACAAGATGATCCTGCTTTTCGAACAGATAATAAATATTGTTCCCATAATTTCACTGATTTTTTATCAGGACAGAAAAAAGGATTTCTTCTAATCTCAGAATCATTCCAATTATTTCTGTCACAAGACATCAAACCAAGTTGTATCACTGCTCCTATGATATTAAATTTTGAACCTAGTAACTTATTTAAAACTATTTTTGCTACAGCGCCAGCCGCTACTCTGCAAGCTGTTTCTCTAGCTGATTGTCTACCGCCACCTCTATAATCTCTAATCCCGTATTTTTTAAAATAAGTAAAATCTGCGTGTCCTGGCCTAAATTTATCTTTAATAGACTCGTAATCTCTTGATCGTTTATCTTCATTATAGATAATAATCGAAATAGGTGTGCCAGTGCTTTTACCCTCAAAAACACCTGACAAAATGATTATTTTATCTGACTCTTTTCTTTGTGATGTAAACTTTGACTGACCTGGTCTTCTTCTATCCATATCTTTTTGAATTTCAGATTCAGAAATAGGAATATTAGGTGGACAGCCGTCAATGACGCAGCCTATCGCTGGTCCATGAGATTCTCCCCATGTTGTAAATCTAAATATTTTACCAAAAGTATTAAAAGACATAGTTAATTAATGTATAAATTATTTTATAGAATATATGAATCAAAAAAATAGCAAAAATTCTCTTGGATTAGACTCTATCTTTGAAGATCTAGATAACCCTATCGATTTATTCAAAAACTGGTTTAAGAAAGCAGAGAAAACAGAAATTAACGATCCTAATGCTGTTGCGCTTGGAACTTCTAATAAAATTAATCAACCAAGTGTTAGAATAGTTCTATTGAAAGGACTTAGCAATGAAGGATTTGTTTTTTATACAAATTTTAATAGTAAAAAAGCAAGCGATCTAAAAGCTAATCAACAAGCATCGATGTGTTTTCATTGGAAGAGTTTAAGAAGACAAGTTCGTGTTATTGGCAACGTTAAACAAGTTTCAGATAAAGAAGCTGATGATTATTATAATTCAAGACCTTATAAAAATAGAATAAGTGCCTGGGCTTCAAATCAATCAGAAAAATTAGATAGCAGAGATATATTTTTAAGAAAAATTAAAGAATTTGAAAAAAAATATCCAGATCAAAAGAAAGTTCCAAGACCACCGCACTGGTCAGGTTGGAGAATTTTACCTAAAGAAATAGAGTTTTGGCTTGATGGCGAAGGAAGAATTCACGAGCGTTTAAATTATGTTAATAAAAAAGGTAAATGGGTAAAAGAAATACTTTATCCTTAAAAAGATCGATTTAAACTAAAGCCAGTTAAATTTTGTAATATTTTCTTTTCAGGACAATCTTTAAATATTCCAAGTGTATCATGAGAAACATTAACAAAGTATTCTGCTCTTTGCAGGCTATCTTCAACCGCTTTATATTTTTTAATGAGTTGTAATGTTAGGTCAAAGTCTTCTTTTGTTCTTTGACTTTTTTTAAAGATCTCTACTAGAAATTTTCTTTCATTTGAATCAGCTCTTTGAAAAATAATTATGAGCGGTAGAGTTACTTTTCCTTCATAAAAATCTTTACCAATTTTTTTTCCAAAAATAATTTCTTTAGAATAATAATCTAATGCATCATCAGCGATTTGAAAGGCAAGGCCAATATTTTTTCCATAAGATTCAAGTGCACTTTTTTCTTTTTCATTACTTTTAGCTAAACACGAACCTGTTTTAGTTGCAGCAGAAAATAAAGCTGCTGTTTTTAAACTAATAATATCAATATACGTCTCTTCTAAAAGATCTGCTTCACCTTTGTGTTGAAGTTGCATCACTTCTCCTTGGGCAATTTTTGTAGAAGTTGAAGATAATAATTTTAAAATTTCTAAGTCACCATCTTCAACCATAATTTCAAAACATCTACTTAATAAGTAATCGCCAACTAAAATTGACGATTGGTTGCCCCATAAAGCGTTGGAAGTTTTTGTGCCTCGACGCAGATCGCTCTCATCGATGACATCATCGTGTAATAACGTTGCACTATGAATGAGTTCTACACATGCAGATAAACTCACATCACGTTTACCCAAAGGATCATATCCGGCTAATTTTGCAGAGCCCAAAGTTAAAAGCGCTCTTAATCTTTTGCCACCGGAATTTAGATGGTAACTGCTCATTTTTTTAATCAGTTCAACTTTACTATCTAATTTAATTTCAATTAATTTTTCAACTTCAGCAAGTTTTTGACCGACTAGATTTTTTAAGTCTAAGTAAGCTGAGTTAGCAGATTTTTTAAGCGGTATCACTGATCCCATTAATAGTATTTATATTCTAATTTCTAAATAATAAATTTTAATCTTACTCTTTGATGACGCACCTTTTATTCAACTGGCAGTAGCACAATAAATATTTAAAATTCGTTTTAGTACTGATATAAGAAAACTATTAACAATAAAAATATGTTCTCCTTATTTAAAAAAAAAACAATTATTCCTCACGTTAGATTATCTGGCGTTATTGGTAATTTAGGTCGATTCAATAAAGGCATAGACTTAGTAGGGCAGAGAGAGATTTTAAAAAAAGCTTTCTCCATTAGCAAAGTTAAACATGTTGCTATTTCAATTAATTCACCAGGTGGCTCACCTGTACAATCGCATTTGATTTATAGTTACATCAGACAGCTTGCTGATAAAAAAAAAATTAAAGTTCTTATTTTTGCAGAAGATGTTGCTGCATCTGGCGGTTATTTAATTTCCTGTGCTGGAGATGAAATTTATGCAAATTCAAGCTCAATTATTGGTTCAATAGGAGTGATATCTGCATCCTTTGGATTTAAAGAATTAATTAAAAAAATTGGTGTAGAGAGAAGAATTTATACGGCAGGCAAAAATAAAAGTACACTTGATCCATTCGTAGATGAAAAAGAAGAAGATGTTAAAAGACTGAAAAGTATTCAATTAGAACTTCATGCTGATTTTATTAGAGTCGTTGAAAAAAGTAGAGGATCAAAATTACAGGATTCTGAAAAAAATAATATATTTACAGGCGAATTTTGGACTGGTTCTTCAGCATTAAAACTTGGCTTGATCGATGGACTTGGTAACGCTGATCAAATATTAAAAGAAAAATTTGGTGAAAATGTCGTTATTAAAAACTATGAAAAGGCAAAAGGTTGGATTGGAAGAAATCTTTCAGCTTCTATTGAAGGCCAACTTACCAATACAATTAATTCATTAGAAGAAAGATCCTTTTGGCAAAAATTCGGTTTATAAATGCCAAAAAAAATAACTAAAAAAAATAAAGTTATTTCTTTTCAAGATATTATTATCAATCTCCAAAAATTTTGGGGAAAGTATGGTTGTGTCTTATTACAACCATATGATATTGAAGTTGGTGCGGGAACTTTTCATCCAGCAACCACTTTAAGATCTTTAGGACCAAAACCTTGGAAAGCTGCCTATGTTCAACCCTCAAGAAGACCAGCGGATGGAAGATATGGAGAAAATCCAAATCGACTACAACACTACTATCAATATCAAGTGATCATCAAACCATCGCCTAAAGATATAAAACAAGTTTATTTAAGAAGTTTAGCTGCAATTGGTATCGATACTAAAAAACATGATATTCGATTTGTCGAGGATGATTGGGAAAGTCCAACGCTTGGTGCGGCTGGTTTAGGCTGGGAAGTTTGGTGCGATGGAATGGAAGTTACCCAATTTACTTATTTTCAACAAATGACGGGTATCGAATGCAAACCTGTTCCTGTGGAACTTACGTATGGCTTAGAGCGATTATGTATGTTCGTCCAAGGCAAAAATAATGTATTTGATTTAGATTGGAACAGCGAAGGCGTTAAATATAAGGAAGTATTTTTTCAAGCCGAAAAAGAATTTTCTGCTTATAACTTTGAGTTTGCAAACACTGAAACTTTACTTAAAAATTTTGAGTTTGCCGAAGCGGAGTGTAAAGCACTTTTAGAAAAAAAATTAGCTCTACCTGCCTATGATCAGTG
>CBDDXH010000040.1:0-10076 GCA_965235125.1 Pelagilacustribacter hypolimneticus (SeqCode) | reverse complement strand
CATCCAACTATCTTATCCGACAAAGTAGCCTATGGTTTAACCATGTGTTTTCGCTGGTTTGCAGATACATTCTTTGCAAAACGATATGGGCATAGAGCAGTGGTGCTTGAAACTGTAGCAGGTGTTCCTGGTATGGTTGCAGGTATGTGGACTCATTTAAAAAGTCTTAGACAACTGCGAACGGGATACGGTCCAACCATTAGAACTTTGTTAAGTGAAGCAGAAAATGAGCGTATGCATCTCATGATCTTTATTGCGATTATAAAGCCAAATAGATTTGAGCGTTGGTTAATTATATTTGCTCAGTTTATCTTTTGGCACTTTTATTTTTTTCTTTATATCTTTTTTCCTAAAATAGCTCACCGGATGGTTGGATATTTTGAGAATCAAGCTGTGATTAGTTACACACATTATCTTGAAGAAATTGATGCAGGTAGAACCGAAAACATTCCTGCACCAAAAATTGCCATAGACTATTATAAATTAGCTACCGACGCAAAATTGCGTGATGTAGTAGTTGCCGTTAGAGCAGATGAACAGGTTCATGCTGATGTAAACCATGATATGGCCAATCAACTTTAAAATCTCAAAGCAAAATCAACTTTAATCTTTTTCATGTCTATTTTAAAAAGATTTTTAGTTATATTTTCTTCTCTTATTATTGTTGGCTGTAGTACTGTTGCTTTAGGTTATAACCGCCTTCCCTTTCTTGCAATTCTTGAATTAAATTCCATTTTTGATTTAAGTGATGAACAAGATAAACTTGCCCGTATTGAACTTGATGCTTGGTTAGAATGGCACCGAGGCTCACATTTGCCCCAATATATTGTAAAATTAGAACAGTGGGAAAAATTAGTCTTACAAGATTTAACCTCTGAACAATTTTGTAAAGAAGTTGATGTGATTAGAGCTTTTACCAATGAGGCGGTTGAAAAATTTATTCCAGCTCTCACTCCTATCGTACAAACTTTAACGCCTAAGCAAATTGAAAAATGGAATAAGTATCAGGAAGAAAAAGATAAAGAATTTGTTGAAAATTTTGGCAAAGGTAAAAAGGGTGAGATCATTAATGAGAAAAGATTAAAACGAACAATCAAAAGGGCAGAGATGATTTATGGCACACTAAGCAAAAGTCAAAAAGACGTGCTTACTCAACGATTAGATAAAAGCGTCTTTACTGCTGAACAAGTTTTGCCAGAGCGTAAGCGAAGACATCAAGATGCATTAATTGCCGTAAACCTTATTAAATCAGGAGAAAAACCTTATCCAACATTAAAGGCGGTTTGGGATCGTATTCAAAAATCACCCAATCCAAATTATGTCGCTTACAGTGATAACATGTTACAAGATGGCTGTTCGCAATTGTCTGAAGTACACAACAATACCACTTTAGAACAACGTCAAAAAGCTGCGCAAAAATTAAATGGGTATCGGATAGATTTTGAAAGTTTAATTAAATCTTAAACAAATAATGAAATTTAATAACTTAAAGTTAACGGCTGACGGTAAAGTAAGAGCTTTCATTGAAGCAAAGGATCTTAAGACCCTTTGGTTTAATACGGGAACTTTATGTAACTTAACTTGTAAGAATTGTTACATTGAAAGCAGCCCAACTAATGATCGTCTTTCCTATTTAAGCTTTGATGAATACTTAACGATGATGAATGAAGCTAAGGAAGATAAATTTAATTTATCAGAAATAGGTTTTACCGGTGGAGAGCCTTTCTTAAATAAGGAGTTTCCTAAAATGTTAAATCATGCGGTTAAACAAGGCATGGATGTGCTTGTTTTGACCAATGCCATGAAGCCTATGTTGAATAAGAAGTCAGAAATTTTAATGATTGATCGAGAAAGATTAACTTTTAGGATCTCAATTGATCATGCTGATCAATCGAAACATGAAGAGGTAAGGGGACCTAATAGCTATGAGCCTATGATGGAAGGATTAAGATGGTTAAGAGATAATGGTTTTAAGATGAGCTTAGCCACACGCTTAATGTGGGGTGAAAATGAGAAGGAGACAAGAAAGGCATTTGCAAAATTTATCTTAATAAACAAATTGCCCATTGATCCTCATTCAATGAAGGATCTTGTTACTTTTACAGAAATGGACGTTAAAAAAGATACTCCAGAGATCACCACAGAATGTTGGACGATCTTAAATAAAGATCCTAAAACTGTAATGTGTTCTTCATCTCGAATGATTGTTAAAAAAAAGGGAAATGAAAAACCATCTGTAATTGCCTGCACTTTATTGCCTTATGATGAAGCCTTTGATCTTGGCTCATCCTTAAAATCATCCATGCAAAGAATTTACTTAAACCACCCTCATTGCTCAAAGTTTTGCGTGCTTGGAGGATCAAGTTGCAGTTAAATAAAAAAATAATCATTTTTTTATTTTTATCCCTAGTCATCATTACCGTTGTATTTAATTATGATGATGTCTTAAACCTTGAGGTAATCAAGCAAAGATATCAGGACTTGCAGTTACTCATCGATACAAATCCTTTGTTTTATTATTTAATTTTCTTCTTAGTTTACATTTTGGTTACAGCACTTGCCCTACCCATCTCTTTATTGAAGACGTTACTTGCTGGGGTGCTTTTTGGCTTATGGCCCGGAGTGATTTTAACTTCATTTGCGAGCACCATAGGATCAACGTTGTGCTTTTTGCTTTCAAGGTATTTATTTAAAGAGACTGTCCAAGGTAAATATCAAAAGTATTTAGGTAAAATTAATCAAGGCATCAAAGATGAGGGGTTACTTTATTTATTATTCCTTCGCTTAAGTCCGATCTTTCCTTTCTTTGTCATCAACTTGACCTTTGGTTTAACCCATATGAAGTGGACTAATTTTTATTGGATTTCTCAATTAGGAATGTTGCCTGCTACAATCTTGTTTGTTAACGCAGGCGTCCAACTAGCAGAAATCAATGACGTGAAGGACATCTTAACTTTAAAGATTATTATTTCATTCTCAGCGCTTGGACTTTTGCCTATAATAACAAAGAGAATTTATGAAAAATTCAAAAAAAAATATTAATAATTTCATCAAAACTGAGTGTGGCATTGATCAGTATTATCTTCTAAAAAAAAGAAAAGGCTTTTGGAATAAGCTAAGGCTTTATTGGTTTGTTGGTATTGGCACATTAAGGGATTTGTTCATTAGCAAATAATGGATCTTAGCATCATCATTCCCGTTGCAAGACGTGAAAATGATTTCAAACTCATAAAACAAGTAAGAGAAAAATTTAAAGATTGCGAAATCATCATCGTTTGCGATGAGGCAAATGAATTTATTAAATCAGAAAAACTTGAAGCTGATCAATTATGCTTATTAGAGAATTCAGCAAGGGCAAAGGCCTTAAATAAAGGAGCAAATCTTTCAACTGGCAAAACCTTATGGTTTCTGCACTTAGACTCAAACCTTGATCACATTCAATTATCAGATGTGATGGCACTTGATGAATTTGCTGTAAGCACATTTTTGCTTGAATTTGATCAGGCGAATTGCTGGTGGATTGCAGCTGGAGCTAATTTTAGAACGAAGGCTTTTGGTATTCCCTTTGGTGATCAATCTTTTTTGATGAGTAAGAAGTTATTCAACTTTGTTGGAGGATTTGATGAGAGTTTATTTGAGGGAGAAGATCATAAGTTCATTTGGCAAATAAAATCCTTAAATATTAAACTTAACATCATTAATAAAAGAATTATTACCTCTGCTATAAAATATAAAAATAAAAGAATTTATCAAAGTTTAAAAACTTTATGGAAGACGATTCTACAAGCAATGAAGTTTTATCAAATAAAGAAAACCATTGCTCTTGGAATATTTTTAAAGGATCCACACTCAAGTGAGAGTAAATCAAGATTGAGGGAAAGATTGAATGATAAATTTGTAAATGAATTAAATGAAAATTTCATAAACATTACAAATGGAAACTTGAAAAGGCTACAACGAAGGAAAGACATTCATGTCATTAAAGTTTGCAGGGATGTTGATGAAGAAAAGTTAAATTCTTTTGGTAATATTTACAAAGCTAAATTCATCAATCAAGATCAAGGACTAAGCTTGATCATGAGCGAAGTAAGTAAACTTTCACTACAGACTTTAGGCAAAATTGCTCTGCTTGGATCAGATATTCCTACACTAAAGGTTGAAGATTTAGATGAGGCGTTATCTAAGAAATTAAATAAAAGTTCTCATTTTCTCAAAACAAAAGATGGTGGCTTTTGCTTCATGATAAGCAATGACAAAGAGGTAGTTCAATGTTTGCGCAAAGTTAAATCCTCAACGTCTTCCGTTATGCAAAGCCTAACAGAATGCTTAGGTAAAGTTGAGATTGCAAAAAAAATTTTAACTGATGTAGATAATATCTTAGACTTGAGGAAAGTTTATGATGAATTGAAATCTGTTGAAACTAGTTTAAGTAAAGAGCAAAAAGATTTTCTTCACTTCTTAAAGGCTAATGAAAAAAGTTTCACTTAGACTTGCCGGTGTCACAAAATCCATTGGGTTTAATATCGAGGGCACTATTAAATTTGCTGGATAGGTTTTGATAGGCAATGATCGCTGTAAGTTCAATAATTTCTTCCCTTTTAAAATGTTCAAGTAACTTTGCTTGTAATTCTTGAGAAACACTTCGACCTGTAATGGTTATCGTTTCTGCATATTCAAGGGCAACTTTTTCTTTTAATGAATAAACATTGCTCCTTTGCCAAGTCTTTAACTGACTAATTTTTTCAGTTTCTCCCTTACTTTCAAAAAACAAATGACTGTTCATGTCCACACAAAATTCGCAGTTATTAATTTGTGAAATCCTAACTGAAATAAGCGTTCGCAAACCTGCATCAATTTTAGAACTTTTACTTGATATTAACTTGAAGAAGAAATTCATGCCAAGCATCAATCTGGGTACTACTCCCCACGCCTTTGTTGGATTGAGATCAAAGCCAAATTTCTTTCTCTGAAAGAATAAAATTATCCTAGTTAGGAGCGGCAATTGATTATTTTCAAACTTAAGCCACATAAGTTACATTAACATTTTGAATGAAAAAAAGAAAATTTATAAAGCTACTAAGTTTTGGATTGTTGTTGCCTTTTGTATCCCTTCAGGCCTTTGCTAAAGAGATTAAGAAAGTTATCAAGTCCAATAAAGAATGGAAGAAGATTTTAACAGCTGATCAATATTACATCTTAAGGGAAGAGGGAACGGAACGTCCTTACACCAGTTCCTTAAATAATGAAAAACGAGAAGGTGAATATCTTTGTGCCGGGTGCAAGACTCCTTTATTTAATAGTTTGATGAAATACGATAGCGGAACGGGCTGGCCTTCATTCTTTGAACATTACCCAAATGTTATTGCAACCAAATCAGATTTTAAATTATTACTGCCAAGAACTGAGTATCATTGCGTGGTTTGTGAAGGTCATCACGGTCACGTCTTTAATGATGGCCCACAACCAACGGGTAAACGCTTTTGTAACAATGGGGCAAGCCTCATGTTTGCACCAAAAGCTTAAGTAATAATTTTATTCCTCATTTAATCCAACTAATTATAATTAAAAAACCCAAGCAAAATAATTTACTTGGGTTTTTTTAAAAATTGATTACTTAATCTATTCCTTCTTCAGCTCCTGTTTTAATAGTTTTGCTTATATCAGCACCTAAAAAACTGCCAGCTTTAGATAGAACTAAATAAACTATAAATGTAGAAATTATTCCTGGAACTCCAAATAAAAAGTTAGGATAGTTTTTATTTACGTAGTATCCAAGCAAAACTCCAATTACCACAGCTATAATAGCTGCATAATTATAATCTGCCGTTCTTTCATATTTGAAACCATTTTTTCCTCTTACGAAATAAAAGTCTGCAATAATTGCTCCTCCTATAGGCGGAACCAATAGTCCTAATAATATTAACCATCCTACAATATTACCGATAACTCCTGTGAAGGCAGCAATCAAACCTATTATACTTCCCCCTATTGCCGCTGTTTTCCAATCTATATTTAGCGCATTACTGTAGCCCATAGCTGCATTATATAAACAAGCATCGCAAGTGGACCAATTACTTAATATTGCCAACACAACTAACGGTATTAATATATTTAAAGTTTTTGCATCAAAAAAATAAACAACACTTGGGTCATTAATTGCTGCAGATATTAGAGCTCCCATTATCATAAACGGAGCATTTGAAAACAAAAACGCCACTGCAGTTACATTAACGGCTTGTTTACCGTTATCTGTATATCTTACAATGTCACCTGTCATTGTTCCGCTCACAACAAAAGTGCTCCAAGCCATTCCAACACCAGTCCAAAAAGATATGCTACCTGAACCTTGTATTGAAAAAATTTGACTACCTTGTGGTAAAACTTTTGTAACCAAATAATAAAGCGCAAATAAAATCATTGCAGGTATTGCTACTTTTCTTACAAATACCATTTGTTTTATTCCGAAAATTACTGGTAGAGCAAAAACAATTCCTGACACAACTGCCATCAACCCAATTAATGATTTGCCTTCAATATTAAAAGCTACTTTAATAATGTCTGCTGTTAACCATGCTTGAAACGCATACCAACCTGTTACTAATAATGATAATATCAGAATTGGGACCACTGCCCCTTTTTTTCCAAAAACATATCTTACCGCTAAAGGAAAATTAACTCCCCATTTTCCACTTGCGTAGCCAATAATAGCCGAGTACACAAACAGAATTGCATTACCAATTATTATTGCCCATATACCCATCGTAGTGCCAAGGCCCTGTTGAATTAGACCACCTATAACTGCACATATGAAAGCTATACCAAAGCCTGACCAAACCCATGCTGGTCCAGCAAATCCCATTCTTTGATTCAATGGTACTGGCTTTGAATTATACTCTTCAGTTTTTGCCATATATCTCCTATTTGTTTTTAGCAAATTTTCTAATAAAAATAGAAAATATTCAAGAAAAATTATACTTATTTAATTTAAAAAATTAAGATCTTCTTATTTATATTATAGAGTTTTCAACTCTTAATTGAAATTTATTTAATTTTTCTTTTCATTTATAATTTATCTAGCCTGCTTAGAAATTTTTTGTTAAAATTAATTTAATTATGAACGACTTTGCGTGGATGACCGCAGAAGAAATTGTTGAAGGAATTAAGAAAAAAAAATTTTCTGCAACTGATCTTATAAAATCAACAATTACAAGGATGGAAATTCTTGACAAAGAAATCCATGCATACTGCACCCCAACGCCAGAATTGGCTTTAAAAGCTGCAAAAGAAATTGATAAAAAAATTTCAAAAAATGAGGATCCAGGTCCTTTAGCTGGTGTGCCAGTGGGTATTAAAGATTTAGTTTGCACAAAAGGTATTAAAACTGTTTCTGGCTCATACTTTTACAAAGACTTTGTTCCTGAAGAAGATGATGTTTCTGTTGAAAGACTAAAAAATGCAGGAGCTATTATTTTAGGAAAAACTAATGCTCCAGAATTTGGTTACAGCGGAGCAGGACACAACCCTGTTTTTGAAACTACGAGAAATCCATGGAATACCGATCTTACATCAGGAGGTTCAAGTGCAGGTTCGTGTGCATCAGTAGTAACTGGAGTTTCTCCATTTGCAATAGCATCTGATGGAGGTGGTTCAATAAGAATTCCTTCTTCGCTTAGCGGTACTTACGGGATGAAAGCTTCAATGGGAAGAGTTCCTTTGTATCCAGGTTGTAGAGACGAAAGATATCCGGGTGTTTCAAGTTGGGAAAGCATAGAACATATTGGCCCAGTTTCTAGAACAGTAAAAGACTCCGCTCTGATGTTGTCAGTAATTTCAGGTCCCGATGATAGAGACAGACACTCTCTTCCAAAAGCTGATTTTAATTGGGTCGATTGTGTTAAAACTGACATTAAAGGCTGTAAGGTTGGATTTAGCATGGACTGGGGTTATGCAGCTGTAGATAAAGAAGTTAGAGAAATAATTTTAAATGCCGCTAAAATTTTTGAAAAAGATTTGGGATGTGAAGTGATAGAAGATAATCCAGGATGGAAAAACCCTTATAATGATTTTTGGGCACTTGTTATTCTTGAAAGTGATTTAAAAGGTATGAGAAAATTAGATATGGAAAATCCTGGTAAAATGTCTCCTCACTTAAGCGGTTTAATCAACAGACCATGGACAGCTGAAGATTTAACAAATGCTACCATTGGAAGAAAACATGTTGTTAATTGTATGTGGAAATTTATGAGAAAGTACGATTTTATTATTACACCCACTTTAGCTTGCCCAGCCTTTGCTGTGCATACGCAAGGACCTGAAAAGATTGAAGGTAAAATGGTTGAACCATTTGAGTGGCTGCATTTTACATTTCCTATTAATATGACCGGACAACCAGCTGCCTCAATACCGGCTGGTTATACAAAAGAAGGATTACCTGTTGGGTTACAAATTATCGGTAAACATCTTGACGACCCTATGGTTTTAAGAGCATCCGCGGCATTTGAAAAAGCTAGCCCGTGGTTAGGTAAACGTCCTCCAATTCTAAAAAAACTTTCACTAAAATAAATTAAAAAAAAATGATTTGATTAAGCTTATTGAAGCTACTTCTTTAATTTTAATAAATTTTATTGTGTAAATGTTCCAGAAAGTAATGTTAGAGATAAAAAAGCAGATTCTTTTAAAGTAGGGACACAATATATTTATGGATAAAAAAGGCAGCCACAAGTAATCCCAATCCAGTTAAATAAATTAACCAAAAATTCATGTTAAAGCTTTTGGCAAAGAAAAATGGGATGAAGAAGAGATAACTCACAGGAACTCCAATTAAGATGCTCTTGGCAAAAGTAATGGTTGTTTCAACATTCTTATATTCAACATAGGACAAAGCTAAGGCAATCAGAGTAGCCAAAGGAAGAGCAATGATGAAGCCAGCAAGTTTTGGAAACTTACCCGACAACCAACTAGCACCGGCAATCACGAAGGCCGAGAGCAATACCTTAATTATAAAGATCATGGCTTTATTATCGAATTTGACTTGAAAGTTTTTTTGCATTTTTTTTCATCTTATTTTTTTTAATTATGGCCTTTAATCTAATAAAACAAGTATAAAAAAAGCAATTACAATTTTAAGAGCTGTAGCATTATCAATTCTTTTTTTCTTTATAAATTTATATAAGGCATTTATAATATAAAAATATAAAATAATTTAAATCATATCCAACAGAAAAAATTTTTCATTAATTCAATTATTAGTTGTGGTTGCAAGCCAACTCTTGAGTTTTAAACTCAATCAAAAATTGAATTAAAATTTTAATCTTGATTTTTATAGTTTTGTCGAGTGTAATAATTAAAAAATATAATTATGAAAAAAAAAAAAACTGAGAAAAAAATAAAAAAAATAGATAAAAAACTTTTGAAGCTTTCAAAAAAAGTTAAAAAACTTCAAAAGAGAAAAAATAAACTTGTTGCAAAATTAAAGGGGATTAAAAAAGACTCCTCAATTAAAGTGATCAACAAAAAAACTGTACACGAGAAAGCTTCAACTGTAGAGTCGGGCCCATCACATTAATTTAGTTTACTAGTTTAAAAAACCTGAATGGAGCATACCCATTCTTCTATTTCAGTTTATTGGATAAAAAATTTACTGATAATCACTCAAAACATATCTTGGTTTTGGATTTCTAATTATACCCGCTTCACCTGTCTGATATAAAAACAAAAGAAACTATTATTAGATCACCCCTGCCTTTTTGCTCATAACAAATTTTGAGTAATCAGTTATATTTAAATTATGGAACAGGCAAAATATACTAAGACTTTTAAACTATTACTCCCCTATTTGTGGCCCAATGAAAGAAAGGATTTAAGATTAAGAGTTAGTTTTGCAGTTGTTGCTTTAGTGTTGGCAAAAATTGCAAGTGTTGCAACTCCTATAGTCCTGGGCGCATCAGTAAATTCTCTAACAGAACTAAGTTCAGGTATTAATTTATTCATGCTCGTGCCTGTTGCTTTAATAATTGGCTACGGGGTTTCAAGAATAATTGCTTTTACATTTTCTGAAGTTAGGGATGCTTTATTTT
>CBDDXH010000039.1:0-10426 GCA_965235125.1 Pelagilacustribacter hypolimneticus (SeqCode) | reverse complement strand
AAAAAAAAAAGAAAAAACTCTCAGATTAAATTTATAATTATTCATTATACCGGAATGCAATCTGAAGGTGAATCTATTAAAAAATTAACTGATAAAAAAAGTCAAGTAAGTACTCATTATTTAATTAATCAGAGGGGTAGGGTAATTAAAATGGTAGCAGAAAATAGCATTGCCTGGCACGCAGGTAAATCAAGATGGAAAAACTTTGTCAATTTGAATAGCAAGTCTATAGGAATAGAACTAGTTAACAAAGGTCATAGACATGGTTATGAAAATTTTTATAAAAAACAAATAAATAAGTTAATATTGCTTTGTAAATTTTTAATAAAAAAATATAAAATTAAGCAGACTAATATATTAGGTCATTCAGATATTGCGCCGCTTAGAAAAATAGACCCAGGCGAAAAGTTTCCTTGGAAATTATTATCTGAAAAAAAAATTGGTTTTTGGCACAATCATATAAAGAATAATAATAAAATTTATGATTTAAAAAAAATAAATTTACGAAATTCTTTTTTTAACAATTTATATAAAATCGGTTATCGGTATTTTGAAAAAAAAAAATCTTTAAGTTCAGATTCTAAGGTAATAAAGGCTTTTCAAAGAAGGTATAGGCAGGATAAAATAAATGGGAAATTAGATATAGAATGCCTGCAAATTAGTCATTATTTAGCTTATTTTTTGAAAAATTAACTTGATTTTAAGTATAAAACTATAATAAAACCCACTTGCTAGATAGTTGGCTTGTCGCTGTTAACTTTTAGTTTTCAGAGGAAAGTCCGGGCTCCATAAAGACACAGTGCCAGTTAATGGCTGGCAAGGGTGACCTTAGGGACAGTGCCACAGAAAATAAACCGCCTTATCAAGGCAAGGGTGAAAAGGTGTGGTAAGAGCACACCGGTTTTTTGGTAACAAAAAACGCATGGTAAACCCCACTGGGAGCAAGGCTAAATAGAGATGACATTGTATTAAGTAATTAATACTAAAAACAGTCTTTAGTTCGTTGTCTGGGTTAGCTGCTTGAGTCTAAGCGTGAGTTTAGACCTAGAGAAATGACTGCTTTAATGACAGAACCCGGCTTATAGACTATCTAGCAATCCGACAGACCCTCCACACATAACTCAAATTAACTCAAAATTATTAATTTTTTAGATTATTAGATTATAGAAGGAATATATTGACTATAATTTTAAAAACCCATAATATCCCATAAAAACCCAAATTAAGCTTTAAATGAAATGTTTAAAAGAAAAAGGCGTTTTAGAAGAATATGTTTTTATCGAGTTACGAGAACAAATTAGACAAAAAAGGGAGAGTATCTGTGCCTGCTAGCTTTAGATCTCATTTAAGTTCCTTAGGTTATAATGGTTTTATAACTTATCCCTCATTTAATCACCAAGCCTTAGAAGCGTGCTCTCAAGATAGAATAGAAAAGCTTTCAAGCTCAATAGACTCATTAAATCCATTTGAAGAAAAAAGAGATTTTTTTGCAACTTCAGTTTTATCCGAAAGTGCAAGTTTACAATTCGATGGTGAAGGCAGAGTTTTGATTTCAGAAAAATTACTAAACCACGCAAAAATTAAAAGTAATATTTTATTTGTTGGTTTAGGAAAAACTTTTCAAATTTGGGAACCCCAAACTTTTGAAAAATTTAAGGTAGTTGCGAGAAAGAAAGCGTATCAAAATAGATCAAGTTTAAAATGGGATAACAATCTAACAGGGGAGAAAAAATGACTATAAGAATAGGTGGAGGAGAAATAAAAGAATTAAAACCAAGAATTGTAGTTTTAGGAGTTGGTGGCGCAGGAGGAAATGCAATTAACGCTATGATAGAAGCAGGACTTCAAGGTGTCGAATTTGTTGCAGTTAACACAGATGCTCAAGATTTAAAAATGAATAAAGCAGATGCAAAAATTCAAATCGGAGCAAATCTTACAAAAGGTTTAGGTGCTGGAGCAAAGCACGATATTGGACAAGCAGCTGCAGACGAGTCTTTAAATGAAATAATTAATTTTTTACAAGGAGCTAATATGGTTTTCATTACCGCTGGGATGGGTGGTGGAACCGGAACAGGAGCCTCTAGTGTAATTGCAAAAGCAGCTAGAGAATTAAATATTTTAACAGTTGGTGTAGTAACACTTCCTTTTTCATATGAAGGCCCTAAACGAATGAGAAGAGCTGTTGAAGGAATGAATGCGCTTAAAAAGCATTTAGACACTTCAATAGTCGTTCCAAATCAAAATCTTTTCAAAGTTGCAAATGAAACTACAACTTTTGAAGATTCTTTTGGTTTGTCTAATGATGTTTTAAAGTTTGGAGTGCAAAGCGTTACCGATCTTATGGTTAAACCAGGAATTATCAATTTAGACTTTGCTGATGTTGAAACTGTTATGAGTTCAATGGGTAAAGCGATGATGGGAACTGGAGAAGCAGAAGGAGATAACAGAGCTGAAATTGCAACTGATATGGCTTTAAACAATCCTTTAATTGATGATTATTCACTCAAAGGTGCAAAAGGTTTGTTAGTAAATATTACGGGTGGCAAAGACATAACACTTTTTGAAGTTGATCAAGCTGTAAACAAAATAAGAGCAGAAGTTGATCCAGAAGCTGAACTTATATTTGGAGCTATTAGAGACGACGCTCTTAATGGAAAAATGAGAGTATCTATAGTTGCAACTGCTTTAGATGGTCAAGTTGCTGGCTCAAATGGAGTAGTAGATATGTTTAGCCGTATTCAGAATAGAAATACAGGTTACTCAGATGGATTATTTTCATCAAGAGGAAAAACAATTCCAAATAATTCCTACCAAACTTCTGTAGGAGCAACTGCTTTAAAGCTAGAAGATCAATTTGAATCAATTACTGAACCATACAAATCATTTGAAGTTGAAAAAGAAATTATAACTCAAAATGAAAAAGCTTTATCTGATCATACACTTAACGGAGAAGCCGTAGAAAGTTTGTTTGAAGTTGATTCTATAGAACACGTTACTTCAAATAATGAAGTTTCTTTGACTTTAGACGAAGAATATACACCAAAACTTTTTTCTGAAGAAAATAATTCAAAAGAAGAAAATAATTCTGATGCAACAGTGGATCCAAAACTTTTTGATCAAGAAAAAAATCAAGAGGATGATTTTGAAATTCCTGCATTTTTAAGAAGACAAAAGTTTTAATGCAAAGAAAAAAACAATATGTCTCTTTCTTCTTCATCACTGGAAAAAAAACATTTTCCAGTGATGCTAGATGAAATTGTTAAGATTTGTAATTTATCAAAAAAAAATCAATTAGTTATTGATTGTACGTTTGGCGGAGGTGGTTATACCGAAGCATTATTAAAGTTTCCAAATTTTAAAGTAATAGCACTTGATAGAGATAAATCTGCAGCTAAGAGAGCAGAAGCAATAAAAACAAAATCATTAAATCAATTTAAATTTTATAATGAAAAATTTAGTAATTTAGACAGAGTTTTAAACACTAAAATTAAATCTGATATAATTATTTTTGATTTAGGGTTGTCTACTTTTCAACTTCAAGATTACAACAGAGGTTTTTCTTTTAATGCTACTGGTAAAATTGATATGCAGATGGGTCTTTCAGATATATCTGCTGAAGAAGTAATTAATACACTAGATGAAAATCATCTTAAATTAGTTATTAAAATTCTCGGAGAAGAGCAAGAAGCTAGTAGAATTGTAAAAAATATTATTAAAGCGAGAAAAATTAAAAAAATTAATACTGTTGTTGAACTGGTTAAAATTATAGAATCCAGTAAAAAAAAAAATTATAATAAAAAAATTAACGTTTGTACCAAAACATTTCAAGCTCTTCGAATATTTGTAAACAAAGAAACTTCTGAACTTATAGAAGGGTTAATTAAAGCAACACAATTTATTAAACAAGGAGGAAAAATTATAACAATCAGTTTTCACTCTATTGAAGATAAAATTGTTAAATATTATTTTACTAATTATTCAGCTAATAAGTCTAATCCCTCAAGGTATATGCCGAGTCAAAGCAATAAAACAAATTTTTTTTTTGAAAAATATAAAAATAATTTTTTAACACCCAATGAACAAGAGATAATTAAAAACCCAGCTTCTAGATCGGCTAAGTTGAGGTACGCTATTAGAACTGAAGAGCCTTTTAATTATCCAAATGAATTTAAAGAGAAATTTAAAAGATACTTAGATATCGAAAATGTTGCTATTTAATAAAAAAAAAATAATTGTACTTTTAGTTTATGTTTCGTTTTTAATTACCATACCTATTATAAAAAATGAAACTAGATTTATTGAAAAAAAAATTCGAGATCATAATAGTCAGATATTATTTTTAGAAAAAAATTTATCAGAAGCCTATTTAGAATTTTATTATTTAACCTCCCCAGAAGTTTTACAGGATAAAGTCACTCAAAACATTGATTTTATTTACAATAACTTAAATTTTTCTCAAATTTATCATGATTTTGATGATTTTATTAAGCAACAAAAAAAAATGACAAAAGTACTAATTAATGAAAAATAAAAAATATAAAAACTTTATACATCAGAACCAAAAATCTTTTTTCTTTGGGGATTTTATTGAAACTACCCAAAATCAGAAAATGATTAATAAATCAAGAATTTCGAATGAAAGAATTTATGTCTTATTTTCTATTTTTTTTTCTTTAATCCTTATTTTTTCAATTTCTATTTTTTCTATTTCAATCCAACCGTCTAATTTTATCGAGTATAAACCGATTGATCCAAATAGTTTAATCCTTAGAAGAGATGTAGTAGATAGAAATGGTGCAGTGATTGCGCGAAATATTAATACTTATCATGCAGCAATAAAACCTAATTTAATCAAAAATAAGGAAAACTTTATAATAAATATTAAATTAAATTTTCCTGAGATTTCAATACCTGAACTAAAACAAAATTTAGAAAGTAAAAAATATTTTTATTTAAAAAAAAGATTAACTAGAGAAGAAAAAAATAAATTATGGTCTTTGGGCGAAAAAGGAATAATTATTGAATCTGTTCAAAGCAGGGTGTACCCTCAAGGTCAACTATTTAGTCATGTACTTGGTCAAATTGATGACGATAATTATGGTATTTCCGGAATTGAAAAATATTTCGATAAAGAATTAAAAAATAATAAAATAGATAATTCTTTATTTTTAACTTTAGATACCAATATTCAATTTTTAATTAAGACCGAATTAAAAAAAGCTATGAACGATTTTAAGGCAAATGCTGCTGGAGGACTGTTAATGGACGTTAATAACGGAGAAGTATTATCTCTTATTTCTCTACCGGATTATAATATCAATATTCGAAAAGATATTAGCGATCTTAAATATATGAATCAAATCACTAAAGGAGTTTTTGAATTAGGTTCAGTATTTAAAACATTTACACTTGCAATTGCACTCGAAGAAAATATTTTATCACCCGAAACAATGATTGAAAATATACCTAGCGAAGTAAAGTGTTCTAAATATTCTATTAACGATATACATAAATTTCCTGAAAAGTTAAGTGCAGAAGATATTTTAATTAGATCGTCCAATATCGGTTCTTTGATGATTGGTAGAAAAGTTGGTGAAGAAAGATTGAAAACTTTTCTTGAAAAACTTGGTCTTTTGAAAACTATAAATTTTGAAATAGAAGAAATCGGCAAACCTTTAAGTTTTAATTGGGAAAAGTGTAAATTAGAAACCGTTTCATATGGTCACGGAATTACCACAACGCCATTACAAGCGGCTGCTGCATATGCATCTTTAACAAATGGTGGTTATATTGTTAATCCAACATTAAGTTTACAAAAAAATTTAAATATTAAAAATCACGAATCTATTATTTCTAAAAGTACCAGTGAAAAGATTAACAAAATTTTACGAAAAGTAGTAACAGACAAAGAAGGCACAGGAAGTTTTGCAAACATATTTGGTTATGATATCGGAGGCAAAACAGGCACAGCTAAAAGCTACATTGATGAAAATAAAAGTATAACTACTTTTATTTCTGTATTTCCAACAGAAAATCCAAAATATCTACTTCTTGTTATTTTAGATGATCCTAAAGCTGCTCCTCACATCATTTATAATTACAAGGGTCAATTAGTAAAAAATATTCGTTTTAATGAAGCTGGATGGAACTCTGTTTATGTTGCTGGTAAAATAATAGAGAAAATTGGACCTATTTTAGCCATAAACAACAACGAGGTTTATAACGCTCATGTTGTTAAAAAAAATAATTAAAAATTTACCATTAGATATTCAAAATATTAATATTGAAGGTTTGTCGCTAGATAGTAGGCAAATTAAAAAAAATTACTTATTTTTTGCTCTTAGAGGAACAAAATTTAGTGGCGAAAAATATATTTTAGATGCAATTTCAAAGGGTGCAAAAGCAGTAATTTGTTTCAAGAAATGTCAAATAAGCTCAAATAAAATTCCAATAATTAAAGTTAAAAATATCTCTTCAGTTATCAGTGAAGCGTGCAAAATATTTTATTCTAACAAGCCTCGCAACATCATTGCGGTTACAGGCACTAATGGTAAAAGTTCAGTTGCAGATTTTTATCATCAGTTACTCAGCATGCTAAAAATACCAGTTGCATCGATTGGTACATTAGGAATTAAAAAAAAAAATAATATTAAAAAAACAAATCTGACCACATTGGATATTATTTCTCTACACAGAGAATTATCAGAAATTAAAAAACAAGGAATAAATCATGTAATTTTAGAAGCTTCAAGTCACGGTCTCTTACAGGGTAGATTAAATGGATTAGATTTTAAAACTGCAATTTTTACTAATTTTTCACAAGATCATCTTGATTATCACAAAAATATGAATAATTATTTACATGCTAAGTTAATTTTGCTTTCTAAATTACTAAAAGAAAAAAAAAATATTATAACTGATAATCAAATTAAAGAATTTCAAAAGATCAAACTAATTGCAAAAAATAGAAATCTAAACTTATTAACTATAGGTGAAAAAAATTCTACAATTGAAATTAAATCAATAATATTTAAAAAAAATTATCAGCAATTATTTTTTAAATTTAATAAAAAAAATTATGACATAGAAGTTCCTTTAATTGGAATATTTCAAATCAAAAACTTATTAATGTCTATTTTAGCAGTTAAACTCTCAGGTTTAGCTATTAACAAAGTTTTAAAAAAAATAAAAAAAATTAAAGAAGTAAATGGCAGACTTCAATTAGTTAAAATTTTACCAAATAGGACTAAAATTTTTATTGATTATGCTCATACACCTGATGCTCTTGAAACTTCATTAAAGACATTAAAAGAGCATTATGGCGTTAAACCAGATGTGGTATTTGGATGTGGTGGAGAGAGAGATAAAAAAAAAAGAGCTATCATGGCAAGGGTTAGTGAAAAAAATGCCGAAGAAATTTATATCACAGATGATAATCCAAGAAATGAAAAACCTAAATTAATTAGGCAAATGATTTTTTCAGGCTTTAAAAATAAAAATAAAGAAAATATTCACAATATACCCTCAAGAGCAAAAGCTATTATAGCAGCTATTATTAATTCAAAACCAAATGGAACCATTCTTGTTGCTGGAAAAGGCCATGAAACCACTCAACTATATAAAAATAAAGTATTAGATTTTTCAGATCAAAAAATAATTAGGAAAATTAATGTAAAAAAACTTAAATATAATAAAAAAAATTATAATCAAATTTTAAACTCCAAAATTATTTATAAACTTTTAAAAAAAAAAGATAAAAATTTTGAAGGGGTTTCGATAGATTCTAAACAAGTTAAAAAAAATAATATTTTTATTGCGATAAAAGGAAAAACCCATGATGGACATGCATTTGTAAAAGCAGCTTTAAAAAATAAAGCAAATTTTTGTGTAATTAAAAAACATATGAAAAACCTTAGTCAAAATAAATTAATTCGATGCAATAATACTTTTAATTTTTTAAATCGATTGGCTATTAAAAAAAGAGAATACTCAGAAGCCAAAATAATCGCCATAACAGGAAGCTCAGGTAAGACCACTTTAAAAACTTTGCTTGGAAATTTATTAACTAATTATGGAGAAACATATTTTTCGCAAAAATCTTATAACAACCATTTTGGTGTACCTTTAAGCTTATCTAATTTGGAAAATTATCATCGATACGGAGTTTTTGAAATCGGCATGAGTCGAGCTGGAGAAATTAGAAAACTTTCTAGTTTAGTCAGACCACATATAGGAGTAATAACGAATGTTGGAGAATCTCATATTGAAAATTTTGAAAATTTAACCAGTATAGCTAAAGCAAAGTCGGAAATTATTGAAAACATAGTTAATGGGGGTTTTTTAATTTTAAATAAAGATGATAAGTATTTTAATTATTTTTCAAAGCTTGCAAAAATAAAAAAAGTTAAAGTTTTATCTTTTGGGCTAAAAAATACATCTGATGCTTTTATAATTAAAGATAAAACCTTTAAAAGCTACAATTTATTACATTTTAAAGTTTTAAATGATGATATTTTTTTAAAAGTAAGAAATGTTAATTCATTAACTATTTTAAACATACTATCTAGTTTACTAGTTTTATCTGTTTTAAATCTAGACTTATCAAAAATAAAAAATTTAATTTATTCTTTTAATTCAATCGAAGGCAGAGGTAAAACACATATTATTAAAAGATATAAAAAAAGATTTAATTTTATCGACGAAAGTTATAATGCAAATCCCTCATCAGTAAAAAATGCAATCTTAAATTTTTCAAAATTAAAAAAAAATAATTTTAAAAAATATCTATTACTTGGCGACATGCTGGAATTAGGAAAAAAATCAGATATTTACCATAAGAATTTATCATATTATATTAATAAAAGTGATATTGATAAATTATTTATATATGGAAAAAATGCATTTAAAACTTATCAAAAAATTTATAAACCTAAGCAAGGAAATATTTTACAAAACATAAACGACTTTGATGAAGTTTTTTCAAATTTGTTAAATAAAAATGATTATTTAATGATTAAAGGTTCAAACGCTACAGGTTTAAACAATTTATCTAAAAAAATTATTGCTGGAGAAAAATATGCTTTATAGTTTTTTTTCTTCTCTTGTAGAGCAATACTCCTATTTAAATGTTTTTCGTTATATAACAGTTAGAATTGCTCTTTCGATAATTACCTCTTTCTTAATTGTTTTTTTAATTGGTGAGCCATTAATTAATTTATTTAAGAAAAAACAAATATCAGGCCCTATTAGACAGGATGGTCCAATTGATCATATAATTAAAAAATCTGGTACACCAACTATGGGTGGTATAATTATTATATTCGGTATATTTTTCGCAACTCTTTTGTGGGCAGATTTGAAAAATGTTTATATTTTCGCTGTAATTTTTGTTTTACTAAGTTTTGGCTTATTAGGGTTTAGCGATGATTTATTAAAAATTAAATTAAAGAGTTCTAGAGGATTGAATTCAAAGTTAAAATTTTTAGGACAACTTTTTCTAAGTTTTTTAGTAATTTTTTTTTTAACTAAATATTCTAATCACCCACATTTAAACAATTTATATTTCCCTTTTTTTAAAAATATAGTTTTATTTTTGGGTATATTTTTTGTCCCCTTTGCAATTTTTGTTATAGTTGGTTCATCTAACGCTGTTAATCTAACTGACGGTTTAGACGGTTTAGCAACTGTACCAGTTATGTTAGTTGCCTTATCCTTTACGATAATAAGTTATTTAGTTGGAAACGTAATTTTTGCTGAATATTTAAAAATTCCTTATATCGCCAGCGTAGGAGAACTAAGTATTTTTTGTGGAGCAGTTTTTGGATCTTGTTTAGGCTTTCTTTGGTACAATGCCCCTCCTGCCAAGATATTTATGGGCGACACAGGTTCGCTCTCATTAGGAGGCTCAATAGCTACAGTCGCAATTATCGTTAAGCATGAAATTGTACTTGCTATAATAGGAGGCCTTTTCGTTCTTGAAACATTATCGGTTATCATACAAGTCATATCATTTAAATTAACTGGTAAACGTATTTTTCAAATGGCACCGTTACATCATCATTTTGAAAAAAAAGGTTGGCCAGAGTCCACAGTAGTAGTAAGATTTTGGATCATAGCAATTATTTTAGCATTAGTAGGTTTAGCTACATTAAAACTAAGATAATTAATGGACATTCATAAACCAATCAAAGAAAATTCATACGCCATCTACGGACTTGGTTTGTCAGGAACATCTGCTCTTAAATTTCTTAAAAAAAAGAAGGTTAAAAGAATTTATATTTGGGACGATAAAAAAAAAATAAAAATTAAAAAAAATTTAGATTTTTTTAAAGCAAAACTAAATGAAGTTGATTATATAGTTATCAGTCCTGGAATTAATATTAAAAAAACAAGATTTAAATCAATTTTATTTAAAAATAAAAAAAAA
>CBDDXH010000038.1:0-10857 GCA_965235125.1 Pelagilacustribacter hypolimneticus (SeqCode) | reverse complement strand
ATGCGGTTTTACTAATCAGTATGAAGATCTTCAAAAATTATCGACTACATATAAAAATAAAGGGTTAATTGTTATAGGTGTACCATCTGATAATTTTAAACAAGAGCCAGGATCAAATAAGGAAATTAAAAATTTTTGCGAAACTGCATTTGGAATTAATTTTCCAATAACAGAAAAAACTAATGTCATTGGAAAAGAAGCTCATCCTTTTTTTGTATGGGCAGCGGAAAATTACGGGGGCTCAGCAATTCCAAAATGGAATTTTCACAAAATTATTATTGGTAAAAATGGTAAAGTAGCTAATACATTTACCTCAGTTACCAACCCATCCTCTGATAAATTTATAGCTTCTATTGAAAAAGAACTTAAAAATTAAAACTCATGCCGTCAAAGGCAGGTATAATATTTGATGGAAGTTTTTTTTTTAAAATATTATAATCAAGATCAACGTGTAAATTAGTAAGAATTGTTTTTTTGGGCTTAAGGTCTTTAGCTAAAGTAGTAGCTTCATCAAAATTGAAATGACCTGGATGAAATTTAAATCTTAAACAATCTATAATTAAGAAATCTAGATTATTTAACAGTTTTTTTGAATTATTAGGAATCTTGCTGCAGTCACTTATATAAGCAATTTTATTAAATACGTAAGCAGATGATTTAATTAAGCCGTGCTGAACTTGAAATGAATTAATTTTAATTTTATTTACACCCTTTTCGATTAAAAAATTATTTTTTATTATATGTGCTTTAGCTATTGGTTTGTAGCCTTGCTTAGAAATAAAACAAAAATCATATTTAGTTTTTAATTCTTTAATAGTCTTTTTACTTCCATAAATATCAATTTTTTTTTTATTTTTCCAAAAAAAAGGTCTTAACTCAAAAATTCCTGAAGTTTGATCGGCATGCTCATGTGTGTATAAAACTGAATCAACATTTTTTAAATTATTTTGTTTAAATTGAATTTTAAGATCTGGCGATGTATCGATTAAAACTGATATATTTTTATATTGAAAATGAGCACAACATCTAGTTCTTATATTTTTTTTATTCTTTTTATTACATTTTCCCCAATAGTTAGTAATCCAAGGAGAACCTAATGAACTTCCACATCCTAATATAGTAAACTTATTTTTCAATTCAATTTTCCAAATAGTTTAAAAAAATTAGACGACGTTGTTTCAGCAAAACTTTTAGCATCGATACCTTTTAAATTAGCTAAAAAGTTTACTGTATGAACAATATGAGAAGGTTCATTAACCTTGCCTCTCAAAGGTTCTGGAGACAAATAAGGAGAGTCTGTTTCAACTAATAAACGATCGTTTGGCAAAGTAAGGAAAGTTTCAGCTAGTTCTTTTGATTTTTTAAAAGTCACAACTCCACTGGCTGAAATATAACATCCTAGGTCAACTAATTTGTGTGCAAATATTTTGCTCCCTGTAAAACAGTGAATTAAAATTTTAAAATCTTTATTTTTCTTTTCAATTTTTAAAATTTCATACGTTTCATCTTCGGCTGATCGAGTATGAACAATCAAAGGTAAATTTAAATTTTGCGCAGCTTTTATATGTTCGATAAATATTTTTTTTTGAATATTTCGATCTGAATGGTCATAATAAAAATCAAGACCAGTCTCACCAATACCAATTATTTTATTATTTAAACTAGCTTTTTTTATAATTTCTAGAGATGTTAGATTTTTATAATTATTTGTTTCGTGCGGATGGATCCCATATGTTCCGTATACATTTTTATAATTTTCAACAATTTTAATGATTTTGTCATAGCTTTCATTAGTTGTTGAAATACTCAAAAGATACTCAACACCGTTTTTAAAAGCACGATTTATAACTTCTTTTAAACTTGAATTAATAGGTTCGTATTCTAAATGGCAATGTGAATCAATTATCATCTTCTATTTTTTTAAAAAGTATTGATATTTTTTTAAACTCTAAATTATGATTAAAAATATCAAGTTTATTGATATCTTTAATTTGCTTATTTTCATCTTTTAGATTCATTGTATTTAAAATTTTTTCACTGCTTATAGGAATAATTGGACTAAGTAAAATACATATATTTTTAATTTGCGTTACAATTGTAAATAAAATTGTATTCATTCTTTCTATGTTAGTTTTTTTAATTGACCAAGGCTGTAAGTCATTAAAATATTTATTTGCATTAAATGAAAATTCTACTACTTTTTTGATATAATCATTTAAACTTTGACTGTTCATATCTGAAACTAGCTCCGGAACTTTATTAATTAGCTTATCTAGAAGATTAATATCTTCATTTGCTAACTTGCCAGGCTTAGGTAACTTTCCTTCACAATTTTTTTCTATAAAACTAAAAACTCTTTGGCATAAATTTCCAAAATTATTTGCTAAATCATTATTAATACAATTTTTAAGATTTTCCATTGAAACATTTCCATCATTTCCTAATGAAACTTCTTTTATTAAATAATATCTAAGTTGATCTATTCCGTACTTATCAATTATTTCAAGAGGATCTAAAATATTGCCTAGTGATTTTGACATCTTTTTTTCGTCCGACAAAATCCAACCATGACCAAAAACTTTATGTGGAAGCTGAATCTTTGCTGCCATTAAAAAAGCAGGCCAATAAACTGTGTGAAATCTTAAAATATCTTTGCCTATAATATGAATGCTCGCTGGCCAAAATTTTTTATATAATGGATCTTCTGTATTCGGGAAATTTAAAGCACTAATGTAATTAGTTAAAGCGTCGAGCCAAACATAAATAATGTGTTTATCATTATTTGGTACTTTTATACCCCATTTGAAAGATGTTCTGCTTATAGAAAGATCGTTTAATCCACTTTTAACAAATTGCACTATTTCATTATTTCTTGATTTTGGAGAAATAAAATCTTGATTCTTTTTATAATATTCTAAAAGTTTATCTTGCCATGCAGATAGTTTAAAAAAATAAGATTCTTCCTCGAACCAATCAACGAGAGATCCAGAAGATTTTGAAATTTTTTTTCCATTCTCTGTGGTTATTTCATCTTCAGTGTAGTAGGCTTCATCAGAAACAGAATACCATCCTGCGTATTTGGATAGGTATATATCTCCAGACTCAAGAAGTTTATTCCATATAGCTATTACAGATTGATGATGTCTCTTTTCAGTGGTTCTAATAAAATCATCATTTGAAAGATTTAAAGTTTTAGTTAATTCTTTAAATTGTTGAGAAATTTCATCACAAAAAGATTTTGGATCTTTATTATTTTTTTCTGCTTCGCGTTGAATTTTTAAACCATGTTCATCTGTTCCGGTTAAAAAAAACACATTTTTACCTTCAAGTCTTTTGAATCTAGCAAATATATCAGCTACAATACTTGAATAAGCATGTCCCATATGTGGCTTACCTGAAGGATAATAGATTGGTGTAGTTATATAAAAATTATCATTAGACATTTTTTAATTTTACTTCGATTGAATTTATAACTGAATTTACGTTTAGATTATAATAAATCAAATCATTTATATTTTTAACAATACTTGATTTTACATCTAGTAAGATACTTATTTTTTTTTCATTTATTTGCACTAATCTAAGAAAATATTGATCAATTAAAAAAAGTGTCAAATTGATTAAAATTTTATCTTTATTCTTTTTAAAAGCATTTAATAATTTATTAATTTTTGTTAAAATATTGTCATTTTTATCTATATTAAATTTTAAAAATCTTTCATTAAATTGTAATAACAGACCAGGAGTTAAATCGTTATTAAAATCTATTAAATTTTTAATATTATTATTTTTTAACAAATGATTAATAACTGAGTTAACTTCTATGCTATTTAAAAAAATACTTGTTTTAAGACTTCTAGAAGAAATAGTTTCTGCAAGATCAGATTGCTGATTATTAATAAGAATAAAAAAATTATTAATTGTGGGCTCTTCAAGCAACTTAAGCAAAGCATTTACTGAATTTTCGTTAATAAATTCTACTTCATCAATAATGGTAAATCTTAGATTATTCGAAAGTGAAGTTCTAGATAAGGTTGATTTTAAATTTCTGATATCTTCGATTTTTATATTTTTACTTTCATCAGTTTGAATAAAAATAACATCCTGACTGGTATGATTTAAAAGTTGATTGTAAAAAACTGATTCTGGGTTAATTATTTTATTTTTAAGATCATAAGGTTTTTTTTCATTTAAAGTAAAAATATAATTAAGAAAATGGATAACTAAAGTAAATTTACCTATTCCTTTTTTGCCAGTTAAAAGTAAAACTTTTGGAAATTTTTTTAAATTATATAGGTTAATCATCTCATCTAAATAACGATCCATTGCAATTAATTTAATAGAATTAATAGGATTTAGAAAATCTGAGCTTATCATTATAATTTAATTAATTTTTTTTAAAACAACAGATAATATTTCTTTCTCTAATTCTGGCGTATTTTTAGATGAATCGAAAACTAAATAGTTTTTATTTTGCTTAGCTAAAAATAAAAAAGCGCTTTGAGCTTTTTTATAAAAACTAGTTTTTAATTTATCAAATTTATTTATATTTTTTCTTTTTTTTATACGTGAAAAAATTGTCTTAAAATCTGATTTTAAAACAATAGTTAGATTTGGCTTGAGATCTTTTAGAATATATTTTTGATTTATAAAATTAATTTTTTTACTAATTTGATTAGCTACAACCTGATAGGCATATGTAGAGTCTGTAAATCGATCAGAAATTACTATATTTTTTTCTTTCTTTGCTAATAAGAGAGTCTTTTGTACGTGTTCATTTCTAGCGGCATTTATCAAAAAATAATCCGTTAATTTATGAAATTTATAAGATGTTTTAGAAAATATTAAGTTTCTAATTTTTTCAGCAGATACTGAACCCCCTGGCTCGCGCGTTTTTATTAAACTATAACCTAGTTTTTTTAAATTATTATAAAGTTTATTTATTTGATAACTTTTTCCCGTTCCTTCAATTCCTTCAAAGACAATAAAGAAGAATTTTTTTTTAAGCATCTCCCCAGATCATATAATTAAATGATAAGAAAATACTTAGTAAAAAATTAATTTTTTTAACTTTTTCAAGTGCGTACACGGGCACAGTTTGAGCTAATTCATTTTTGTTATAAATTTTTAAAGAAGCAATTTCATCGTCTTTACTTATTGGTGCTTTAATTGGACCTAAATATTCTAAAAAAACATTAAAATCTTTTAAATCTTTTTTATCGATCGTGTAATAGACATCTTCTTTAGTGTAACCAGGCGTTGTTTTTTTTTTACCCTGCCAAGTGTTAATCTCGAATATTGTCTCTCCTTTTTTTGAAATTTGAAAAGTTTCTGAATTACCCAAACCCCAAGTGAGTAACTTCAAAGACTCACTGGACCTTGAGGCAATTGTTTTAAATCCACTGCCTACAGCTATAAGTCTTCTGGTATCTTTCTTTATAGAGCTTGCTAAAGAATAATTTTCAGCATCTAAGTGGCCTGTTTTAATACCATCAACACCCATATTTTTAAAAAGTAAAAGATTTCTATTTGGTTGTGTAATTGGTTTTCCGCCAGTCCTATCCCAGGTAAATTCTATTTCTTTAAAATATTCATAATAAGTGGGATGATTTTTAATCAAATATTTTGACATCAAAGCAATATCTCTAGCAGTAGAATAATTATTTGGATCACCAACACCTGATGCATTTGAAAAATTCGAATTTGACATTCCTATCTCTTTTGCTTTTTCATTCATTAACAGCACAAAACTTTCCTCTGTACCGGCTATACCTTCAGCTAAAGCAACGCAGGCATCATTTCCTGAGGCTACAATGATACCTCTTAATAAATCTTCAACTGATATTTCATCTTTAACTACAATAAACATTGAAGAATATCCTGATTGGGACATTTTCCATGCTTTTTCTGAAACTGGAAATTTCTCATCCAATTTGAGCTTTTTATTTTGTAAAAGATCAAAAGTTATTATCGTAGTCATTATTTTCGTCATAGATGCAGGAGCAATTCTCATATCAGCGTCAAGTTCGTAGAGTATTTTATCAGATTGATAATCTATCAGTATACCAGTTTTAAAATTAATTTTAGGATTTGCTTGAGCACAAGAAAACCAGGTTACAAAAAATATAAAAATATATTTTATAAAATTATTCATTAATTTTAATATTTAAATCTTCAAAATTTGAATCAGTTAGTGCAATGTAATCATTTTTTAATTTATTAATAGTATTATATGGACCCATCAATAATTCATACTTTTTTTCACTTTTTTTATTAATATAAATCAAATGGTAATTGGAATTTTTTAAATTAGCTAGGAGTCTTTCTTTTAATAATTCAGCTGAGCTAAGATTATAAAATTCAGCTACTACAATTGAATAAGTTTTTAATTTTTTTTTAGATATATTATTTTCTTTAGAAATATTATCTATTTTAATTTTTTCTACTGGTGCATTATTGGCTATTTTTTTTTCCTCAACATCTGTTATAGTTTTTTTTGCAACAAATGCTTGATTAATTTTAACTTCAATAATTTCAATATATGGAAATTCAAAAGATAAATCTAATTCTTGAGCGATGCTTTTAGAAATTAAAGCTTTATAAAAATCATCATATTTAATTTTTTTTTTTATTGTTACTTCAACAAATTTTTTATTTTCTGGATTAATAACTTTAACCTTAGTGCCTATTGGTAATTTATTGTGAGATACAAAAAAATTATCTTTCTCTAGATCTGGATAAATGTTTTGTTCTATATGAACAAATCCATTTGCAGAATATGCTAGTTTATTAACTGTAGAAGTAGAATTATTAATACAGGATACTAAAAAAAAAAGTAATAATAATCTATATTTCATTTTTAATTGAATCTGATAATGCACAAATTGATAAAGCAAATCTTAATGATCTGTTCCACTTTAAAATAACTTCATAATTGTCGTAAACAAGAAATTTAGGTGAGGTTATATCTCCATCGGGTAGTACTAAAGCTGCTATAGAAGAATTCTTTCTGCTGTTCTCATTTAAAAAATTTATTCCTAATTTTTGCCAATCTATAATTGTTTTTTTATTATGAATATTTCCTGCTGAAAAATTAAATAGTTTATTATCAATATCTTTTTCAAACTTTACTTCGTCAAAACAAGGATAGTCTTTTTTTATACCAATTTTACTTAAATAATTAGCAGCAGATGCAATCGCATCGTCTTTGGAATTTTTTAAATCTATATTGCCATTTTTATCGTAATCTATAGCATAATCTTTTATTACTGATGGCATAAATTGAAAGTTGCCAAGTGCTCCCGCCCATGATCCAAACAAATTTTCTTTTTTTAAAACATTTTTATCTACAAGTTTTAAAAGCGTTAATAATTCTTCTGTAAAATATTGACTTCTGCGTTTATCAAAACTTAAAGTTGCCAAAGATGAGACAATATCCATTTTACCCAAATTATTTCCAAAATTAGTTTCAGTACTCCACAAAGCTAGTATTAATTCCTTATTAATATTAAAATCTTTTTCAACTTTTTCAAATATAGATTTATTTTGATTTAAAATAATAATTGCTTGGTTAACTGCTCTTTTAGTTGCACGCTTATTTATATATTCATTTGTTTTTTCAAAAAATTCAGGTTGTTTATTATCGTAAAGAATAACTTGATTTAAATAAGTAGCATTTGACAAAATGTCATCTATTACTCTCTGTGAAATACCATTTTTCTTAGCAGTTATTTTAAAATCTTGAAGCCAAGAGTCAAAATCTTGCTGATTAGCGAATGCAAAAGAAGAATGTACTAGTAGATATATTATTAAAAATAAAATTTTTAAGACGTTAATCATTTTTTTAACTAACATAAATAAAAACTCAAAACTACATGCAATAAGTTAATCAATATTGTTATTTACTCATATTGATAGTAATAAGTCTTACTGAATATCAAGGAGAGGTGGCTGAGCGGTTGAAAGCACTGGTCTTGAAAACCAGCAACGGGGCAACTCGTTCGTGGGTTCGAATCCCACCCTCTCCGCCATTTAGAGTTTAAAGGTTTTAAATAAATTTAATATCTTCCTATCATTAAATGCTAAAATAGAATTGCTATTGAAATAGTAGTTATAGATATCTTCATCATTACAATTTAAAAATTCATCTAATTTAAGAAGTTCAAGATATTCTAAATTATCTATAATTGAATTGGTAAATGATGTTAATAAAATATCCATCTCTTTAGTCCCTCTGTAAGAAGCTCGATATTTAATCTTATTTTTTAATAAATCTAATTCATTCATAAGAATTTTATAATATATATCAATAAATGAACTTCACTAATAAAAAGTTTAATTTATTTTCTAATATTAACTCTATTCAAGGTGTTGGAAGAAAAATTTCATCTTATCTTAAAAAAAAAGGAATTGAAAAAGTTAATGATTTACTTTGGGATCTTCCCTACGATTTAACTTTTAGATCAGAATCTACTACATTGGATAAATTAGAAATTGGAAAAATTTTTACAATTAATGTTCAAGTTGTTAAATACAACTTCCCAAGAATAAGAAATCTTCCAAATAAAATTATTTGCAAAGATAATTTTGGAGAAATTGATTTAATTTTTTTTAATAGCCGTGAGGGTTATATAAAAACAATATTACCTTTAAATGAATGGGTTGTTGTAAGTGGTAAAGTTAATTATTTTAGAAATAAATATCAAATGACGAATCCTAAATATTTAAGTAAAAGAGAAAATATAGACAAAATTAAAAAAATTATTCCAAAATACTCGCTGACAGAGGGATTAAAGGAAATAACATACAGAAATGTAATCGAAAAGGTAATTAATCAAATTCCTGATATTGAAGAGTGGCATGAAAAAAATTTTATTAAAAAAATGGGTTTTTCAAGTTGGAAAAATTCTATAATAAGTTTACACAACCCAAATTCAGAAAAAGATTTAAATTCAATCTTTTTAAAAAGAATTGCTTATGATGAAATATTTGCAAATTTACTTTTTTTATCAAACAATAGGAATAAAATAAAAAAAGTTAAAAAAGATATAAAAAAATTTATAGGTACCTATTCTGTTCAATTAATTAAATCTTTGCCTTACAATTTAACTAATGGTCAAAAAAAGGTTATTGATGAAATTAATAGCGATCTTAAATCACAATCAAGGATGTTCAGAATTTTACAGGGTGACGTTGGGTCAGGCAAAACTATTGTGGCTATTATTGCTGGGCTCAATTGTATAGAGGCTGGTTATCAATGTAGCTTAATGGCACCAACTGGAATATTAGCGGAACAACATTTTAAAATGTTAAATGAAATAATTGTTTACTCTAATTTAAAAATAAAAATTGAAGTATTGACGGGGCGAACTGATATTAAAAAAAGGAAAATAATATTAAATGATTTAGAAAATAAAAAAATAGATTTTCTCATTGGGACTCATGCTTTATTTCAGGAAACTATATCTTTTAATAAATTAGGATTAATCATAATAGATGAACAACATAAATTTGGTGTGCAACAAAGAATTAAATTTGCAAAAAAAGGTGGATCTAATTGTGATGTTTTACTTATGTCAGCAACTCCCATACCACGAACGATGATGATGTCTATTTATGGTGATATGGATACTTCTAGACTTGAAGAAAAGCCAGCGCTTAGACAAAAGATTTTAACTTTAAGCAAACCTGAAAATAAAATTGATGAACTTTGGACTTTTTTAGAAAAAAAAATTAAAACTAATGAACAAATATTTTGGATTTGCCCATTGATTGAAGAATCCAAAAAGTTAGACTTTTCTTCAACAACTAAAACTTTTCAACTTGTGAGCAAAAAATTTCCGAGAAAAGTTGGTTTTATACATGGCAATCTTAATCAAGATGAAAAAGAAAGAGTTTTAAAAAAATTTTTAGATAATGAAATATCTATCTTAGTTTCGACAACTGTTATAGAGGTTGGTATAGACTTTCCTAATGCTACAGTAATAATTATAGAAAATTCTAATAAATTTGGATTAGCTCAACTTCATCAGTTAAGAGGAAGAATTGGCAGAGGTGATAAAGCTGGGACCTGTATTTTATTTTTTAAAAATCAACTGAGTCAAAATGCAAAGAAAAGAATACAAATTTTAAAATCATCAGATGATGGATTTTATATCGCTGAAGAAGATATGAAGTTAAGAGGATATGGTGATATTATAGGTTTTAAGCAAAGTGGCCAAAAGTTATTTAAAATAGCTGACCCAGTTCATCATGAAAATCTATTTAGTTTAGCTGAAGAAAATATTAACAAATTAAACATTAATGAATTTAATGATTCTAAGTACGAATTTTTGCTTAAATTATTTGATAAAGTTGACTTAATTGATGAAGAAAAAGTATCTTCTTGAAAATTATTGCGAAGTGCCAGCTGAAACAATAAATCTTGAAGCTTGTTCAAATGTCATTTCAATATAAAATAAATCTTTTTTAGGAACAATTATTAGAAAACCGCTCGTTGGATTTGGAGTGGTTGGTACAAATACATTGACTAAATCTTCATTTGTTATTTTTGAAATATCTTCTCTGCTTTTATTAGTCGCAAAACCAATTGCCCAAATTCCTTTTCTTGGAAATTCAACTAGCACAACACTTTTTGCATTACCCTTTGATTGCGTAAAACTTTCTGTTAATTGAGTTACTGCAGAATAAACAGTTCTTAATACAGGAATTTTTTTAAGAAGATTATTAAATAATTCCAAAGCTTTTTTTCCTAAAAAAGATACCGATATACTTCCAATAACAGTAATAAGAATAATCGTTATTAAAATTTCAAGACCAGGAACATTAAATGGTAAATAGTTATTGGGATCAAGTTGT
>CBDDXH010000037.1:0-11205 GCA_965235125.1 Pelagilacustribacter hypolimneticus (SeqCode) | reverse complement strand
CACATACCTATCGGTCTTATTGTAAGTATAATTATTCTTGCTGAAGTATTAGTTGTTGTAGGTGGCTGGAAATATAAAACTAATTTTATAAAAACAGAATTATTACAATTAGATGAAAATTTCACTAATACCCATATGTTAGGAAATGTCCTTTATACTGAATACATCCACTTATTCCAGGTAGCAGGAATCATTTTACTTTTAGCTATGATAGGCGCAATTGTTTTGACATATGCAAAAAGACAAGGTGTAAAAACCCAGAGTTACATCACTCAAATATCAAGAGAAAGAAAAACATCTATAGAGTTAGCGCACGCAGACTTTAATAAAGGAGTAAAGATTGATGATTGATATTCAATTAGGTCACTACCTGACATTAGGTGGGGTAATATTTTTACTTGGTGTTGTTGGAATCTTTCTAAACAGAAAAAATGTTATTGTAATATTAATGTCAGTTGAGCTTATTTTGCTTTCAGTAAATATTAACTTGGTTGCTTTTTCTATTTATTCAAATGATATAACGGGACAAATTTTTACATTTTTTATATTGACCGTTGCAGCTGCTGAAGCTGCAATTGGCTTGGCAATAATAGTTTCTTATTACAGAAACAAAGGCTCAATTAGAGTACACGAAATTAATGAGCTAAAAGGTTAAATGCCTTATTTTTTAGTTTTTCTTCCTTTGCTTGGTTCTATCTTAGGTTATTTTATTAAACCTTTAGGAGACAGATACTCAGAATTAATTACTACAGCGTCAGTGATCATTTCAGCAATATTTTCAGTAATAATTTTTTATAATGGAGTCGTTCATGATCTTTATGGGAATTATAAAATTTTTAATTGGATAAGTTCCGGAAACCTTCAAGTAAATTGGTCTATTTATATAGATCCATTAAGTTCAATAATGTTGGTTATAGTAACTTCGATATCTTCTTTAGTTCACATTTATTCAATTGGGTACATGAGCCATGATCCAAACAAACCAAGATTTATGTCTTATTTATCTTTATTTACTTTTTCTATGTTAATGCTTGTTGTTTCAGATAATTTTATTCAGCTATTTTTTGGTTGGGAGGGCGTAGGATTATGTTCGTATTTACTAATTGGTTTTTGGTATAAAAAAGAAACTGCTAATAATGCTGCTATAAAAGCTTTTTTAGTTAATCGTGTCGGAGACTTTGGTTTTGCTATCGGTATTTTTTTAATTTTTTTTTATTTTGGTACTGTAAATTATAGCGAAGTATTTACTAAAGCCACTCAATCAATTGATAAAGAAATAATTTTTTTAGGACTCAATACAAATCTCATAACTATTATATGTTTAATGCTTTTTATTGGCGCGATGGGAAAGTCAGCTCAGTTTTTATTCCACACATGGTTACCAGACGCTATGGAAGGCCCAACACCGGTCTCTGCTTTAATTCACGCAGCAACAATGGTAACAGCGGGAGTATTTTTAGTTGTGCGTTGTTCACCTTTGTTTGAATACTCACAAGTTGCTTTAAATTTTGTTGCGATTATAGGAATGATAACTGCTCTTTTTGCAGCTTCTGTAGCGCTTGTACAGAACGACATTAAAAAAATTATTGCTTATTCAACTTGCAGTCAATTGGGTTATATGTTTTTTGCTGCCGGTGTAGGAGCTTATCATGCAGCTATATTTCATTTATTTACTCATGCATTTTTCAAAGCTTTGTTATTTCTTGGCTCTGGATCTGTTATTCATGCATTTAAAGACGAGCAAGATATAAGATTAATGGGAGGCGTATGGAAAAAAATCCCTTATACTTGGTTTTTAATGCTCATTGGTACCTTAGCATTAACAGGATTCCCTTTTTTGTCTGGATTTTATTCTAAGGATGCAATTATTGAATTTGCTTTTATGAAAGGTACTTCAATAGGGTATTACGCTATGACAATTGGAATTTTTACTGCTTTTTTGACGGCTATTTATTCTTGGAGATTATTTTTTATAACTTTTCATGGCAGCTTTAAAAATAAGATGATGCCATTGGAAAAAATACAAGAATCTCCAGCGGTTATGCTTTTACCTTTGGTAATCCTTGCGTTAGGCGCTGTACTTGTAGGTTATTTATTTAAAGAAATCCTTATTGGAAAACAGAATTTAGATTTTTGGATGAATTCAATATTTTTTGCAAAAGAAATAGTACATTTACATTTGCCTTTTTGGCTTTTATTTATAACACCTGCGTTAGTTATAATAGCGATCCCTTTCTCCTATTATTTATATATTAAAGATACTTCAATTTTAGATAGCCTGAAGAAGATGAATGAACCATTACATAATTTTTTATTTAACAAATGGTATTTTGATGAACTTTATACATATTTATTCGTTAAGCCACTTAAATTTATAGGTTTTATTTTATGGAAAAAAGGAGATCAAAATATAATTGATCGATATGGTCCAGATGGTTTTTCAAAAGTAATTAATTTCTTTTCAAATAAAGCTGTGAAATTTCAGAGCGGTTTTATTTATGATTATGCGTTTGTAATGCTTTTAGGTGTTTCTTGTCTGTTGACTTTCCTAATAATAAATTAAAATGAATTTTCCAATATTATCATCGATTACTTTATTACCTATTTTAGGTTCAATTTTTATTTTTATTTTTAACAACAAGTCTAGTGATAATAAAAATGTAATTTATATTTCTTTATTTACTACCATTGTAACTTTTTTTTTATCTATTTTTTTATGGTTTGCTTTTGATAAAACCTTATCCGAATTTCAATTTGTTGAAGAAAAAAAATGGATAAGTGGTTATATAAAATTTAAGTTTGGGATTGACGGTATATCTATTTTATTCATAGTTCTAACAGCTTTCATTACTCCAATTTGTATATTGTCTTGTGTTAATTCTGTTAAAACCAGACTCAAAGAATTTTTAATTGCCATTCTTGTTTTAGAATCATTTATGATTGGAGTTTTTTGTTCTTTAGATTTAGTAATTTTTTATCTATTTTTTGAGGCAGGTCTGATACCAATGTTTTTAATTATTGGAATATGGGGTGGCCCAAAAAAAGTTTATGCAGCATTTAAATTCTTTTTATTTACTCTTTTAGGTTCTGTTTTAATGCTAGTAGCTATTATTTCAATTTACTGGCTTACAGGAACTACTGATGTTACCGAAATATTTAAGGTAAAAATACCTACAGAATTTCAATATGTTCTTTGGTTAGCTTTTTTTAGTTCTTTTGCTGTTAAAACGCCAATGTGGCCTGTTCATACTTGGCTACCAGATGCTCATGTCGAAGCACCAACAGCAGGCTCAGTAATACTTGCAGCTATTTTGCTTAAAATGGCTGGATATGGCTTTTTAAGGTTTTCGATTGGCATGTTTCCGGTTGCGTCAGAATACTTTGTGCCTCTTATCTTTACCTTAAGTGTTATCGCAATAATTTACACTTCTTTAGTTGCTCTTATGCAGGAAGATATGAAAAAACTTATCGCGTATTCTTCTGTAGCTCATATGGGATTTGTAACACTTGGTATTTTTACTTTTACTAAACAAGGTATTGAAGGAAGTATTTTTCAAATGTTAAGTCACGGCCTTATTTCAGCAGCTTTATTTTTGTGCGTTGGTGTTTTATACGATAGAACACATTCAAGATTAATCAGTTCTTACGGAGGGGTAGTTAATATTTTACCTAAATATTCATTAGTATTTGCAATATTTATGCTAGGTGCAGTAGGTTTACCTGGCACAAGCGGATTTGTTGGTGAAATCTTAGTTTTATTAGGAGCTTTTCAAAAGAATTTTTTAATAGCAATAATTGCCAGCATCGGACTTGTCCTTGGAGCAGCATATATGCTCTGGTTGTACAAAAGAGTGATTTTTGGAAAATTGGAAAAAAAGGAAATAGCTGAATTAAAAGATTTAAATTTTTCCGAAGGTTTAATACTATTTTTACTAGCTGGACTAACTTTATTTTTTGGTTTTTATCCTAATTTAATTCTAGATACTATTGAAGTTTCAGTGGATAAATTGATTAACGATTATCAAATGAATTTAATTATAAATACGATTAAATAATGGAAAATATAAACTTATTTTTACCAGAAATATTTCTTTCCATATCAATACTAACAACATTAATGATTGGTGTTTTTTATAAGGAAAGTTACATCCTCGTGACAAATATTATTTATGGAATAATTATTTCTTTAACAATAATCATTATAAGTTCTTTTAGTGAATCATTTAACTTATTTTCGAATAGTTTTATTTCTAATTCATTTACAAATTTTTTTAAAATTTTAATTTTAATAGGAACTTTTTTTACATTAATAATTACACAAAAATTTATCAAAGAAACGAAGATAAATTATTTTGAATATTCACTTGTTCTACTTTTATCTGTGCTAGGAATGTTCATCATGATAAGTGCAAATGATCTTATACTTTTTTACCTTGGCTTAGAGCTGCAATCATTATCTTTATATATTTTAGCTTCTCTAGATAGAGATAATTTAAAATCTAATGAGTCGGGATTAAAATATTTTATTTTAAGCTCATTAGCTTCGGGATTGTTGCTTTACGGCTGTTCACTCCTTTATGGTTTTAGCGGTTCAACAAACTTTGAAATAATTAGTTTAAATACAAGTACTGAAAATATAGGTACCGTATTTGCAATGGTTTTTATTTTAGTAGGATTATCATTCAAAGTTTCTGCTGTTCCATTTCATATGTGGACACCAGATGTATATGAAGGCGCCCCAAGCTCTGTAACAAGTTTTTTTGCAATTGTTCCAAAGCTAGCTGGAATTGCAGTCTTTATAAGATTTATGCAGATACCTTTTAGCCAAATAGCAGATCAATGGCAGCCAATTTTAATTTTTATTTCTTTAGCGTCCATGATTCTAGGTGCAGTAGCTGCAATCGGGCAATCTAAAATTAAAAGACTTATAGCCTATAGTTCTATTGGCCACATAGGTTTTGCATTAGCAGGAATTTCAACAAACACAATTACAGGCTACAGCAGCAGTATTGCTTATATTTCTATTTATATGATCATGAATCTTGGAATTTTTGCGTGCATTTTTTTAATGAAAAGAGATGGACAATATTGTGAAAATTTAGAAGACTTAGCAGGAATATCAAAGCAACATCCAATTTTGTCTATCTCATTTTTAATTATTTTATTTTCGTTAGCAGGAATACCTCCATTAGCAGGGTTTTTTGCAAAATTTTATGTTTTTATGGCGGTTGTGGAGAGTAAAATGTATACACTTGCAATCATAGGATTACTAAGTACTGTAATATCTGCTTTTTATTATTTGCGAATTATAAAAATTATTTATTTTGACGAGGAAAAAAAATCTTTTGATCAAACAAGCAATTTAGCAATATCAACTACTTTATTTATAAGCAGTTTAATTCTCGCTACATTTTTTATCTATCCTTCATTTTTAAACTCTATTGTTGAGACACTAGTTATAAATTAATGAAATTAAAAATTACAAAATTTAAAAGCTTAACAAGCACTAATGATAAAGCTATCAATTTAATTCAAAAACATAGACACATCTCAGGTTTTATTATCGCCGACAGACAAACTAAAGGCAGGGGTACCATGGGAAAGAAATGGATTTCTAAAAAAGGAAATATTTTTATTTCAATATTCTTTAAAGTTAATCTAGCTAAGATCAAGATCGAAAATTTTTTAATGATAAATGCAAATATTATTAAAAAAGTTCTTAAAAATTACACAACTAAAAATATTAAAATTAAAAAACCAAATGATTTATTAATTGCAAATAAAAAAATTTGTGGAATTTTACAGGAGGTTGTCGAATATAATAATGAAAAATTTTTGATCTCGGGTATAGGTATAAACACAAGTAATGCTCCTCAACATAAAAAAATTGCTTCAACTTTTTTAAAAGAGCATACAAAAAAAATTATTAAAAACTTAGATATTATTAAAAATATAAAAAATAATTATGAAAACATGATTCACGATTTAAATACTAATAATTTTGCTTACGTCAAAAATAAATATATTTAAATAAATGGACTATTTAGTAGGAGATATTGGAAACACATTAACGAAAATCTGTTTAATTAATAATAGATCTAAAATTAAAAAACAATATAGTATTGAAACTAAAATATTATCTATAAATAATAATCTAAATAAGTTTTTTATTCCAATTTTTAAAAAAAAAATAAATAAAAAATTATTATTTTCTAGTGTTGTTCCAGCTATTTATAACAAAATTAAAAAATATCTAGCAAAAAAAAACTTTCAATGCCTTGAAATTAAAAATCTACGTTTAAAAAAATTAATAAAAATTAATATAGATAATTATAAGCAGCTAGGTTCTGATAGGATAGCCAATGCAATAGGTGCTTTTAATTTATTTAAAACAAATTGTTTAGTTTTAGATTTTGGCACAGCAACTACATTTGATATTGTAAAAAAACCAGGTGTTTATGAAGGTGGCGTCATTGCACCAGGCGTCAAATTATCAATTTTAAACTTAAGTAGCTGCACTGCTGCGCTACCAATATTTAAATTGAAGTCGAACTTAAAAGTATATGGAAAAAATACAAAAGATGCACTGAATGCAGGGTTTCTTTGGGGTTATCAAGGCTTAATAGGCAATATAATCAAAAAGATTAGCTTAAAATTTAAAACAAAATTTAAAATAATTTTAACCGGTGGCTATGCGGATATATTTGCTAAATTCGTAAATAATAATTCAACAATTGATAAACATATTACTATAAAAGGTATTATGTTTATTTATAAAAATTTAGTTAAATGAGTAAAGACCAGCTCTTATTTTGCCCATTAGGTGGGTCGGGAGAGATAGGCATGAATTTAAATCTTTATGCTTATGGAAAAGAAGATAATAAAAAATGGATAGCCGTCGATATGGGTGTTACCTTTGCTGACGACTCTATTCCTGGTATAGATTTAATTTATCCTGATCCAGGATTTCTTATAGATAAAAAAAAAGATCTTTTAGCAATTATACTTACCCATGCTCATGAAGATCACATAGGTTCCGTAGCAATTATATGGCCTAAACTTAAATGTAAAATTTACGCCACACCTTTTACAGCCGCATTGGTTACAGAAAAATTTAAAGAAAAGAAAATTGATATAACTAATTATCTTCAAATTGTTCAACTTAATGGAAAAATTAAATTAGGTGAATTTGAAATAGAATTTATTACATTAACTCATTCTATATTAGAACCAAATGGATTAAGCATAAAAACACCTTTAGGTATTGTTTTACATACAGGAGATTGGAAATGTGATCCAAACCCTCTCATTGGAGAGAAAATTGATGAAAAAAAATTAAAAGAAATTGGAAATCAAAATGTAATAGCCATGATTTGTGATTCAACCAACGTTTTTAACGAAGGTAGAGCAGGGTCAGAGTCGGACGTACGCGAGAGCTTATTAAATATTATATCAGAACAAAAAAAAAAAATAGTTGTTACAACATTTGCCTCCAATGTTGCACGCATGGAGACAATTTTTTATTGTGCAAAAAAAACCAACAGACAAATATCATTGGTAGGCAGATCGATGCATAGAATCTATAAAGCTGCCAGGCAATGTGGATATTTGCAAAATTTAATAGAACCAATTGATCCTCGTGATGCAAAAAATATTGCGAGAGAAAAAATTATTTATTTATGCACAGGAAGCCAAGGAGAACCTATGGGAGCCACTAAAAGAGTTGTTAATGGTACGCACCCTGATGTTTATTTAGAAAAAGGTGATACTGTAATTTTTTCTTCAAAAATCATACCTGGAAATGAAAAAAAACTTTATTCAATGCACAATGAGATAGTAAGAAATGGAATTGAAATTATCACAGAAGAAAATTCTTTTGTTCATGTCTCAGGACATCCAAACAGAGATGATTTGAAAGATATGTACGATTGGGTAAAACCAAAAACGGTTATCCCTGTTCACGGAGAACATAGGCACATGCAAGAACAAGCTAAATTTGCAAAGGAAATGAAGGTACCACACACTCTACAAGTCGAAAACGGTGATATTGTACTTATTGCTCCTACTAATAGTCCTCAAATTATTGATAAAGCGCCTTCTGGCAGAATGTATTTAGATGGCTTTATGGGTGTTAGAGAGGATTCTAATTCTATAAAAGAGAGAAAAAATATAGCTGTCAATGGTTATTTAGAAGTTACAGTATTAATAAGCAATAATGGAAAAATAAAAAAACCTGTCATTTCTTTTAAAGGTATTCCAACAGAGGAAATTTCGGAAAATTTTATTTTCGACATCGAAGATGAAGTAGATAATATTTGTAGAACATTTTCTGTTCAAAGCAAAAAACAGGAACTCAATTTAATAGATACTTTAAAACAAAATTGTAGAAAGATAGTAAAAGATAGGACTGGAAAAAAACCCTACACCACAATAAATATTTATAGAATTTAATGGGAGTAACAGGAGCTATTGTTGTTTATATTTGTATCTGGTGGATAATTTTTTTTTCAGTTTTACCTTTTGGCATAAAATCACAGAACATAGAATTTAAAGACGATTTTAAAGGAAACGATCCAGGAGCGCCAAAAAACCCAAGAATTGTTAAAAAATTTTTAATAACAACTTTAATTACTTCAATAATTTTTTCAGTAATATACTATCTGGTAATTAATAATTATTTAAATTTAAGAGGATATTTACAATAATGCAATTATCAAAGTTATTTTTACCTTTAACCAAAGATCTCCCAGTCGACGCTAAAATAAAATCGCATCAGCTTATGCTTAGAACGGGCATGATTAAACAATCAGCAGCAGGAATATACTCCTGGCTACCATTAGGATTCAAGATCATGAAAAAAATTGAGTCTATCGTACGAGAAGAACAGGATAAAATTGGTGCCCAAGAAATGTTAATGCCAACAATTCAATCAGCAGATATTTGGAAAGAAAGTGGGAGATATAATGATTACGGCGAAGAAATGCTTAGAATTAAAGATCGTCAAGGAAGAGAAATGCTTTACGGCCCAACCAATGAAGAGCTAATAACTGAAATTTTTAGGTCCAGCATTAAGTCCTATAAATCATTACCTTTAATGCTTTACCATATTCAATGGAAATTTAGAGACGAGATAAGACCAAGATTTGGAATTATGAGATGCAGAGAATTTTATATGAAAGACGCTTATTCATTCGATATCGATGATGAACGAGCCAAACAATCATATAATAAAATGTTTTATGCATATTTAAAAACTTTTAACAGATTAGAATTGCAGGCGATACCAATGGCCGCTGATACAGGACCTATTGGTGGTAGCTTATCACATGAATTTATAATCCTAGCAGATAATGGCGAGAGCAATGTTTATGCAGATAAAAATATTTTTGATATCAAAACAAGTAGTTACAATTTTACCACGGATTCGTTAGAAAAAATGAGAAATGATTTTTCTTCATTTTATGCTGTGACGGATGAAAAATTTAGTAAAGATAATTTTGAAAAAAAAGTAAAAAAAGAAAATCAAATTATAACTAAAGGTATTGAAGTAGGACATATTTTTTACTTTGGTGAAAAATATTCAAAACCTTTAAATTGTCTAGTTGATCATCAAGAGGGAAAAAAAATCACTGTCAAAATGGGGTCATATGGAATAGGCGTATCTAGATTAGTTGGGGCAATTATTGAGGCAAAACTTTCAAATGATGTAATGAAATGGCCAAAGTCAGTTGCACCATATGATCTAGTTATTATTCCAAGTATAAATAAAAATAATATAGATAGCTTAGAAAAATCCAATAAAATTTATAAAGAATTAAAAGAAGACAATATAGACGTACTATTAGACGATGTTGATGAAAATATTTCAGCTAAATTTAAAAAGCATAATTTGTTAGGCATACCCTATCAAATTATAATTGGATCAAAATCCGAAGGGGACAAATTAGAATTTAAAGAAGTCGGTAAGGATGCTGAAATGTTAGATTTAAAAGAAGTAAAATATAAAATAAAAAAATAAATTGTTCAGCTCAGTAGAAAAATTAATAGCATTAAGAAATTTAAGACCTAAAAAAAAAGAAGGTTTTTTAAAAGTTATTTCAACATTTTCATTTATTGGTATTATGTTAGGTGTTTCTATTTTGATAATAGTAATGTCTGTAATGAACGGCTTTAGAACGGATCTTACAAATAAAATTCTTGGTTTCAATCCCCATTTAATTATTAAACCTTACAATAATGAAAGAATTAATATTGAATTTAAAAAACAATTAAAAGATAATTTTAATGAAATAGAATATTTAGATTCTTTCAGTGGCGAAGGAGTGGTTATTAAATCTGAAACGACTAAAGGTGTTTTAATAAAAGGACTTGATCAGAACAAAAAAAATAATTTTGATTTCTTAAAAAAAATTTTAATTGAAGGCGATAAGTATAAAATTGAAAATAACGAGATAATTGTTGGAAAACAATTAGCAATAGATTTAAATTTACGAGTGGACGATAAAATAAACCTTCTTTCCTCATCATTTATAAGCACACCTTTTGGAGGTATACCTAAGCAAGAAACCTATGTTGTAAAAGGTATATTTAGTAGCGGTTTTTATGAATTTGACCAGAATGTAATTTTTTTAAATTTAAATGAGACTCTCAATTTTTTTAGCAAAACAGAAGAGGATCTTAATTTAGAAATTTATCTTCAAAATCCATTAGAAGCTGACAATATAAAAGAGCGAATTCAAAAAATTGATAGTAATTATTATATTTATAGTTGGATTGATTTAAACAAATCTTTTTTTAGTGCTTTGAAAGTAGAGAGAAATGTAATGTTTATAATTTTAACTTTAATTATAATTGTTGCAGCTTTTAATATTGTTTCAGGTCTCACAATTTTAATTAAAAATAAAACTAAAGAAATAGCGATACTAAAAACACTCGGTCTTAACAACAAATCTATTGTTAAATCTTTTTTTTTAACTGGGTTCACGATAGGCTTAACCGCCACAGTTGCAGGTTTAATTTTTGGTATACTGTTTGCTGTATATATAGAGACTATACGTATATTTTTATCGAATATTTTAAATGTGGAAATTTTTCCTGCAGACATTTATTTTTTAGATAAAATGCCAAGTGAAATAAATCCTATTTCAATATTAGTTATTTTTCTATTTTCTTTAATCACAACAACTATTGCTTCTTTAATACCTG
>CBDDXH010000036.1:0-11284 GCA_965235125.1 Pelagilacustribacter hypolimneticus (SeqCode) | reverse complement strand
AACTTTCAACAAGTGATTATTGATTTAACCGGAATGGATATTGCTAATGCTTCATTATTAGACGAGTCCACAGCAGCCGCAGAAGCGGTTGGGCTTTGTCAAAGAATTGATAAAAATAATTCAGTCCATGTTTTTGTTTCAAGTGATTGTAATCCGCAAACTATTGATCTTATCAAAACAAGAACTGAGCCTTTCGGGCTAAAATTATTAATTGGTGATCAAAAAGATTTTTTATCTAAAATTAATGAAAAGATTATCTGCGGCGTGCTTGCTTACCCTGGAACTTATGGTGATATAATTGACCCGAGCGAGTCCATTAGCCAAATCCATAAAAAAGGTGGTAAAGCCATAATTATTGCTGATCTTTTATCTTTAACTAAATTGAAAACCCCAGCAGAGTTAGGCGCAGATATTGCAGTTGGAAGCGCACAAAGATTTGGAATTCCTATGGGTTACGGCGGTCCTCATGCAGCTTTTTTTGCAACAAAAGAAGAATTTAAAAGATCAATGCCTGGCCGAATTATTGGAGTATCCGTTGATAGGTACGGAAAAAAAGCTTACCGGCTTTCATTACAAACGCGTGAGCAGCATATTAGAAGAGACAAAGCGACTAGTAACATTTGTACAGCCCAAGCTTTACTTGCAGTTATCTCGGCTGCTTTTGCAATTTACCATGGCCCAGAAGGTATTTTAAAAATTGCAAATAGAACTTCAAAACTTGCTAAACTTTTCTCAGATGGCGTTAAGTTTGGTGGTTTTAAAATTTTAAGCGAACAATTTTTTGATACTGTCACAATTAAAACAGATGGAAAAACAAAAGAAATTTATGAAAAAGCATTAGCGAAAAAAATTAATTTAAGAAATATAGATAATAAAATGATTTCTGTTGCATTTGATGAGGCTAAAAAATTAAGTGATGTAAATATATTATTAGAAATTTTTGGAATACAAAAAAAATTCGATCAATCTACAAAAGTAGAATTAACTAATATTCCCAATCAACTTAGAAGATCTTCAAACTACTTAACCCATCCAGTATTTAATAAGTATCACTCTGAAACGCAGATGCTTAGATATCTAAAAAAACTGGAAGATTGTGATATTGCCTTAAATAGATCAATGATTGCACTTGGATCATGCACGATGAAGTTGAATGCAACTGCTGAGCTTATCCCGATTACATGGAAAGAATTTGCATTACCTCATCCATTTGTACCCGTTGAACAAATGAAAGGTTATCAAATATTATTTGAAGATCTAATTAATGATTTAAAAGAAATTACAGGCTTTGACGCTGTATCACTCCAGCCCAATTCAGGAGCACAAGGTGAATATGCGGGCTTAATGACGATTAGAAAGTATCATAAAAAAAATAATCAAGAAAATAGAAATGTTTGTTTAATTCCTGACTCTGCACATGGAACTAATCCAGCAAGCGCACAAATGTGTGGAATGAAAGTTGTTGTTGTTAATTGTGACAGTGATGGAAACGTAGATATTAAAGATTTAAAAGAAAAAGCGGAAAAATATTCAAAAGATTTAGCTGCTTTAATGGTAACTTACCCTTCAACGCATGGCGTTTTCGAAGAACAAATTATAGAAATTTGTGAAATTATTCATAAAGAAGGTGGCCAAGTTTATATGGACGGAGCTAATTTAAATGCTTTAGTTGGAATAGCTAAACCTGGACAATTCGGTCCAGATGTTTGTCATATCAATTTACATAAAACTTTTTGTATACCGCATGGTGGTGGCGGACCTGGTATGGGACCTATTGCTTGCGCAAAACATTTAAAAGATTTTTTACCTAATCATCAAGTGATTAAAGAATCAGGTCCCGCAAGTGGCATGGGCTCTGTTTCGGCGGCACCATGGGGCAGTTCAAGCATTTTACCTATTTCTTGGATGTATATTAAAATGATGGGAGCAGAAGGTTTAAAAAAGGCTTCACAAGTTTCTATTTTAAATGCAAATTATATAGCTAAAAAATTATCTTCGTACTTTAAAGTTCTCTACACAGGAAAAAATGGAAATGTAGCTCATGAATGTATTATTGATATTAGACCAATTAAAGCAACTTCGGGAATATCAGAGGAAGATATAGCGAAAAGATTAATTGATTATGGTTATCATGCTCCGACTATGTCTTGGCCAGTAGCAGGAACCATTATGATTGAGCCAACTGAAAGTGAAAATCTAGAAGAAATTGATCGATTTTGTAATGCTTTAATTTTAATAAGAAAAGAAATTGATAAAGTAGAAAAAAGTAATTTTGATAAAATTGATAATCCATTAAAAAATGCACCTCATACTTATTTAGAGCTTGCAGCAAATGAATGGAATCATAAATATACGCGTGAGCAAGCTGCTTTCCCTAATGAATATCTCAGACACAATAAATATTGGGCACCTGTTGGTAGAGTAGACAACGTTTACGGAGATAGAAATTTAGTTTGTTCTTGTCCTTCTATGGATGAGTATAAAGACGAAGCTGCTTAGTAGTGGATGAAAATTGCAGTTATTGGTTCAGGAATTTCCGGTCTATCCGCAGCATATTATCTTTCAAAAAAACATAAAGTCGATTTATTCGAAAAAGAAGATCACTTTGGTGGTCATTCTTATACGTATGATATTAAAGAAGATCAAAAAATAGTCCCAGTCGATTTAGGTTTTATTGTATTTAATGAAAAAACATATCCAAACTTAATTAATTTTTTTAAAGAATTAAAAGTAGATTACGAGAAAAGTAATATGTCTTTTGCTGTATCAATAAAAGATACCAAAGTTGAATATTCTGGCAAGAGTTTAGGATCTATGTTCTGCAATAAATCAAATATTTTTAATTTTAAATTCATAAAACTAATTTTAGATATTATTAAATTTTATAAATCGGCTCCTTTATTGCTGACTAAAGAAAATGAAGACTTAACGTTAGGAGATTATTTAGAAAAAAAGAAAGTTTCCGGGTATCTAAAAAATTACCACATTATTCCAATGGTTGCAGCAATTTGGTCCATGCCTTTTGCCAAAGCTCAAGACATGCCTCTTACACTTTTTGTAAATTTTTTTACAAACCATGGGCTTTTCAATTTAAAAAATAGACCACAATGGTTTACAGTCTCAGGTAGAAGCAGAAAATATGTTTCAAAAATTTTACCTTTCATTAGTGGCGACTATTTTAAAAATTACAAAATTAGAAAAATTAGCAGAAGTGAAAATAATGTTAGAATAGCAGTGGGTTCCAATGAAGATTATATAGATTACGAACACGTAGTTTTAGCTTGTCATGCCAATGAATCTTTAGCTCTATTAGAAGAACCAACAATTGAAGAAAAATCTATTTTAAGTAAATTTCAGTACGTAACTAATACAGCTTTTCTTCATACAGATGAAAAGCTAATGCCTAAAAATAAATCTGCTTGGTCGAGTTGGAATTCAATATCAAAACAAGATCTTACAAATACCTGCGTTACGTATTGGTTAAATTTATTGCAAAATCTCAAAACAGATAAAAATTATTTTTTAACTTTAAATCCCATACAAAATATTGAAAATAAAAATATTATAAAAAGAGTTATTTTTAGTCACCCTTATTTTAATTTAGAAAACACAAGATTACAAAAAAATCTTAAAATGTTACAAGGTGTGAATAGAACCTCGTTTTGTGGCAGTTATTTTAGTTATGGTTTTCATGAGGATGGATTAAAATCATCTTTAGATATGATTAAACAGTTAAAAATATAAATGGAAACTTGCATATACAAAGGAAACGTTTCACACAGAAGATTTAAACCAATCAAACATTATTTTTCATATAGGACTTTTTCAATTTTGTTTAATTTAGATGAATTAGAAATTTTGCAGAAAAAAATTAGTTTATTTTCATATAATAAATTTAATTTGTTTAGTTTTTACAACAAAGATCATGGCGATCGGGACGGTGGCAATCTTAAAGATTGGGTTAAAAAAAATCTAAAAAAAAATAACTTATATTTTAATATTTCAAAAATTAAACTTTTATGTTTTCCAAGAATATTTGGTTATGTTTTTAATCCTTTGAGTATTTTTTACTGCTATGATGAAAATAATTTAAAAGTAATTTTATATGAAGTTAAAAATAATTTTAATGAACAACATACTTATATTTTTCCTGTTGATCAAAACTTTAAGATTATTAGCCAGCACTGCGATAAAAAATTTTATGTTTCACCCTTTATAGAAATGGAAACTGATTATAATTTTAGATTAACTGAGCCAAATCATGAGTTAAAAGTTTACATTAAACAAACTGACAAGGTGGATAAAGTGCTGATTGCTTGTCAAACAGGGAAAAGGCAACAAATGAGCACAAGACAATTGCTCATTAATTTTTTAACTCACCCCATGATGACATTTAAAATTATATTCGCTATACATTTTGAAGCATTAAGACTTTGGAAAAAAGGTGCTATATACGTAAAAAAAGAAGTAAAAATTAAAAATAATATAACCTTAGAAAAATGAATTTTAGCATTCAAAAATTATCCGAAACTTTTATCTTAAATAAACTAAAATTAATTAAAAACGGTAGTTTAAATCTTACTAACTATAACCATGAAAAATTTATTTTTGGCGAAATTAATAAAGAAGTTAAAGCAGATATTAAAGTCAATGATCCAAAATTTTATTTCAATATTTTAAAAGGAGGAAGTACAGGACTTGCTGAAAGTTATGTGAGAGATGATTTTTCTACATCCGATCTAACCTCTTTGATCGAATTAACAGCAAGAAATATCGATCTTACAAACACATTCTTAGGAATTTTGAAAATTAGTTTTTTAAAAAACTTATTTAAAAATTTATTTTACTCAAACACAAGATTTAAAAGTAAAGAGAATATTTCAAAACATTATGATTTAGGCAATGAATTTTTTTCTATTTGGTTAGATAAAACATTGACTTATTCAAGTGCTATTTTTAATGCGCCTAATGAAGATTTAGCCAACGCACAGTTAAATAAATACAACAAACTTATTGATCTTTTAAAACCAAAGTCTGGAGATAAAATTTTAGAGATCGGGTGTGGTTGGGGAGGTTTTGCTGAACACTTATCTAAAAATTATGATATTAAACTAGATTGCATTACCATTTCAAAAAAACAATTAGAATTTGCTAAAAAAAGAATATTTAACGCTGGCTTAAATCACAAAGTAGATATTAAATTTTTAGATTATAGAGATTTAAAAGGAAAATATGATTCTATAGCATCTATCGAGATGATCGAAGCCGTAGGTGAAAAATATCTAGCTAAATTTTTTTTAACTATTAAAGAAAATTTAAAGCCTGGCGGTGTCGGAGCTATACAAGCTATTATAATCAAAGATGAATTATTTGAAAGATATAGAAAAAGAGAAGATTTTATTCAAAAATATATATTCCCCGGTGGATTTTTACCTTCACTTCATTCAATAAAAAATTATTGTAAACAAACAGGGCTAGAATTAACTAATTATAATTCTTATGGTGCTCATTACTCAAATACACTTAAAGAATGGAGAAATAATTTTATTCGATCATGGAACGATATTTCTAAGCAGGGATTTGACCAATCTTTTAAAAAAATATGGGACTTTTATTTCTCTTATTGTGAGGCTGGCTTTAAATCTAAGAATATAGATTTGATTCAATTCTCTTTATCTAATAAATAAACCTCTATGAGAATCATATTTTTTTTTTTATTAACGATTTTATTAACTAACTGTTCAGGAAACAAAATGAAACCAATAGATTTTAAAGATCAAAAACCTAGATTAATTATTGAAGATTATTTATCAGGCAATGTTAAAGCCTGGGGTCTTTTACAAGATCGATCAGGCAAAGTAACAAGACAATTTTCAGCCAATCTAAATGGCAAATGGGATGGCAAACAATTAATTTTAGATGAAAAATTTAATTGGTCAGATGGTGAAATTCAAACAAGGCAATGGAAAATTATTAAAATTGATGAGCACAATTATGAAGGTACTGCCGGAGATGTCGTTGGAAAAGCAAAAGGGTACTCTTATGGCCCAGCATTTAAATTTGAATATGTTTTATTAGTTCCAGTTAAAGGAAAAGAAATTAAAATTACTTTTGATGATTGGATTTTTAAACAAAATGAAAAAGTCGCAATTAATAGGGCAACTATGACAAAATTTGGTTTTAAAGTTGCTGAGCTTACTGTTATGTTTGTTAAAGATTAATCAGATTAATATAAATTTATTTAATTTATAGCGAATAATAAAATTTCTCAATTTTAGTTCAATATTGTAATATAGAATTTAAAAATGTTAGAAAAATTAAGAAATTGGATGATCGAAAGTGCTAATATCATGTTTGATGACTCTAAATCTGATATTAGATCATTACCGAAATCAGTAAGGCTTCAAATACTAATTGTATTATCATTTGTTTGGTCGACTGTCTTTAGCCTGTATGTATTTAGCTTAACAACTTTTATTTGGGGGTGGGCAGGCGTTGTAATGGGTCATGTAGGATTAATTATAGCTACTTACATAACTTTTAAAATTTTTCACAAAGCAAAAAAAGAACAAAAAAGTGTTTTTGAAACAGGCAACTACAATCCAGCAAAAATATTTATAGTTTTTTTTCTAATTTTTTTTATTTTTATTTTTACAAAAGGAATCGATGTTCTAACTAGAACCGGATCTTATCAAATACAATATGATGGACCTGACAAAAGCACTCTTCAAAGAGTAAAAGATTTTGTAAAATAATATTTGATGTCGAAAAATATATTTATTGCTTACGGGCATCATAATTCCAAAAATTCTTTTAACGCTGCTATTCGCGATACTTTTATTGATGAGGCTAAAAAGTGCGGTCATAGTATTGATTTAATAAATTTACATGAGGAAAAGCAGCTAAATTTTTTCGACGGTAGCCCACCCAATGAACAGGTGCTTGATTATAGAAAAAGGTTAGAAAAATGTGATGTAATGTTTTTAGTCTCTCCTTGTTATAATTTAAGAGCGAGCGCTATTTTAGAAAATTGGATTGACCTTGTTCTTGCGCCAAAATGGTTTTTTGCTTTTAAAAGAATTTATGGAAATTGGGGTTACCCCGTTGCTGGAGTAATGAAAAATAAATTAGCTATTATGTCCATGTCTTATGGTGGGAATATTTTCTCTATTCAAACATGGTTTCAAAATATGCCTTTTAGAAGAATAAAAGCTGGAGTTTTAAAACTCGGTGGCATGAAAATTGAGTACATAAGATTTTATGAAGTTCTCCCCGGTATGACAGAGAAGAAATTTACAGAAGAAATGGAAAAAGTAAGAAGATTAGTAAGGAATTTATAAAAATAATTTATCTTTTAACTAGTTTATCTATTAAAAATAAATACAGACGGTAAGGCAATATTCTTAGTAACTTGAAAGCAATAGTTAACTCTTTTGGAAAATTGATTTCAAATGCAGTACTCTTAACTAAACCATTATACATTTTATTTGCCGCAAATTCAGGTGACTTTATAAACGGCATCGGAAATTCATTTTTATCAGTTAAAGGTGTTTTAATAAAACCTGGGGATACTAAGGAAATTCTTACGTTATATTTTTTAAAATCAAAATAAAGACTTTCAGTTAAATTAGTTAATGCTGACTTAGAAGGGCCATAAGCACTTGAATTTGGTAGACCTCTGTAAGCAGCAATAGATGAAACAATAGATATATGTCCATCTTTTTTATTCTTAAAATATTTTTCTACAGCTTTAATACAATTTAAAATACCAAAAAAATTTATATTCATAACTTTTTTTATTTGTTCTTTATTTATTTCTTTTTCAAGTTTAGGATCATAAGTTCCACTACAAAAAACACATAAATCTAAATCTTTAAATTCTTTTAGGATATTTGAAAATGTCACATCAACACTATCGTCATCAGTCACATCTAATGGAAATGAGGAGATATTTTCATGTTGAGCTATTTCTTTAAGTAAACTTTCTCTTCTTGCAGAAACAGCTACCTTCCAATTTTCTTTGGCAAATTTTTCAGCTAAAGCCCTGCCTATTCCGCTGCTAGCTCCAGTGATCCAGATTTTTTTCTGATTTTGTGACATAAATTAGTTATATCTCATTGTATGACAAAGAATAAATATTTATCACTTGTATTAATACTTTTAATTACTTTTGTCGCCTCCGCTATTGGAGGATTTACTACAGCCTCATTTAAAGAACCCTGGTATTCAGAAATAATACTACCAAGTTTCAATCCACCAAGCTGGATTTTTGGACCTGTCTGGACTATGCTTTATATTTTAATGTCAATAGCTATTTGGAGAATTTGGATAAAGTTCTTTGACCGTAAAATTCTTAATATTTATTTTTATCATCTTTTTTTTAATGCCATGTGGAGTATAATTTTTTTTGGCTTTCATCAAATTGAATTAGCCTTATTAAATTTAGTAATTATTTTAATATTTATAATTATTTTAATGAGGATTTATTTTTATAAAGATAAATTAAGTTTTTTATTTATGGCCCCTTACTTTTTATGGTCATCTTTTGCTTTTGTTCTTAACACCTCTATAGCAATATTAAATTGAGTTTTCTTATTTGCATAATCAATTTAATTTAATTAAGTTATAAAATATGATTTCATTATTTCTACGTAGAGTTTACCGATCAATTAAGATTGATCCAGAAGTATATGATGAAGTTCAAAAAGATAAGAGTGCTACGCTTTCAGCTGCTATTGTTGTTATAATTTCTAGCTCAGCAGCAGGCATTGTAGCTAGGCAGTTAGGTATGGGAAATTTTTTCCTTGCACCTCTATTATCTTTAGTGAGCTGGTTTTTATGGGCGTATATCATTTATTTTGTCGGTGTTAAATTATTTCCGGACCCGAAAACTAAAACTACGCATGCTGCACTTTTAAGATCAATTGGGTTTTCAAGTGCCCCAGGCATTATAAGAGTACTTAGTTTTAATCCTGATTTAATGTACGTAACATTTATTGGTTCTGCTTTTTGGATGCTGGCTTGTATGGTCGTAGCTGTCAAACAAACTTTAAATTTTAGAAGTTTATGGAAAGCATTTGGTGTAGTTGTGATAGCATGGCTCATCCAAGCATTTGCCTTAATAAGTATTTTAGCTATAACAACTAATTTTAAATAGGAAATATAGTTTTCGAAGTTTTGCAACTTTTGCAGATTTTAAAGCCAAACATAATTAAGTTATGTTTAACATCGTCGTCTTCTTTTTTACACTCTTCACAAATATTATCAACTTCAACGTGATTTAAAATTTTATTTGAATTTTCTTCTAAAAATTTCAAGTGATAGCATTCTGAGCAAAGAAATTTAATATCACTAAAATTACTTATTTGATTAAGAATAGTGTTACTTTCACCGCACTCGTCACAACAGGGAATTTTTTTCATAATTAATTGCATATAATATTATCCTTAATTAAATCAAAACTATATAATAAATTTATGAAAAAAATTGTTTTTACAATTGTTTTTTTAATCAACTTTCTATTTATGGATTTTTTATTGATTGCAGGAGATGATCTTTCCGCAAGCAAGGGAGAAAACAAAATAGAATATGAAAAAGCTTATTTTGCTGGAGGCTGCTTTTGGTGTATGGAAGAGTCGTTTGATAAAGTAAAAGGAGTTGTAAAGTCTATTTCAGGTTATTCTGGAGGACATGTTGAAAATCCAACTTATGAGCAAGTTGTTTATAAAAAAACAGGGCATGTAGAAGCGATTGAAATAATATACAATCCAAAATTAACAAATTATCAAGAGTTGCTTAAAATTTTTTGGGAAAACATAGATCCATTTGATGCTCGAGGACAATTTTGTGATAAAGGCGATAGTTATCGCTCGGTTGCTTTTTATCAAAATGAAAAGCAAAAAAGTCTTATAGATAATTCTTTAAAAGATATTGAAAATAGATTTAAAAAAAAAGTGGTAACTTTAGTATGGGAGTTTAAGAAATTTTACCCAGCAGAAGATTATCATCAAGACTATTACCAAAAAAATTTCCTTAGATATCTATCTTATAAATCTGCATGTTTAAGAGAAGAAGATTTAAACCGTATATGGAAAAAAAATAAATTATAAAGACATGAAAAAACCTCCTTATGTATACAGATTAATAATAATTGCTTTAATACTTACAGTCATTCCTATAGCTACAACTCACTATGGAGCGGAATACCTAGGAAGAGAAAATGGTATTTTGTTAGGTTTTTGCGTTGGAATACCTTGTGTGACTTTTGCTTGTTGGAAACTATTTATGGATGGCTGGAGAGATGAAGATTAATTTATCTCAATGAGGAACATTTCTTAGAACAATACTTTACTTTTTCCCAATTTAATCTCCATTTTTTTCGCCAAGTAAAACTTTTCTTACAAATTACACAAATTTTTGTTGGTAAATTCTTAGATCCCATTACATTTTTTTTAATTGGTTTTTATTTTTCAAAAATAAAAAATAAGCAATAAATTCATAAATGTAATGAAAAATTATAAAAATAAGTTTTATACTAAATAATTTGTATAAAAAGTTGTATCTTGGTATTTTAGACCAAATAATTAAAAAAGCTTTAGCACCTGCAATAATTTGACCATTTTCTATTACGTGCAATCTTCTTAATAGTTCAGCTGGACTTTTAGAGGTAATTATTTGAGCTTCTTTATTATTTGTTATGTCAATCCATTCTAAATCGCTGTTGGCAATTTTTTTATAGTGATTAATTTCTAATCTACAAATTTTACATGAGTCGTTAAAAAAAACTTTAATTCCCATAAGTATTCTCTTTTATAAAATTATGCGCAGCTTTGAATATTGTTTCTTTTCTTTTTTTATCAATCTTTTCTAAAATTTTAACCATCATTGAGAGTCTTGGGTTTGATAAAAAAAATTTTTTATTATTATCTATAAAATTCCAATACAGACCATCCATTGTTTCGCACCAAGGTCCTTTTTTAAAATCCATCATTTTTAAAAAATAACTTGATCCACATATATAAGGTTTAGTTGCAAATATTCCTCCATCGCTAAACAAGCCCATGCCGTAAACATTAGGGCTCATTACCCAATCCGATGAGTCTACAAACATTTCCATAAACCATTTGTAGACTTCTTTTGGATGAATTTGGCAAAGATTCATAATGTTTGAAAGTATCATTAACCGTTCAATGTGATGAGACCATCCATTTTTAAGTGCATTTTTGATTGCGTGATCAAGTGGCTCAAGTCCTGTTTCTCCGATATACCAATTTTTTTTCATTTT
>CBDDXH010000035.1:0-11575 GCA_965235125.1 Pelagilacustribacter hypolimneticus (SeqCode) | reverse complement strand
AGCACTTTCAAGATCTAATAAATTTGTAAACTTTGACACTGAAAAAATAATTGTTAACCAAGGAGATAAAACAAATTCTGTTACAGCAGATGTTTCAATATCAATAGTAGGATTGCCAGATGAATTTAATTAAAATTTTTATTTTATTTCTGATTTTGCAAACCCCATTTGCGTGGGCACAGCAGAACAATGTAAAACCACAAACACCGACCAATAATGTAGCTCCTGTTAGTCCAGCAAATCCAGGTGCTCCAGTAATGGCTAATCCAGGACAACAACAAGCAGCTCCTAAAAAAGAAAAAACTGAACAGATTTTAATAGATCCATTTAGCGGCAGTGCAAGCACAGCAAGTATTGATGTAAACACCAATCCAGATCTTGCAAACTTTGTTGATCAAACATTAGTTGGACTTATTGTTGGCGAGACAAAACGAATAGCTGTATTACAATCTGCGCAGGGGCAAATTAATCGTTTTAAAAAGAATGAAAAAATCAATTCTGAATATAAAATCCTTGAAATCTATAAAGACAAAATCTTAGTTGCGAGCCTAGATAATAATGAATACGAGGTTTATTTTAATAATGTCATCAAACCTGTTGAGAGAAAGAAAGCAGCACCTAAAAAATCTATTAAATTAGAGCAGCAATTAGAAAATTCATTAGATCCAAATGTAGACCCTTTAGCTCCAAAGCTTGCTCCTAAAAAACAAGTTCCTGTTAAAAAAACAGTAGAGCCAAAGCCAAGCACAAAAAAAACTAAAAAAGCAGATCCTGTGCCTGCAAGCAAAGAAGATTCTATAGTTAAAGAAAACACAACAGCACCAGAAATTGATGAAGAAGAATTAAAACAAATGAAAATTGTTCAAGAAGAAGAAGAGGAACAAAGACAAATTAAATTAATTCAAGAAGAGGAAGAAAAGGAACTTAAAAAAAGTCTAACTAAAACAAAAAAAGAAAATATTAAAAAACCAAATATTAAAAAAGAAAAAGAAAATAACGAACCAATAGACGATTCTTACAATCCTGATACTAAGCCGCAAATTATCAAAGAAGACGGTGATTTGAATAAACCTGAAATGGAAAAAGTAAGTGATATTGATGTTGAAAAAATTAAAGAGAAATTGAAAAAATGAAATTAAATATTCTAATACTTTCAGTTTTATTATTTTTATCAGCGTGCGCGCAAAGACAGACAGAAAAGCCTCTAATTAAAACTGAGGAGTTTTTAGAACAGGCTAAAAAAGATATAGATGAGACTGTAAGATTAGGACCCAAGGCAGTTATTGAAACAGATGCTTTCAAAGAAGCACAAGAAAATAAAAGAAGAAGTATAACTTCTGAAGATCCAAGAAGCTTTACCAGCGTTGGTGTGAAATTTACTAAACTTAAACAAAAAGTTAGTGTTAATTTTAATAATGTAGAAATTAAAAATGTATTGGAGGCATTAGGAGAGTTGGGAGAGATTAATATATTAGTAGGTGAAGAAGTAAGTGGTACGGTTTCTATCAAATTAGATAATGTAGCATGGGACAAAGTATTTCAGTCGGTTCTAGATCTTAAAAATTTTGCAGGAGATTTTGATACAGAGGCTGGCGTAATTAGAGTCTTGTCACCTGAAAAACTAACCCAACAGTATCAATTTAAATCTCAAATGGCAGATACTTTAAGTAAACGCTTATCTTTAGAGACAGCAGTTGAGCCAGTGGTAACTGAAATGTTTAAATTATTTTATATTACACCCATTCAAGCAAAAAAAACTTTAGATGAATTATTTTCAATTGGAGCATCCACAACTACAGGTGCCGCCATTCAAACAACTTCACAATTAAAAATTACAGTTGAGGATTATACTAGATCAATTTTGGTAAGAGGTAGAAAGACCGACATTGATATCGTTGATAAGTTTGTAAAACAAATTGATACAATTACTGAACAAGTTTTAATTGAAGCCTTTGTTTTAAGTGCCAATGACAATTTTCAAAGTCAACTTGCAGCAAGACTTGCAGCTGCTTCTACAGGTACGCGTGCTAATCAAACAAGTGCAGTATCTGGTTTAGCAGGAGGCACTCCAGCAGGAGCTTCTGGTGTTACTTTAGGATCAACTACTAGTACAGTTTTAGGAGCAGCGACAACAGCTGCAGCAACAAGTGGATTTGGAATTTTAAGACAGATTGGCGCAACCGCATTAAAATTAGAATTAACAGCAATGCAGACAGATAATTTAACGTTAATATTATCAAACCCTAAAATTTTTACTTTAAACAATCAAAAAGCCTCAATTATTCAAGGTAAAGAAAAAGCGTTTGAAACCAGTTCATCAGCTGGACCCGTTACTACTTTTAAAGAAGCAGCATTAAGGCTTGATGTAACACCAAATATTATTGGCGATGGTAATGTTTTAATTAATGTAAAAGTTAACAATGACAGTTTTGGTTCCGATGGTTTGATTAACAAAATGGAAATTAATACAAATTTACTCGTTCGAGATGGAGATATTATTGTGATTGGTGGAATTAAAATGGAAAATAAGACCTCATTACTTAAGAGTACGCCATTTTTTAATATTGCGATGGGAAAAGATGTGTCTGATGAGTCTAGTGACCTATTAGTTTATATTGCGCCAAGAATAATTAAGTAAAAAATGATTAAAATTGATCAGTCGAGCGAGCAAAACATTTTGAATATGCTCGTGGAGCATGCAGTTATTGATTACAATCAAGTTAAAAAAATCACTGAAATCAGTAAAGAGTCTGGAAAAACTAAATTAGAAATAGCTATCGATCTAAATTTTGCAGATGAGGCAAAAATTTTAAAGTTACTAGCAACTTCTTATTCTTTACCTGTTATTAATTTAAAAGATCAACACTTAAGCGATGACATAAAAAAAATTATTCCAATTAATTATATTGTCACTAATTCACTTGTACCTTTTGAAATTTCTGGAAAAAATGTTAAAATTGCAATTGCTGATGCATCAAAACTGAGTTTGCTTAAAAATTTAAAGACCATTACAGGCTTAGAGCCAGAATTATATGCTGCAAGTATATCAGACATTCAAGGCTTTATTTCTAGATTAAAAAAAGAGGAAAAATTTAACGGTGAAAATACTATAAATCAAGATCAGGAAATTGAAAGTATTGATCTTTCAAAATTAGAAGATGTTCAATTAGAAAGCGCTAAAGAAGATAAAGAAATAACACCCATTGAAAATGAATCCGATGTTATTAAATTTGGACATGCAATTATTACTGAGGCAATCTTAGCAGGTGCCAGCGATATCCATATCGAACCTTTTAAAAAAACTTCTCGTATTCGATATCGGATAGATGGAATTTTAAATAATATGGATAAATTTTCAAAATTCTTAAATGAAAATTATTCAGCCGTGGTTACTCGTATTAAAATTTTAAGTAAATTAGATATTTCAGAAAAACGCCTTCCGCAAGATGGGTCCATTGCCTTTAAATACAAGAGCATAGATGTGGATCTGCGTATTTCAATATTACCAACTAATAACAATGAACGAGTGGTGATGCGTATTCTAAATAAAAATGCGGGTGAGAAAAAAATTGAACAACTTGGATTTGATGAAAATGATCTAAAAATTATTTTAAAAGCAATAAGTTCTTCTCAAGGAATGGTTTTAGTTACAGGACCAACCGGATCTGGAAAAACAACAACGCTGTATAGTATTTTAAAACACATCAATAGCCCCAAATTAAATATTTTAACAGCAGAAGATCCCGTTGAATATGAAATGGAAGGAATAGCACAAGTGCAAGTTCGAGAAGATATTGGTTACACTTTTGCAACTGCGTTAAGATCTTTTTTAAGACAAGATCCAGAGGTCATATTAATTGGAGAGATTAGAGATAAAGACACAGTAGATATTGCACTAAAAGCTGCTTTGACAGGACACTTAGTTTTCAGCACTATCCACACTAATGATGCAATTAGCACCATTACTAGATTACAAAATATGGGCACTCCTGATTATTTAATTTCAGCTGCTCTAACGATGATCCTTGCGCAACGATTGGTAAGAAAAATGTGTATCGAATGCAAGATGGTAGATGAAAATGTAAATATTAAATTATTAAGCTCCATTGGACTGAGTCCTGAAAAATCAGCAAGAGCAAAAATTTACAAAGGTAAAGGTTGTAACAAATGTAATCAGTCAGGCTATAAAGGCAGAATGGCAATCTATGAAGTCTTAGATATCAGCAGAGAAATTAAACAAGCAATTTTAGCAAACGTTGGAACGCTTGAGCTTTTAGCTTTAGCTAAAAAAAATAATTTTAGAACCATGCAAGAAATGGGCCATGATTTATTATTATCCGGTGATCTTTCTTTTGCTGAGTATCAAAGAGTTCTTTTAGTTTAATGCTATATTTTGACTATAGAGGAATTTCCGAAGGTAAATATGTAGATGGTGAAGTACAAGCGCTTAATCAAGAAGAGGCAGCTTTTAAATTAAAGAACGATAAAATTATTATCACCAAGCTTATTAAATCTAAAAAAAAATCAACAATTGAAAAAAAAGAAAAAATTAGTTTTGATTTTGGTTCAAAGACGAGTGTTCCCACAAAAGAAGTAATGATTTTTACAAAACAGTTTGCAACCATGATGAGAGCGGGTCTGCCAGTTTTAAATATTTTAATTATGTTAGAAGAGCAAATTACAAATAAAAATTTAAAAAGAATTGTTGGTGAAATTAAAAAAGATCTAGAATCTGGAATTATTCTATCCAAATCCTTTGAGAAACATCCTGCAATATTTGATAACGTTTACGTTAATTTAACAAAAGCAGGCGAGGCGAGTGGTAAGCTTGATATTTTTTTAGAAAGAATTGTTATCGGTTTAGAAAAAAGAGAAAAAATAAAATCAAAAATAAAAGGCGCTCTTTTTTACCCAGCAACTTTATTTACCGTTGCAATTGCAGTGACCATTTTTATGTTAATTAATGTGGTGCCTGTGTTTGTTAAGATGTATCAGGGAATGGGAGTAAAACTGCCAGCGTCAACAGCTTTTATTATTGGGCTTAGTAATTTTATCAGAAGTCCTTTTGGCGGAGGATTATTATTAGTTTCTATTATTGCAGGTATCTTTATATTTAGACATTTAATTAAAACCAATTACGAGATTAGAAAAAAATGGCATGGTTTTGTACTGAATATGCCAATCTTTGGAAACCTTATTCAAAAATCTATTTTTGCAAGAATTGCTTTAGTACTTGGAAACTTAAACCAGGCTGGGGTAAATTTAATTGAAAGTATTGATATTGCAAAATCAATTACGACCAACACCTTAGTTATTGAGGGGTTAGATAATATAAAGAAGGGTGTTTTTTCTGGAGAATCTCTTACAAAATTATTTCATAGAGAAAAAATATTCCCTCAAACATTTGCGCAATTAATTTCAGTTGGTGAACAAACGGGAAGTTTAGATGAGATGTTCGGCTCTATTGCCAAGTATTATGAAGAAGAATTTGATACTGCGGTTGCTAATTTATCAAGTTTAATTGAGCCTATTATGATCGTTTTTATGGGAGCTACAATTGGTGGCTTAATGGTTGCTATGTATGCCCCAATTTTCAACGTTGGCGCTTTAATCAAGTAAAATATACATCAAATACACATTTTATTTAGTTATTTAATTTGTTATAAATTTATACAATAACCTAAAGCTGAAAAGGATTTTAAACTATGAACAAAAGCAAAATTAAAGCATTCACATTAATCGAATTATTAGTCGTTGTAGCCATTATTGGAATTTTAGCTGCAATAGGAGTTGTGAGTTTTACAGGCTTTACAGGAAGCGCAAAAGTTAACGCGGCTAAGTCAAATCATGCTCAAGCTATTAAATCAATAAGCGCTGAAATTAAAAAATGTGAAATTCAAGGTGGAAATTTATCTTTAATGACAACAGCTAATAGTTCAACAGCTGTTAACGTTGCTTGCGCTAAATCTTCAACTAGCACAGCAACACTTGTTACCAATTTTATAGCCCATTTAAATAATTCTGGTTTTAAAAATCCATACGATGCATCAGTAGGAGCTATGCATGCAAGTAACTCAACATCCGGCTATACAAAAGTTACATTTAGTGGCGCTACTATAACATTAACAACTTACTTTGAAGATAGTGCTACTGGCACCGTTACAACTACACCTGTAGTTGGGACTATCACAGACGAAAGAGGATAATTAGTAAAGTTTAGTTTGAATATTCATGACCACTAAAGGTTTTACATTAATAGAACTTTTGGTGGTTATAGCAATTATCGGAATATTATCAACAATCGGCATACTTACTTTTGCTGGCTTTACAGAAACATCAGCTCAAAAAGCTGCTGAAAATAGTTTAAGTGCTATGACCTTATCGCAACAAGAATATAAATCTAATCAAGGACAATATTTTTCAACCGGTGGAACTAGTGGAGCTTGCACACCAACTGCAGCGACAACAACAGCTATAATAGGATCTTCGACAGTCACATCAACGCCAGGTTTATTTGGTGGGACAGATAATCTTACTGGACAACGTTATTATTTTTGCAGTACTGGAGATAGTTCGTCCTATACTTTGACTGCAAAACACACGTCGAAAACATGCCAAATTACTTTAACTAATTTTAATATTATTAACAGAACAAACTGTGATTAATAAAAGAAAAGCTTTTACGTTAATAGAACTTTTAGTGGCTGTTGTGATTATGGGCATCTTATCGTCCCTTGGTGTGGTTGGTTTTAATAGCTATATTGCTAATAGCAAAGATTCAGCTACAAAAAAAAATTATGAGACAGTAAATAAAATTTCAGAATCTGAATTTGTCAAATGTAAATTAAATAAAAATTCTAAAATTTTTGATGATCATTCTTGCAAAAATTCTTCACCTCCAACAATTACACAGTTAGATAATTATTTTACAAATACACAAAAATTAAAAAATCCTTACAATCAAAATCAGAAAGTTATACAGGCGGATATTTGCTCAACAGGAGCTGTAGTTATCAAAACTGTAAATACAGGAACATATGAGACTAGTTATTTTTCGCAAAAAAATAATACCAAAAATACATCAACTGTTAATTCTACATGGTCTCAAAAATTTATCGACACTACATCAACAACTGTTTCTCACACATGCATCCAGACAGCAAATGCTCCTATTAATACTACACCAGCTGGTTCATTTAGCACTTATTCTTATCCAACTGGAATCCCTTCTAACGGTTTTGGTGCTTATATCTTGGTGGATAAAAATGGAAAAATGACAGGGTGGTACAACGGTGGTGCTGTAGGCGAATATGATAGCTGGCCTAATAAAGGTTTACAGGGAGATTATAGATGGGTTTTTACTACTCCAGCAGATCCTGTTACTAAAAATGTTTCATCACCATGCTCAGGAAATAATTGCAGTTATAATTTTTCTAACAATACCTGGACAGCAATTAATACAGGACAGATTTACGATGCAATTACAGGACAAAAAAAATAAAGGATTCACATTAATAGAATTATTATTTGTTGTTGCTATAGTCGGGATATTAGCAAGTATTGGGATCTACGGGTTTAATAAATTTACTGTTGCTGGAAAAATTACCGCAACTAAATCACAACATTATCAAATTAAAAAATTTATAGAAAGTTCATATGGTCAATGTAAACTAGATAGAAATAAAAATTTAATCCTTAAAACCTGTTCTGGCAGCAATGATTGGTATTGTAACTTTGGCGGAACAATTATATCTCCGGGTCAAATTAAAAGAACATGCTATTCAGGATTGGCCAGTGCCAGTAATATGGCTTATGCTTTTGTATATCACTTTAATAATGAAGGATTTTCCAATCTATATAATACCGATGGACAAGTAATGGCAGGAATAGGAGGCTTTAATCCAAAGCAATGTTGTCTTATGCAAAGTTGGGATCCTCGACCAGGTAGCACCCATATTTGGGGAGATAATAATAGCAATAAAATTAATATAAAAACAAACGTTGGAGACAAAGATGGAAAAGATTTTTTTATTAATGATTTTGTTTTATGGCCAGGAGCAGGATTTTGAAATGAAGAATAAAGCTTTTACTTTAATAGAATTATTAGTTGTTGTAGTAATCATTGGAGTATTAGCAGCAATTGGTGTTACTGCATATAGTGGTTTTACAAAAATGGCTGCCAAAAGTGCAACAATTGCAAATTGGGCGCAAGCTTCCAAAGTTATTCAATATACTTTTGCCCAGTGCAATATTCAGGGTGGTAGCATTCAATTAAGTCCGTCAGCCGGAAGTATTAATTGTAGCGCAACCAATACCCAATCGAATGTGAATGCAATGGCGGATGTATTTATGAGATATTTTTTAGAAAGAGGTTTTAAGAATCTTTACGATCCGACTGCTGCAGCAGTTATTAGAACAGGACAAGGTGGCGACACAGTTGATGGAAGGTTAAGGTTAGATGAAACAAACTGTGGCAGCGTAAATGGGAATCGCATGACTTTATGGTACAAAGTTCATGACAATCCAGACGGAGTTATTGCGCTTTTTCAAATGGATCATTGGTGCAAATGATAAGAAGAGCTTTTACCCTAATAGTGGCCTCTAAGTTGGGGTGATCATTAATTTTAGTTAGTGCCTTAGTAGTAGCTCATAATAGCTTTAGAAATAATAAAAATATGCATTTTTTATCTATTATTTTTAGATATAATTATTCATAAATTTTATAATTATGATTAATAAAATAAGCGAATTAGCTAAGAATAATCTTAAAATATCGGACTTTCATTTAAGGGAAGGCTCCAATATTTCATACCGTGTATTGGGTGAAATTTTTCAGGATGCGAATTCTTTAATTAAAAAAAGTGATCTAGACGAATTACTTAAAAAAAACTGTACACTAGAAGAGGTTGTTAATTTTGAAAAAAATAATGAGTTAGATTGTGCAATTAATCTTGCTGATTTTAGATTTAGAGCAAACTTTTTTAAAACTTTAAATGGTACTGCAGCAGTATTAAGAAGAATTGTAACTAAAATTCCAAGCATGGAGGAATTAAATCTACCTCCAATCATGTATGAGATTGTTGAGGCTCATAAAGGACTAGTATTGGTTACAGGTCCAACAGGATCTGGAAAATCAACAACTCTTGCAGCCATTGTTGGAAAAATTAATGAACTTCGGTCTAAAAATATTATCACTATCGAAGATCCTGTCGAATTTATTCATCATGATAAAAAATCTATTATTTCACAGCGAGAAGTCGGCAAACAAACAGCATCATTCGCACGTGCTTTAAAAAGTGCTCTGCGGGAAGATCCAGATGTAATTTTAGTTGGTGAGATGAGAGATTTGGAAACAATCTCCATGGCACTCACTGCGGCTGAAACAGGACATTTAGTTCTTGGAACATTACACACCAGTGGCGCTCCAAATACTATTAACAGACTGATTGATGTTTTTCCTCCAGGACAACAAGGACAAATCAGAGCGCAAATTGCAGAATCTTTAAAAATGATTATTACACAAAGGCTAATTAAAAAAAGAGATGGCTCAGGTCGTGTTGCTGCATTTGAAATTTTAACCTGTACTCCTGCTATTAAAAATTTAATTCGTGAAGCGAAAGTTCATCAAATTCCAAGTGTAATGCAAACCTCACAAAAAGATGGAATGATTACTATGGAAAAATCAATCGAAGTTTTAACACAAAGCGGAGTAATTACGGGTGCGATTGAATAGTTCTAAAGCTTTTTCATTATTAGAATTGTTAGTTGTTATTGCATTGCTTGGAATAGTTTCTTTAGTTGCCGTTCCAAATGTTAGAGAGTGGTTAGTAAAACGTGAAATGGAAAAAGATATGCAACTAGTTGTTGGATTGGTTAATAAGATTAGAAGCGATCTAGACCATGGACTTTATGAAATGGGTGGAATTTTTTTTAATAATAACAACGGTCAAGGTTTGACTGTAAATATTAGATATATGGATTCAGATAAATATCAGCAATACAAAATCTCCAATAGTTCTACCTGTAATGATGTAGTCTCTGAATGGACTGTAGAAGAAATTTACCCTAATTCTTCACCAGAGTTATATTCAACTTTTTCAAATATTAAAATGAGAGATGCCACAAAAGGTATGTGCTTTAATAAAAATTTTACTATTGATAAAGCTGGCTATCAAGATTTTTGTCATAAAGACAGAAACGCAGCACCTGCTTGCGACATGACCAGTAGCAATGATCCTTATTATAGGATTAATGTAAAGAGAACAGCAGCAATTATTTTAGAAAGATATATTTATGCTCAAGGTAGTTGGAAGCAACAATAAAGGAATTAGTTTAATTGAAGCTTTGGTTTCAATAGTAATTGTTGGAATGGGCATAGTTTCAGTCATGCAATTATCAGTTTATGCGGTTAGAACTGCTGATGTTGCATTGGAGCGTAATAAAGTAAATTTTTTATCTGAAATGATGATGGAAACTTTTGTTAGAAATCCAACAGCATTAAAAAATTTTGAATTAGATATCTCGAATTGTAATTATGGAAATTATACGGATATTAGAAAAATCTGGGTAGATAGCTATCAAAATATTTTAGACACTAATACTAAAACAACAAGATGCCTTGCTGGTGATATAAAAAAAGCAACGGTGACTACCAACACAAGTAATAACAACAATAATACAAATGCTACGATAAATTTTACTGTAGGCGGAGGTAAGCAACAAAAATTTCTAGGATTTTCACAAATTGATAAACAATAAAGGTTTAAGTTTAGTCGAGGTTTTAGTTGCTATGATTGTTGGTAGCATAATGGTTGCTACCATGTATTTTTCCTTTACTGTTTTCTCAGGAACTTATCTTGGTATTATTGCTAAAGTACAGGTAAGCAAATATTTAAGAAATAGTCTTACTGCAGTTTCAAAGGATGTTCGTTTAGCAGGCTATACTTCAACTATTCCATCGCAGAGTGGAGTACTTTTAGCCGCCTTTCCAACAATGCCTAATAAAATAATTATTAGAAAAGGTACCTATTGGAATACAAATAATTTATCTTATAGCTCAGATTCAAGCTCAGATGTTTTAGATGTTATTTATGATCAAGATAGAGAGAGGGGGGTAGTTAATAGTGCACCTACAAGAGTTAGAGTTTCATATGCCCTAGCTCGTGATGATAACCTTATCAATCCACAAACTAAAGATAGTTTTTTTAAGAAAAGACTAACTAAATGTTTAACTCCTGAATGTTACAATGATAACGATCATACATATAGCGGTCTTGCAGGATTTTATGATTATCAAATAATAGCAGGGCAAGGTTTAGAGGCATTTAAAGTTACACCTTTCAGTTCTTCAGGAGTGGAATTACCTTCCTCACTTGCTAATCAGGCGGCTTATTTAAGAATAGCGATACTTTTTTCAAGTATCAGCAACGGTGATGTTCATAAAACAAATCAAACACAAACTTTTATAGTTGGTGATTTGAGGGTAGATAAAACAGATAAATTTTTTCGTGATGGGGCAAGTGTGCTTATTTATCCAAGAAATATTAAATAATAAAAATGAATAAAAAATATTTTT
>CBDDXH010000034.1:0-11590 GCA_965235125.1 Pelagilacustribacter hypolimneticus (SeqCode) | reverse complement strand
CTTTATCTCTAAATGCTTTTGCTAATTCATCTTTTGCAATTGCTAGAGCATCTTTATCTTTATTAGTAAATGCATCATCAATTGCTTTATATTTTTCAATTGGCCAATGACTATCGACGCAACAAACAATACCGTTCTGAAGTATAATTCCAAATTCAACTATATCTTTAGTCTCTTCAGGATTTGGTTTATAATTTAAAATATATTGCGAACTTGGAAGTAAATCTTTAATTAACGCCGCTAAAGAAAACTCTGCCAACACTCCATACTGCTTAACACCAGATAATATTCTACTAAAGTTTTCTTGGCTTTTATTTAAAGTCTCAACTTGAGAATTGAAAACTCCAACCTTTTCATCAACTTTTGTTAAAGCTGACGCCATCTCTTTAACAACTTCTTTATTTAAAACATTAAAATTATCTTTAAGTGAATTTAAATTATCATTTATATCTTTGACCCGATTTTCATTAATTTTTGTATCAAATTCAGCATTTTGAGCGCTTTTATTTAAAAATAACAACAATTTAAAAGCGATAAACACTAGTAAAATTAAAATTACGACTAAAATTATATTTGTTATAATAGACATAACTAATTGATATGCTCAATAATTGTTATTTCAACTATTTTTAGATTAAAGAAAAATTACACATATCTATAATTAAATGAAAAAAAATAAACTTAAATTATTAGATCGTTTTAAAAAAATTAATACAACTTTATCTAGGTTATATTTAAAAAATTTTAAAGGTTTTTATGATCAAACTGAAGTAAATTTTAAACCAAAAATAAATCTAATATTCGGAAAAAATAGCTCTGGAAAAAGCTCAATATTACAAGCAATCAGATTGTTTAATCAAAGTAATAGCAATCAATACTTTACCCCTTTCAATCCTATAGCAAATGATAGAGACAGTGGAATAAATTTTGATACGGAATATAAAGAAATTATTTCAAATCAAAATATTAAAAACGATCTAACAATTGGCGTAGATTTCGCTAGAAGACAAAGGGACATTACACTTACTGCGGGGCTGAAATATTGCTATCAATTTAAAAAAAATTTTTTTCCTAAGGATTTTCCAAAAAAAAGTGAAGTAATTTTAAAAGAATTAACTGTTTCGAAAAAAAAAGATTATGAGGATAATAAACATAGATCACATTATCTTGGGATAAAATCCTCACTAACAAAAACTAACTTTTTAAATATTAAATCTGAAGAATTTAAATTATTAGAATATGACAGAGATAATAGAAATAGAGAGCCTATTCTCTCTGGGAGTTTTCAACCGTATTACTATGATTTAAATACTGAAACGAAAAATATTGATTCACAATATTTTGAGAAAATTCATGATAAATTTCAATTAATTAATATTGATTATAAAAATGCAATTTTAAATATTTTAAAAAAAATTTCAGAAAAGTCTACAAGTAATAAAACCTCACTTGAAATTTTAAAAAATGTTAAAAATAATAAAGAAAAAAATTTTTTATTAGATTTTGCCGCTAAATTTCATGAAGAACGTAATTTAGCAAATAAAATTAACGAAATTAAAAAGAAATACTCTAATAGCAAAGATATAATTCGTGAAATAAACAAAATAAAAAATATTTATGACTTCTTTGAAATTTTTTTTGGTTACGCTTCTAAAGAGAATATAATTAATTCTCATTCACTATTAACTTATTTAAAAAGCAAAGAGAGTAAAAACAAAAATAATTTTGTTCAATATTTTAAAAATGATTTTATTTATAAATTTAGTAAATTAAAATTTTATAAAGGTAAATTTAAGAATATTAATACAAAATTTAATGATCGATTTACTAATTGGGAAAACAGCGGAAAATATAAAATAAATATGCTTATAGAATTATTAAATCTTTATGAAGTAGATCCTAAGTTAAAGTTAGAACATTTTTCAATGGAAAATATTTTTATGGAGGATTTAATTAAAAATGGTTTATCTAAAATTAAAGCAATACAAATAACGAATTCTTTACCAGAAAGATTTAATATTACTAATATTCGAAAAGATTATGTTGGCTGGAATTCTGAAAACATGGTTGATTTGTTAAGTAGAAAAAAGAATATTGACCAAATTAATTCATGGTTCAAAACACTAAAGGTCGATTACTCAATAAAAATTAGGCCTGAAGGCAATTATTTTAATATTGTATTTGTCCCTAATAATAAAAAATTTGAAATTAAAAGAACTCATGTAGGACAGGGTTATTCAGTTTTCCTACCGCTAATAATTGATTGCTTGACTGCTGAAAATAAAATTTTCCTTTGCGAAGAGCCTGAGATTCACTTGCATCCTAAACTTCAGGCAGACATTATTGAGCTTATTGTTACGTCGGCTACAAGCCGAAATAATCAATTTATATTTGAAACTCACAGTGAAGACTTTTTATTAAGAGTTCTAAAACTTATTAGAAAAGGCGTCCTAAGTAACAAAGATGTATCCATAAATTATATAACTAAAATAAAAAATAAATCAATTGTCAAAGAAGTTAAAATTGATGAAAAAGGAAGATACACAACTTCTTGGAAGGATAATATATTTGCTGAACGCCTAGAAGAACTTAGTTAATGATTTTTACATATTCTTTTACCGAAAAATTTATTCTTGAACTTTATAATTCTGAAGAAAAATTTAAAATATTTTCTATTATAAATGAATTATTTTTTCAAAAAAAAAATTTGATACTAAATCAAAGTATTGAAAGTTTTGATATAATTTATAATAAATATTCTAATAAAATAAATGACTCTCAATTTATACATCAATTTAAACAAAGAATTTATAATTCCACTTCAATATCATTTAAACATATTCCTGAAGACCAAAGTGACATAATTTTTATTGGTACTAATGAAAAAATAAATAAAAAAAATAATACTAGTTTAGTTACAATTGATAATTTATTAAAATATAATTTTGATGAAGAACTTAAAAATAAAATTTCTAAATTACATTTTTGGTCTAAAACAAACAATCAAGCAAATGATAGTGATTATAAAAAATTATTTGATTGTTTTAAATCAATTGCCAAACACTGCGATACAATTCATATAATTGACCATGTTTTTGGAAAAGAATATTGGGAAGCGATAGTAGATCCTAAAAAAAAGTATGATAGAACTGTTCAAAAATATCCTGATGAGTGGAAAAGTACTTTTTCATTTTATAGCAAAATATCTAAAGATCGTTTAATAAATTTTATAACATATACTACTGGGCCAAGAAAAATTGATGATTTTGCTAAGCATGGTAAGGAAAAATATCCAAAAGAATTTTCTTTTTTTAGGGATAAAATAAGGGAAATCATAGAAATTACTAAAAATTCTAAATTCAAATTCTTTAAATATGATAAAGATTTATTTTACGAAAGAAGAATAATTTCAACTTACAAAAGTAATTTAGATAAATCTGATATCGTTTTTATTTCAAGGCCTTTCAACTTCTCAACAAAATTTATGGCTTCCGGAAGTAGAAGATTAGCCCTTGAAGATCTTGAAATTCGTGATGAAATTAATGATAAATTAAACAGATTGGAACAAACGGCACCAATTTATAAAATATAATTTTTACAATCATAAATTATAGTTAAATCGTTGAAAAATATACATTTTTTTTTATTGTTTTTAATAAAAAAGAGCATATCTAAACTCTAAGACTTATAATAATTAATTTTATTCTATGTCCGGCAGCAATGGATATGACAAACATTGCTAAAATAGGTGAGCTGCCCACCGCTGATTTAAACAAAATTTCGCTTAGTAAAAGTGTTAGTATTCATTTTATAAATGAATTTTATCTAAGAAATCAGCTTTTAAGTAATTTTTTAATACTTAAGAGTTGCGAGCATAAAAAACCAAAATCAAACAAAACTAAAAATTTATTATTTCAAAATATAATTAATAAATTTAACAATAAAAATCACGGGGATAAAAATAATTATAAATATCAGACGGGAAGCAAAGTCTACAACGATGATTTAAAACAAGAGGCGTTATTAATACTTTGGGTAGCTACCGAAAAATATTTAAAATCTAAAGACAAAAATAATATACCGTATATAAAAAAATTTGAAAGTTTCAATGATTTTGCAATACCATACTTAAATTATAAACTACAAGAATTAGTATACAAAAATAACACAAGTCAATTATTTGGTAAAATTAACGACAATACGCAAACCAGAAAAGAATTTTATTGCTCCACAAATAAAAAAAATAATTTTTTTACAAATAAGGTTTTTTCTTTAGACGAAAAAATTAATAATAGTGATTTCTTATTAAAAGATACAATAGAAGACTACGAAAATTCAATTAATAATAAAGACAATAAACTTTCTAAATTTATAATTGAAAAAAATCTCAAAGAGATCACTAATAAATACATATCAGAATTAAATCCTATAAAAAAAGAAATACTTATTAACAAAATAGCAAATAATTTTTTTGATAAAAAAGATGAAGTTAAAACCTTAAAATTTTTTTCACAAAAATATAATTTAAGTTTAGAAAGAATACGACAAATTGCTAATGAAGAATTTGATATTTATTCTAAATATATAAAAAAAAATTTGAATATAAAAAATTTAAGCATATCTGAAATCTATGACAACTAAATTTAACAACAGGAGGTACAATACTTCGAATAAGAGTTGGTGTCGGTCACCAGTAATGAACCGTGCGTCGGATAACATCTCCTACCTTTCTCTCCGTAAACGTTATCCGTCGTCTTTCTCCGCCAACTCTGAAAGAAATAATTTAACTAAAATTCATTTTAAAAATTTTAGAAATAGATATATGACACAAAATTTTTTATCAAAACTAACAAAAAAATATTATTCTAGATTTAAAAAACCTTTGCATATTAGAGTTAATGTACGTGGAACAAAAATTGAATATTACACAGGGAAAAAAATATAATGATTGATCAAAAAAATAATAATCAAAATCCATCTCTATTTAGAAGTTTTATTAATTCATCAATTACCGCATCATCTGATGTTCAAAAAAACTATCTGCAAGTTGTAAAAAATGTGTGTGAGACTATAAAAAAACTTTTGGATGCTGAAAAAATGATAATTAATATTCAATATCAACCAAAAGAATTTTGGCAAAAAGCTAAAAATTTTACCTCTTGTTTTGTGGATGGAGGAATTGATAAAGCATCAATTTTTAGTTCTGCACCTTTAAGTATCCGAGCAGGCAGCTACATAGTAAATCCCTCTTCAGCTGAAAAAAACAGAGAATTATATGAAGAATCTATGGTTTTTGTTGGGGATTTATATGATCCAAAAAATGAACTTTATGAAGTTTCAGATGACCCATTCGAAGATGATCAGTTATTAAATAAAAAAAAGGATGCTGCTCGAATTATTTTTGAGAGTGCAACTATAGTTAAACATATTCTTCTTAAAAGAAAATTATCTTACTGCTTTTTACATGGACCAGTAGAGGCAACTGCAATGCCTTTTACTTCTCCAGATTTTCCATCATTTACTAAATTTGCTGTGGAACAAATGTTGCCTTTTACTGCTAATATGAAAATGGACAACAAAGACAGGCATTTTATTAATATATATTTAAAAACTTTGGAGTGTATTAAAAACATCGAATACCCAATATACGGAATAGTTGAAAATACTCATTCAAGTATTTTTTTGAGAAATTTTCTATTTAACTGCAAAAAGAAAAATTTAATATCTAATACTAACTTTGAGCAAACTATCGCAACATTAAAACGATATAAATTATCAGATCCAATTTTACTTGAAATAATTCTTGAAGAAAATCAAGCTGTTAAACCTTTATCAGTTCAAAAACAATCCTTTGGATTTGGGTTTTTACCTGGAAGTGAATGGGAACAAATTATTAAAAAATTTCCAGATGTTTATATGGGTTATTTAAAAGTAAATGGTCAACAAGCTCCAATAAGAATTGAATCTTTACATAATCCTAAAAATTTAGAAATTGATTTTGAATATATTTTGGCAACATCTAAACTTTTGCCAAATTATGGTTTTCCAGTTGGTTTAGATGTTGTTGATAAATTTGCACGTATTCCTAAGTGGTTAGGTAAAGCATCAAGAACTTGTTATGCAACTTTTAGACTTAAAGAGGCATTAAAAGGTTCTGATCAAAGTGCAATTTCTGCTGCAGTAAAAATATTATCTAAAAAAGGTAGAACTTGGAAGAATAGACCTATGGCCGGAGGATTCAGATAATGCTTGATAAAAAAAATAAATCATTTTCTTCAATTGGAATTGTTTTAGGCGAAACAAATATTGATCAGTACAATTTCTGTCTTAAAAATTTTAAAGCAAAAAAAGGTGATATTGTAACAACTGATACAAAAATTCCTAACGATGAAGGTGAAATTATAACAGTAAAAGTCTGGGGGAAAATTATGAGTATTAATCGGTCTAATATGTTTTTTCCAAATGAAGCCGCTCAAGAGTTAACCAATGAAGATATTGATATTCGAAATACAATATTACCAATGACAAAAGATGAGTTAATCTGTCGTGTACAAATATTAGGCTATACACATATCAATGATAAAGAAAAACTAAAACTTAAAACACTAAGTTATCCGGTAAATCCAGCAGCTAGCGTTAATTACCCATCAAGCAATGAAGTTCAGAAATTACTTGCATCTGATCTTGGATCCAAACATCCAATGTATGTAGGTAACCTAACAGCAAGGAAAGACGTGGATATTTTCGTTGATACGGACAACATGGTTTCTAGGCATATTTTAATTACTGGAATGTCAGGATCTGGCAAAACCGTGATGGTTCGTCGTGCAGTCTCTGAATTAATGAAAAAACAATATCCAATTTTGATTATTGATATTCATGGTGATTACCTAGGCTTTGTAAGTAAAGCTAAAAAATATTTTCCAGATAATCATGTTAAATTATTTTACCCAAATTTAACTGTAAGTTCAGGTGATAAAGAGATTATTTACACGCTTATTGAAAAATTAGGCAAATCACTTACTGAACCACAAAATGATTTTTTAAACTCAATGTTAGGTAAAGTTGAGTATGAGAGCGGAACACTTTGTAACTATATAAAAAAACTCATCAAATACTCTGAGGCTTGTACTGATGATCGCAACGCAAAAAAGAATGGCACAAGTTTTAATCATGTAAAAGCTGCAACCATGTACGTTGTTACAAGAAGTTTAAAACATGTTTTAAAAAGATTAAATAATATGGAACAAACTAATCTTAGACATAGAAACAATTTACCTCATTTAAAATTTGATGAATTACCAGACTCATCCTCTGAGCCTGAAAAAATAATATGTAAATCTCAATTATCAATACTTTATCTAAAAGGTTATGAGACTTTACCTGCTGGAGCAATTGTATCTATACTAATGGATACTTTATTTAAGCATCGAGCGGAAAACACAGGGGAGATTCCACCTTTTATGACTGTAATTGAAGAGGCGCATAATTTTATCCCATCGCGCGCTGAGGATAAAGATGGAATTCCATCTGTTGATACAGTTCGAAAAGTTATTACTGAAGGAAGAAAATTTGGAACAGGTTTAATGCTTGTATCACAAAGGCCTTATAGATTAGATGAAACAATTGTTTCACAATGCAATAGTCATGTAATTTTCAGAGTAAAAAACGAAAGAGATCAAAGGTTTATTAAAAATATTCTTGAAAACTTTGACAATGACGATGCTAAACAACTGCCAAATCTTGGAAATGGCCAGGGTGTAATTAGTGGTCAAATAGTAAATTTTTCTCTTCCAGTTCAAATAAAATTTGATGAACATTTAATAAATGACGATCTTGGTGATGAAAACTTTATCGATGTTGTTCACCAATGGGATGATAAAGAAATTGTAAAACAAAGAAAAAAATTTTCTAAAGAATTTGAAAAGATATCAAGTTCAGATATGAGGAGGCCAAACTGAGTATACTAACTATGCCATTGCTTTTATTTGAAGCTATTGCAGCATTCAGCTTAGTAATAATGTTTTTGCACTTCAAAATTTTCGGCGAAACACCAGTATTTTCTGAATTTTTATTCTGGATCTTTAATGGAATTGGAATTTACTATGTTGCCTTAGGTTCTCAAATTGGTGATCGTAGCATGATTAAAAGTGCCTTCATTATTATTATTGTAAGTTATGGCCACTACATGAGTCTTATGCTCGATAGAATTCAGGATAAAAAAAATAAAAAAGAAGAGGAAAAAGAAAATGATTGATAAAATAGTAAATAAAAATTGTCCAATATGCAAAGGCCAAGGAAAAATTAAAACTATAAAAGAAATCGCACATATTGGCCCCTTTCATCTAGGCAAAGAATCTCTTTCTGAGGACTGTGCTTTTTGCCAAATGAATAATTTTAATGAGGAAAAAGAAGAAAGGGTAATTCATTAATGGGCACTAATATTATTAAAATTAATAAATACTTAGAAAAATTTAATAATATCGAAATAAGAGTAGAAAAAGTACATGACGAAGAAAAAGGAATTAGTTTCTATTTTACTTATGCATTTATAAATAAAAAAATAAAGTTATTAGGAAGAAGTAAATTTTTTCCAAAGATTTATAAATATAACACTTTTATAAAACTATGATGAAAACATATATAAAAAAAAAAATTAACGAAATTTTAAGAACAAGGGCCATAAAAGCGGAATGGAGAAAAAATATTCAAAAAGAAATGCAAATATTTTTTAATCAATTTGAAAAAATTATTGATGAAGAGTTTAAAAAAAATACAAATACTTTAATTAATTTTTTAAACGAGGGAAAATCATTTGACGATTTAATTGATATTAATTTTATTAAGAATGAAGGAAAATTTATCGTTTATAATAATTTTTCAACAACAACATTGTCTATTAACCCTAAATTTAAGTGCTTAGAAATTAAAAAATATTCTTTTCCCAAAACTGCTTTCTACAATTTAAATGATGAGGGAATAGAAAATGCAAAATTAGATTTTATAGATGCAATTGCTGAGCAATTTCAATATGAAACACATTCTGGAGATGTAAAATCAACGGAGGATATATGGCAAAACTAGCGATTATTTTAACATTTTGCTTAATTTATCAAACTAATTCATATTCAAATATTCAATTTTACAATGAAGATGTAGAATTTATCTTTGATTTAAATAACGAAAAAAAAATTTTTATAGTTAAACAAGGCAATATAAACTCAATATTTGAGTACGATAATAAAAGTAAAAAATTTCAATATTTAAATAAAATTGATACTTTTGTTGGTCTTGTCAAAGAATGCGCGGTTGAAACTTCAGATTACAAATTTGAAAATTCTATCGCTGGTTATATAAAAAATTATTATCTATCTACAGGATCTTATTATTCTGAATTATTACTATTTCCATTAGGTACCAATAAATTCTCTTACGAAAATAGTTTAGGTGCATTTCCATCATATTTAAAATTAAAAAAAAGCTGCCAACTTTATAAAAATTTAAATTAAAATGATTGAAAAACTAATTTTAAAAAAAAATTATATTAAAGATAATTTTAAAATGCACGTAAGAAAGAAAGCAATTAGCCTATTTAAAAATAAGCTTTTACTCTTACAAAAGAAAACTTCAGATTTTTCAATTGAAGAGCTCGAGTCTTTTATCGCTCAAGAAGAAAAAAAAATATTAAATGATTATCGAAATAGATCATTAACTTTCCTCCTTTTACTTTTAGGAGTTAATATATTTTAAATGCTAAATTTTTTTGCAAAAGTTCTTACTAAACAATTTATTTTTGGAAGAATTTTTTTTTGGATTAAACCTAAATTATATTCACTATTTTATTTGACCTTAATACTTTGTCTTACAATATATCTTCATAGCCAATATCTATCTTATATTGAGTATGTTCAGCGAATTTCGATAAAAGAATTTGAAATAAAAGTTTCTTATATTATTAAAAATTTAGTTATTATCTGCTCGATTATTGGCTTCGTTATTTTTAATATAAATAAAAAAATTAATGGATTAAAAAAAATTGAAAATATAAATCAAAAAAATACTATCACTCAAACAGATCAAAATTTAGATGCTTTGTTAAATAAGGAAAAATTAATTGACCATTTTAATAAGGATAAATAAAAATCAAGAATATTTTTATTTTTTTTTTCTAATTCTAATTCTTTCTTCGAAATCAAAGTAAGAATTTACCAAACGATGAAAGGTAGCAACCGCTCTTTTTTCCATTAAACTAAGTTTAAATATTGAGCCCACTCCCCAAAGATCGTTGGGTAGTCCTTCTTCAATTTTGCCAAGATCTTCATTATCGGTGGGTTCGTTAAAATCTTTAAAACTACTTTTCCCCATTATATTTTGGTAATTTTCAATATTATCCTTATCTTTTTTGGCTTCGTTTAGTTCTTTTTCTTTCATATAACTTGGGTCAATCCAGGAAACTCTGATAGGCCCTTGGTAAGGCATAGCAACTTCTTTTAAATTTTTAATATTTAAAATTTTACTTTGAAGAAATTGATATCTTCTAAAATTCCAGCCGCAAAAAACAATTTGTAAAGCGATATCGTAAAGTAAAAAATTTTCAGGATTTAATGTTTTTAATATACCTTTTTTATACTCCTCAAATTCTTCTACTAATTCATCTTTAATAATAAATTTACTGGCATTTAAGCCGTATTTTAAAGAATTCATAGATGATCTTGCTTTGCCACTTGCGGTTCTTGGACCGGTACTTTTTTTTGCATTCATTCTATTTGCAAAAAGTTTTTTTTCACTTATTTCTGAACTCATAAATACTCGATTGTTAAGTTATTTTTTTCTTTTAATTTAAATTTACAAAAATTATATAAAAATTTTTTTTAATTTAAGGTGGATAAGTTGATAACTTTTTCTTAAGTTAAGCTGCGTAGTTAATTTTTTCTTCATCACTTACTTTCCCATGCCACTCTAAAATACCAATTCTAAAATCTAATTTTTTTGCTTCTTTAATAAATTTTACCCTTAAAGTTTTTGTTATTTTTGCTTACTTATAATTTCCAATGTTCCTGAGAAGGCTCTGAAGGCTTTAACTGCTTTGACTGCTTAGTAGGTACTAATAAATATAAATTTTATCCGACAATCCATAAATAAGGATCGCCATCAACACCGTAAATACAAAAGGCGCAATCACTGCCTCTATAGAATTACTCCTCACTCCAGTTTTATCTATCAAAACAGTATAAGCATTAACTAATAACACACAAAAATTTTGCACAAATACCAAGTTAAAAAAAGCCCAAGTTCCCTGCACACCATTGGGTCTTACAAAAAGAATATAAAGTGCCATTAAAAATACCCCAATTAACATCCCGCCTAACATTCGCATGGTCGATGTTGCAGTTACATCGATTGCAAATTTTTCTCTAAATTTTTCTGTATTTACAATTAGTTGATAAGCGTAAAGACCAAGTCCTGCAAAGTGAATAAGAAATATTATAAAATAGAAAATGCCGTTAAATTTTTCAATCATGAGCTTACTATATAGAAAAAAGTAGAGAAAAAATAAATAAAGTTTTAAACATTTAAATGATAAAGTGAT